>CAYOFA010000023.1:0-13355 GCA_964402885.1 uncultured Spirochaetaceae bacterium
TGGCCGTCCTGCATGAAGGGCGGAATCGCCTCCCGGCAGGCGGCCTCGGCAAGGGGGCATCGCGGGGCGAAGGGACAGCCGGCATCCGGGCTGAGGGGATCGGGTACCGTCCCGGCAACCGCGGTGATGGGCGTGTCGGTGTAGTGCTGTCCGAGATCGAGGATGGAGTTCAGAAGCGCGCGCGTGTAGGGATGCCGGGGGGCGGCGAGAACTTCGCTCGTCGGTCCCTGCTCCATGACGAGCCCCGCGTACATCACCACGATGCGATCGGCGATTCCGGATATCAGCGCCAGGTTATGCGTTATGAAGATGATGGAGAGGTTTCGCTCCTCCTTGAGGCGGATCAGGAGGTCGATGATGCCCGCCTGTATCGTGACATCGAGGGAGGTCGTCGGCTCGTCGGCGATGAGCACTTTGGGGTCGGAGGCGAGGGCGAGGGCGATCATGATACGCTGCAGCAGGCCGCCGGAGAACTGATGCGGGAAGTTCGAAAGCCGGTCCTCGGGGAATGGGACGTTCGTCTCCTGCAGCAGCCGGATCGATTTCTCGTGGATCTCTTCGTCGGTGAGCTCGGGCTCATGCGCGCGAATGGTTTCCGCCATGGTCTTTCCGATGGAGTAGATGGGATCGAATGATCGGCCGGGCTCCTGGAAGATCACGCCGATCTCCCGCCCGCGAAAGCCGCGCAGGCGCTCGTACCCGTAGCCGAATACCGATTCTCCCCGGTAGAGCACATCACCGCCTGCGTACTGCGCGTTCGGCGGCAGCAGGCGCATCGTGGAGTGCGCGGTGACACTCTTCCCCGAGCCGCTCTCCCCGACGATCCCGAGTACCTCACCCTCCTCGAGGGCGAAGTCCACGCCCCGGACTGCGTGGAGCAGCCCCTTCTCGGTGGCAAAATCGATGTGCAGATTCCTGACGTCGAGCAAACTCATCAGCCCGATTTCTCCCGGTAGTAAGGGTCGAAGACGTCCCGTAGGAGATCGCCGAGAAAGTTGAACGCAAGCGTTGTGATGAGGAGGAAGAGCCCGGGGTAGAGGAACCACGGAAAGTTACTGAGGTTCGTGAGGGAGGTTACCTCCCGATTCAACAGGGAGCCCCAGCTCACCGCGGGGTCCACGATGCCGAGCCCGAGATAGGAGAGAACGGTCTCGCCGAGGATGAACCCGGGAATGCCGAGGGCGATACTGACGATCAGGATGGACGACATCTGGGGGATGATCTGCTTGAAGATGATGACGAGCGGCGGCACCCCCTGAAGCTGCGCCGCGGTAATGAAGTCCTCCCGCTTTATGCTGTGCACGAGCCCGCGAATGAGCCGGGCGCTCCCCGGCCAGCCGACGAGCGACAGAATGACCGTAATGATGATGAAGGCCTGCCCCGAGTTCAGATCACGTGAGAGGATGGACCGCAGAAAAAGGATCATGTAGAATCCCGGCACGAGGATGAAGAGCTCGGCGACCCGCATGATGATCCAGTCGGTGACCCCGCCGTAGTACCCCGCAAGGCCCCCGAAGATGATGGCCAGGGTGAGGGAGATGGCGATCCCGAGGAACCCGATGGTGAGCGAGATGCGTGAGCCGTAGAGCACCCGCGAGAAGAGATCCCGCCCGAGATTGTCGGCGCCGAAGAGGTAGACCGGATAGGTCTGCCCGCCGTCCTCCCACGTTTCGCCTGCCTGGTAGGGCTCGGTCGTGCCGAAGAGGTGGACGTTCATCGGGATGAGGTTCCACAGCTTGTACTCGGGTCCGCGCACGAAGAGCTTTATCGGCACGTGGACATCCGCGAGGCGGAGGTAGCGATAGTTTATCTGGTCGACGAGGATCGTCTTCTGAACCTGGGGCCGGAAGCCGAGACGCTCGGAGTAGAGCCGGACGTTCGGCGGATGATAGGCGTGTTCCTCGAACACCGTCGTATGCTCGTAGGGGGAGATGAACTCGGCAAAGAACATTCCGCCGTAGAGCATGATGAGGACGATCACCGAGACGAGAGCTACTTTTCGTCTGAACAGCCGGTAGAGAAAGCGCCGCATGCCGTCACTCGCTCCCGTACTTGATGCGGGGGTCGACCACCGCGAGCAGGATATCCGCGACCACCATGCCGAGGAGAATCAGAAAGCTGATGAACATGATGTTCGCGAGCACGAGATTGATGTCCTCCTGCCGCACCGCCTCGTACATCAGCCGCCCGATCCCCGGGTAGGAGAAGATGATTTCGAGGATGAGGGAGCCGGAGAAGAGCCCTGCGAAGAGGTTTGCGCTCGAGGTGATGTAGGGGTTCAGCGTGTTTCTGAAGGCGTGCGCGAGATATACGCGGCGCTCCGGCACGCCGCGGCTTCGCAGGGACGTGATGTAGGGCTTTCCGAGCTGATCGAGCATGGTTGCCCGTATCATCCGCATGGTCCCGCCGATTCCGCCGAGGAAGGCGCCGATGAGCGGGAGAATGATGTGGTGGACGTAGCTGAACACGAACCGGGTCGGCGCCTCCTGAAAGGGAAAGTCCGGGTAGGCGGTGATGGGGAAGATGCCCGAGACGTAGGCGAGGAGCTGCAGCAGGATGAGCAGGAGAATACCCGGAAACGCGTGGAGAAACAGGGCCGTAAAGGTCGCCGCGAGGTCGACGCGCGTGCCGACCTTGGAGGAGAAGTATATCCCGAGCCCGAACGAGATGATGGTGAGAAAGAACAGTGAGATCAGATTGAGAATGAGAGAGTTCACCATCCGGTCGCGCACGAGAAAGAGAATGGGGGCGCGGGAGATCAGGCTCCTGCCGAGATCATGGTCGACGAATACCTGCTTCAGCCATCGTCCGTACTGCACGTAGAAGGGATCGTTGAGCCCGAGCCGCTCCTTCGCGGCCTCGATCGCTTCCTCGCTGTAGGTATTGTCCTGCTGCCGGAACTCCGCCTGCATCAGCATCTGGCTGCGCACATAGTTGTCCACGATGTTCCCCGGCGACAGCGACATGAGCCCGAATACCAGCAGGCCGAGCACGAGCAGGATGGCCACCATGGACACCGCCCGCGTGATGATGAATACCAGAAGCGGATGTCGCCCGCGGAATGCGTAGAGCTTCCCGAACATCGGCATGAGCGGGCGTCCTGCCTGTTGCAGAAGCGGTATGAGTCGTCGTTTCATCACTTATGAGCTCTGCCGGGAGCTCTGCTTACTCCTCGTCCTCGAGAAAGACGCGTTCGGTCTCGAGGCCCCCGAGGGTATCGTAGTAGACGTTCGCCCATTTGTCCCGCACTCCGAGAAAGGACAGGGTGTGCACGGTATAGATGACCGGAAGCTGCTCGAGGATGATGCTCTGATACTCGTCGTAGATCTCCCTGCGCTGCTCCTCGTCGATGGTAAACTTGCCCTCGTTGTACAGCCGATCGATGCGGGCCTCCCACTCGGTCGCGGGCTCCTCCTGCAGCGGATGCCACAGATGGAGATTCCCGTGGGAGGGCCACACGTTGGAACCACCGGTCGGCCAGTAGTTGCTTCCCAGGCCGATGGTCACCGCATCCCAGTCGTAGGTGCTCGTCATGCGCTCGATCAGGGCCTGCCAGTCGATGGGCCGCACGTTGAGCGTTATGCCGACCTCATCCAGCTCATCGGCAAAAATGTTTGCCATATCGATCGCGAGCGTGCTTTCCGCGCCCATGTTGATGTCGAACTCGATGGGGTTCCCATCGGCATCCCGCATGATACCCTCGTCGTCCTGCTCGATGCCGATTTCGGCGAGGAGCTCCACGGCGCGCTCGGGGTCATAGGTGTACTCGAGCTCGATATCGGGGTTGAACATCGGGTTTGCCCGGGCAAAGAAGTGATGCGCCGGCGCGGCGAGCCCGCGGTACACCTGCCGCACGATGCGCTCGCGGTTGAGAAGTGAGCTCATCGCCTGGCGGAACTCTTTCTGAGCGAACCAGGAATACTTCGCCGGATCGAGATTCTCCGGATTCTGATTGAAGGAGATCAGCGCGGAGCCCAGCGACTCGCCGCCGTTGTAGACGGTGTAGTCAGGGTCTTCGCTGCCCAGGAGCTGGTCGAGGTCCTCGGGGCGGGCGCTGTAGACATCCTTGGTGCCGTCGAGAAAGAGCAGGAGCTCGGTGTTGCGGTCGGGGACGATGCGGTAGATCGCCCGTTCGACGTAGGGGATGCCGTTGCCCCACTCGTCCTGCTTCCAGTACGTGGGGTTTCGCTGCATCACCAGGCGCACGCCCGGTGAGTACTCAACGATGTGGTAGGGCCCGAGAGACGGGATCTCGGTGACCTCTGTGTCAACGCTGTAGATGTTGAGCACGCCTTCCACCCCGCCTTCGTCCTTGGCGGGCTTGTAAATGTGGCGCGGGCCGAACTCCATATTCGAGGAGAGCAGCGGATTCGCGACGATCCGCGGGTAGTTCAGCGCGAAGCGGCGCTCGTCGATCTTCTCGGCGGTGATGCGCTCGGTGCTGCCGTCGGGCATTTCCACGTATTGCTGGGCGTTCGAGCTCATCTGGAACGCGGGATCTCCGGCGATTTCGCGGTACCAGTACACGACGTCGTCGGCGGTGACCTTCACCCCCTCCTCGGCCGATTGGCCGGGAGTCGTCCAGTAGAGGTCGTCGCGGAGGGTGAACACCACGCGAAGGGTACCTGCGTCCTCGTCGACTTCGATCTCCCAGTCGGCGAGATTCGGCGTCCACTCCCGCTCGTAGGGGTCGTAGTCGGCGAGGTAGTCGTAGAGCACGCTGACGATCGAGTCGGTCTCCGAGTCGGTGACGTTGACCGGGTTGAAGGTCTTGGGGTCATTGTTGATGGAGGACACCCACGTTCCGCCGATGCTACCTTCCACCCAGTCACCGGGGCCCGGCTTGCGAACGGTCTTCTCCAGTAGCTCGTTCCGGGCGACATCCTGTCGGCCTTCCGCTTCCTCGACCGAGATCTCCTCGCCACCACCGCATCCGGCCAGTGCTATCACCAGAGCCACGAGAGCCGTGCCACGCCATCTCACCTTCATGAAGACCTCCTCGGCAGTCTCGCATAAATATAACAAAAACACCCCGTGCGTACACGGGGTGTGCAGTCATATTCGATCCGATCGGCGGTCGATTTCGCGTGAGCAGGCTACTCGCCGAATCTGGCCTGGTAATCCTTCACGATCTGAGGGGGCTCCTCGCCTTCGGCAACGAAGATCAGTGCCGCCGAGTTCAGGCAGTAGCGCAGACCCGTCGGCTCGGGACCGTCCTCGAACACGTGACCGAGGTGTGACCCGCTCGAGGAATCGGTGACCTCTATGCGCTGCATCCACATCTTTCGGTCGATGTAGTAGTCCACCGCATCCTGATCTATGGGGCGCCAGAAGCTCGGCCACCCGGTCCCCGACTTGTACTTGTGCTCCGAGCTGAACAGGGGTTGCCCCGTAGCCCGCGAGTAGTAGATGCCGTCCTCCTTGTTGTCGTAGAGCTCATTGGCGAAGGCCCGCTCGGTGCCGTCCTCTCTGAGGACGTAATACTCGAACTCGGAGAGGCGGCTGCGCCACTCGCGCTCGGAGAGCTCGAACGGGTAGTCCTTCTCTCCCTGCTGGACCTCTATCGTGACGTCCCGGCCGATCGATATCTGCCGTGTGGAAGGGGCTGATTCCTGTGCGCCTGCCGCCAGAGCCACGCCCAGGAGCCCTGCCAGGGCAACGAGCAAGCCGGCGAGAAGAGGAACATGTTTCATAGTGCGCTCCTCGATATGAGTTTTTCTATCAACAATATACTCATAGCAGGGCCGCTTGCACAAATCGGATTTCATCACCTATAGTCACGCAAGCCATATGTTTTCCCGTAAGACACGAAAGGCTCCGCCGGTTGTAGATGAACAACAGATGGAAGCCGTGACGATCCGGCGATTCGGAGACGCCGGGGTCCTGGAGTTTATCAGAATCGACCAGCCGGAGCCTCGTCTTCACGACGTGATAGTGCGGGTGCGGGCCATCGGCATCAGTCCGCTCGACTGGAAGACACGGGAAGGCGTCGGGTTGTGGAGCGGAGACCGCGCGCTACCGGGCATCCCGGGCTGGGACGTCTCGGGAACGGTCGTGGCCTGCGGCCGGCGCGTCGGTGAGTTCGAGGTGGGTGACGAGGTCTTCGGGCTCGCCGACTTTCCGAGAGGGGGCGCGTACGCTGAGTTCGTGCGCATCCCCATGGATCAGGTGGTGAAAAAGCCCGACACCGTCGATCACGCCCACGCCGCTGCGGTGCCGGTTGGAGGTCTCGCCGCCTACCAGGCACTCTTCGATCTCGGACGTGTCGGCGAAGGGCGGCGCGTGCTCGTGCACGGCGCGGCAGGCGGAGTGGGTCACATTGCCGTGCAACTGGCAAAGGCTGCCGGTGCGGAAGTGGTGGGCACCGCGTCTCAGCGCAACCTGGAGTTCATTCGCGCACTCGGAGCCGACGAGGCCATCGACTACGCCGCCGCGGACTTCGAACGGGCAACCCGCGCGGTGGATGTGGTGGTCGATACCGTCGGGGGCGAAGTGACCGAGCGATCCCTCGATGTTCTTGCCAGACACGGGATCGTGGTCTCCCTCGACGCCGTGTCCGCCCCGGCGGGAATCGGCGCCCATCGCGTTCGCGCGCTTCATCTGCGCCCCGACCAGTACCAGCTTCAGCGCATTGCGGGGCACCTCGCCGAGGGCTCGCTGCGCACGAGCATCACCACCGTTCCGGGGCTGCGCGGCATCCCTGATGCGCATCGCATAAGCGAAACCGGTCACGTGCGCGGCCGGGTGGTGATTACATTGTAGGGGTGCCGGGAACGCGGTCGCGGCCGGGAACGCGGCCGCCGCTGCTGCCGCGGGCGCTAAATGATGCCGAGCTTGCGCCCGCCCTCTTCGGCAACCTCGAGAATTCGGTCGAGGTCCGCATCATCATGGATGGCCATGTAGGAGGTGCGGATGAGGGACCGATTCGGCGGCACCGCCGGGCTTATCACCGGATTCACGTAGACACCCTTCTCGTAGAAGTACTGCCACAACGCAAAGGTCTTCTCGTTGTTTCCGATGATGAGCGGTATGACGGCGGTTTCGGATGTTCCCACGTCGTAGCCGATGCGGGAGAACCCGTCGAGCATCTTGGTGGCGATCTGCTGCAGGCGTGTGACACGCTCGGGCTCTTCCTCGATGATCTCGAGGGACTTCATGACCGCCGCGATGTTTGCCGGAGGCATGCTCGCGCTGAAGATGAGCGAGCGGGCGAAGTGCTGGATGTAGTCCACGACTTCGTGAGCGCCGGCGACGAAGCCTCCGATGGAGCCGAATGACTTGGAGAAGGTACACATGACGAGCTCGGCGAGGTCGGTGTCGTGGTAATGCTCGAGGGACCCGCGGCCGGTGTCGCCGACGACACCGATGGAGTGTGCCTCGTCGAGATAGATGCGCGCGCCGTAGCGGTCGGCGAGCTCACGCAGCGACGGCAGCTTCGCGATATCGCCTTCCATGCTGAATACGCCGTCGGTGACGATGAGCTTGGGCTCGTCGGTCGGGATGTCTGCGAGCACCTCCTCGAGCTGTTCCATGTTGTTGTGCTTATAGCGATGCACGCCCACCCGGTGGTTCATTCCCTGGGTGAGAAAGATGCCGTCCATGATGGATGCGTGATTGAGTTTATCGGTGATGACGTGTTCGCCGCGGCCGACGAGCGCGGAGATCGCCCCCAGGTTCGTCTGGTAGCCGGTGGTGAAACACAGCGCCGACTCTTTTCCGACAAAACCTGCGAGACGCTCTTCGAGCTCCTCGTGGATGTTCAGCGTGCCGTTCATGAACCGCGAGCCGGAGCAGCTCGCGCCGTAGCCGTCTATCGCCGCCTGCGCGGCTTCGCGTACACGCGGATCGAGCGAAAGACCGAGATAGTTGTTGGAGCCTGCCATGATGAGCTCTCGGCCCTCGGCTACGACCCGTCCGCCGCGGTACTCCTCTATCGGTCGGAAGTAGGGGTATATCCCGTGTTCCCGGGCGTCGGCAGCCTCGCGGAAGTCGTAACACTTCTGAAAAATATCTGCTTGGGTCCCGGTCTGTTCCTGCTTTGCAGTGCTCATGTTGTTCCTCTCTTCATCAAGCGTACCGTGTTCTTAAAGCATACTATGCCGAAGGGGTACTGTGAAATCGTATTATAGTTTCGGTGCTTGTGCAACGAAGCTTCTGTAGCCGGTTTGGGTTATTAGCCGGAGGCGTTTTGTCTTACTACATTTGAATTGATGTATCCATCCGATTCGAAAGCAGAGGTTTCCATGAAAATCATACGAAAGTTCGCGTTTGTGTCCATGATACTCGTGGCCGTGCTTGTTTCCTGCGGGAGCGGCACGGCGGAGACACCGGCCGAAGGCGAGTCGGCCGCCGGCGGGGGGGAGAGCTCACGGCAGGCGGAGCCCGAGAGCGGTGGCTCGGCTGGCTCTCAGAGCGCGGTCGAGACCGAGTCCGAGACGACCGCATCCTCGACCGATGCCGCCCGCAGTCGGGCGCTCAGTTTCCAGGATGCCTTCCGCGAGGTTGCGCAGGAGGTCGCCCCGGAGGTCGTGGAGGTGAACGTCGTTGACGTAGTGGACGTGGAACAGCAGTCACCCTTCGAGTTCTTCTTCGGTCCCGACGGCGGCGACGGGGAAGACGGCGACGGCCGCCAGTACCGCAGGCAGGGGCTCGGTTCCGGCGTTATCGTTCGCCGCGACGGGCAGACCACCTACGCGGTGACCAATGCCCATGTCGTATCGGAAGTTGATGAGGTGAGTGTCGTTCTTAACGACGACCGGGAGTTCGACGCGAAGATTGTGGGTACCGACAGGCGCCTCGACATCGCGCTTCTGTCCTTCGAGGCATCGGGCGACGTTCCGGTTGCCACCTTCGGAGACTCCAACGACCTGCAGGTCGGCGACTGGGTGGTTGCCGTGGGAAATCCGCTGGGCTTCCAGTCGACGGTTACCGCCGGCATCGTGAGTGCCCTCGGGCGCTCGGCGCCGCAGCAGGGCCGGGCCGTCTCCAACATCACCGACTTCATTCAGACGGACGCCGCCATCAATCCCGGCAACTCCGGCGGCGCGCTTGCCAATCTCAACGGTGAGATCATCGGCATTAACACCTGGATCGCCTCCCGCTCCGGCGGCAGCGTCGGGATCGGCTTCGCCATCCCGTCGAACAACGTGGAGAAGGCCGTGGATGATTTCATCGAGGAGGGCCAGGTCGTCTACGGGTGGCTCGGTGTCTCCATCGGCGATGCGAATCCGCAGCTCTATCCGAACATCCGGGAGGACATGGGGCTCGGCGATACCAGCGGCGCCATGGTGTTCAATGTCTATTCCGGCTCGCCCGCCGACAACGACGGCATTCTCCCCGGGGACTTCATAACCTCGGCAAACGGCGAGAACGTGGAGAACGCCAATCAGCTCACGCGTATCGTCGGGAACCTGAGCCCGGGGCAATCCATTGATTTCGGCCTTGTGCGCTACGGCAGTCCCCGCCGGGTGAACGTCGATATCACCCAGCGGCGCCCGGAGACTGAGCTCCAGCAGCAGCTCAGCCGCGTATGGCCCGGAATGTACGTAATCAACATCACCGATGAGCTGCGCGAGCGCCTCGACATCGGTCGGCGTCTCAGCGGCGTCATCGTACGCGCCGCGGTGCAGGGGTCGCCGGCTGCGCAGTCGGGAATTCGCCAGGGCGATTTGATCACCGAGGTGAACGGCCGGAGCGTGGAGAGCATGCAGGACTTCTACCGCGCACTGAACGAACGCGGTGAGCGGGGCGATGATCTGACGATCGTGCGTCGCGGCGAGACCGTCGAGCGCCGCATCACCCCGTAGCGGTGTAGCCGCGCGCCGCCGGCCGCCCCGCGCGGCCGGTAGCAGCGCGTGGCAAATTACGACATCATGACGCCATGACGATTTCGGAAGTCCTCACGGCCGACCGTGTTGTATTTCTCTCCTCCCGGGAGCGGAATGATGCTGTAGACGAGCTCGTGCGGTCGGTGTGCAATCGCCTCCCCGGGCTCGATCTCGAGTCGATCCGGCAACGGGTTTTCGAGCGGGAAGACTCCATCAGCTCACGCATGAGTGAGGGCATCGCGATGCCCCATGCCATCATCGACTCGATGGCTTCCACCGTCGCGGCGGTTGGATTGAGTCGCGACGGCGTCGAATGGGACACCAACCGCGCCGAACCGGTGCACCTCGTCGTGCTTCTCGTCGGCAGTCGGGATCAGCATCTCGACGTCCTGCGGGAGTTCGCCGCGCGCCTGCGCGACCCCGTGCTCTACGAGCGCCTCATCGGGGCGAGCGAAGCCTCGGAGGTGTACGATCTGCTCACGCGTCCGGTCAGCCGGCCGAAAGCAGGGGCCGTGTACGAGGATCAGGAGCTCTCACGCATGACCCTTGCGCACGGGCTGCACATGGCACGACAGTTCAACCGTTCGCGGGTAGTGGTCCATGCCGATGCGATTCCCGATGCTGACTACGTCTATGAAATCGCGGCGGGCAGCGGAGCCCTGGTGGTCTCCGGAACCCAGAACAAGTTTTCGCCCGCGCACGAAAAGAACATGAACATCGTGGAGATCCCCTTCAGAGGGCTCCGCCGTTCGACGCAGGTGCATTTTGCGCTCCTGTTCCTGCTTTCCCAGCGGCATATCGAGCGTGATGACCTCGTGGTCAACGTCTTCGGCCGTCCCGATTCCGGCTTCCTCGATTCCATCAGGCTGACGCACGTCAGAAGCGAGTTCGATCTTCCCATCAGTTTCGAGGGGGAGCAGCTCGGGCGGCAGGTGGACCGTCACGTGCTCACCCGCGTGCTGCAGCTCGCCGGAGACCTCGCGGTCGAGGGCCGTGAGGGAAAGCCCGTGGGTGCGCTCTTCGTGGTGGGTGACTACGAGCGGGTGCGCGAGCAGAGTCAGCAGCTCATCATAAACCCCTTTGCCGGGATTGCAGAGGAGGACCGCAACATCCTCGATCCGAGTCTCGAGGAGACGATGAAGGAGTTCGCCAAGATCGACGGCGCCTTTCTGATCCGCGGTGATGGGGTCATCATGTCGGCGGGCGCATTTCTCACCGGCCGGCCGCCGAGCGAGGAGATGCAGTCGGGGCTCGGCGCCCGGCACGCGGCGGCCCTTGCCATCACCGCTCGAACGGGCGCGCTGTCGGTGGTGATATCCGAATCCACCCGGCGCATCAGTGTCTTCCACGCAGGGCGGCGCATCATTCTGACCTGACCCGGCTGACGCGCGGGCGGACATCAGATAGGATGCGGCACATGGGTACCGACTCCGAAACCTCGAAGCGCCTCCTGGTGGGCAGCCTCTACACATTTGCCGCATTCGTCAGCTGGGGGCTGCTTCCGCTCTACTGGAAGCTCCTCGGCGGTGTCTCCGCGCCGATCATCCTCGCACATCGCATCATCTGGTCCTGCATATTCGTGAGCGGACTGCTGGTCTCCATGGGCCGATTCCGCCCGCTCGTCTTTCTTGCAGACCGCCGCCGCCGGCAGGTGGTGCTCGTAACCAGTGTGCTGATCGGGGTGAACTGGTTCGCCTACATCTGGGCCGTGACCACCGAGCAGCTCCTCGAGGCGAGCATGGGCTACTACATCAACCCGCTCTTCAGTGTGTTTCTCGGCATGGTGGTGCTCAAGGAGCGGCTCACCCGCCTCGAGGCCGTTGCGCTGGTCTTTGCCACGATCGGCGTGGCCAATATCGCCCTCCGTTACGGCCAGATCCCGTGGATTGCGATCCTCCTCACCGTCACTTTCGGGTTCTACGGCCTTCTCAAGAAGCTCGTCTCGGTGGACTCCCTCACCGCGCTCTCGCTCGAGACCGCCATTCTCGGACCCGTCGCGGCGGGGTTCCTTGTGGCGGCCGCGCTCGTTCCGGGGCTCGCAGACTTCGGCGGGGCGGGGACGGAGGTTGCCGCTTCAGCGGCGGCGCCGGCACTTGCCTTCGGAGGCGGTGGCGCCGGCACCGTGGCGCTCCTGGTCTTCGGCGGGGTGGTCACCGCCATGCCCCTCTACTGGTTCGCGCAGGGTGCGCAGCGCATCCCGCTCTCGCAGGTGGGATTCATGCAGTACATTGCGCCGTCGCTCATGCTGCTCATCGGCGTGTTCCTCTTCGGAGAGGCTTTCACGGCCGTGCACGCGGTGAGTTTCGGCTCCATCTGGATCGGCCTCGCACTGTATTCGATCTCCCGGGCCATGGTTTACGGCCGTCGGCGCGTTGCAGGTCGCGGCGTTTCCGGGTAGGCTCTGGGGCCATGAAACAGACGATCTGCGTCTTCGAAGGCGATGAAACCGGACAGGAGCTCCTCTCGGAGGCACTGCGGGTGCTCGCGCCCGAAGTGATTGACGTGCCCCTCGAGCTTCTCACCTTTGATTTGAGCCTGGAGAACCGACGGGCCACGAAGAACGAGGTGGTGTACGAGGCAGGCAGGGCGATGAGCCGCCACCGGTTGGCGCTGAAGGCCGCCACGGTCACTCCGGAGGCCGCCGGTGATGTCGGAAGCCCGAACCGTATACTCCGCGAGGAGATGGAGGCCGACGTTATCCTTCGCACCGGTCGCCGCATTCCCGGAGTCCGCCCCATCGCGGGGGTCTACGCCCCGATCAGCGTGGTTCGCATGGCCCGGGACGATGCTTACGGCGCAAAGGAGTGGCGCGAGGGCAAGGAGGGCGGGCTCGACGAGCAGGCCTTCCGTACCGAGCGGATATCACGTCGAGTGTGCCGCGCCGTCGCCGAGTACGCGTTTCAGCACGCGCACAAGACCGGCGCCAAAGTGTTCGGCGGGCCGAAGTTCACCGTGAGCCCCGTGTACGAGGGCATGTTCAAGGAAGAACTCGATGCGGCGGCAGCACGGCGCCCCGAGGTGACCTACGAGCCGCAGCTCATAGACGCCACCTTCGCTCTGCTTCTTGCCACCTCCGGCGACCCGCTCGTCATCCCGTCGCTGAACCGGGACGGGGATCTGCTCTCGGATACGGTGCTGCAGATGTTCGGCTCCCTCGCGGGCTCTGAGTCTCTGGTGCTGTCCATGGCGGAAGACGGAACGGTGGAGAGCGTGATGGCCGAGGCGCCGCACGGGACCGCTCCCGCGCTCCTGGGAAAGAACGTCGCGAACCCGATGGCGATGATCCTCGCGGCAGCCTCGCTGTTGTCGTTTATCGAGGGGGATAAAGCCGGACGTGCAAGCCGCGCGATCTACGAGGCCACGCTGGAGGCGGCGCACGACGGCGTGCGCACGGCCGACCTCGGCGGCTCGGCGAAAACCGACGAGTTTACCGCCGAGGTCATCCGCCGGGTGAAGAACAAGCTCGAAGTCTGGTCGACGCTCGGCTGAGGCGGGAACCGCGGGGCGCGGACGGGCCCCGGGCCGGCG
>CAYOFA010000023.1:13455-20602 GCA_964402885.1 uncultured Spirochaetaceae bacterium
TTCCCGGTATTCTTCCGATCGTGGATGAAGCGGTGGGCCTCCCGTACCTCTTCGAACGGAAAGCTCTGTCCTGCCTTCGGAGTGATGCGGCCCTCGACGGCGAGCCCGAGGATGCGCTCACCGACGCCTCGCAGGCGCCCGATGTCCCCCCACAGGTGTCCGAGGTTCAACCCCATCACGCCGGCGTTGTCGTTCATGAGCGCGAGTGGCGAGAAGCGGGGCATGCGAAGCAGTACGCCGAGAGCACGTGGTATCGAGCGGCGCCTTCCCCCGCCGACCACCTTCGAGGCCCCGTAGGCGACGATGCGCCCGAGCGGGGCGAGCATGCGATAGTCCGCCTTCAGCGACGGCCCGCCGAGGGGATCGAGGATGAGGTGAACCCCGGCCCCGTCGGTCACCCGTGAGACCTCGTCCACGACGTCCTCCGAGCGGTAATCGATGCAATGGTCGACGCCCATCTCCGAGAGACCTGCATGCTTCCCCGAGGAGGCCGTGCCGATGACGGTGGTGTCGGTGAGTCTGGCGAGTTGCACGGCGGCGAGGCCGACGCCGCCGCCCGCATTCTGGATGAGCACCCGTTCGCCATCCTGCAGATTCCCGAAGTGATACATTGCGAGGTAGGCGGTGAAGTAGTTCACCGGGATGGCCGCCGCGTCCGAAAAGCTCATGGTCGAGGGAAGCGGAAACACCTGGATGTCGGGTACGCATACCTGTGTGGCGTACCCACCGAACCGCGTGAGCGCCACCACGCGCTCGCCTTCCACGCAGCCTTCGACCTGCGCCCCGCAACTGTCGACGACCCCGGCAACTTCGTAGCCCACCACCGCCGGAAGCTTCGGGGCGTCGGCGTACATCCCCATGCGGGCCATGAGGTCGGCGAAGTTGATGCCCACGGCTTTCACCGAGATGCGCACCTCGCTCGGGCCCGGCTCCGGAGCCGGGGCCTCGGCGATGTCGAGGACGTCCACGTCGCCCGGCTTCCGGATCCAGATCTGACGCATGGCTTAGAGGTTCTCCTCGAGGAATCCGAGCAGCTGGTTCCAGGCTTCGGTGGGAGTGCCGCCCTGATCGTAGTTCTCGCTGCCCACGAATGCGTGGCCGACGCCGTCATATACGGTCACGGTGTTCTCTACCCCCCGGCGGTTCATCGCACGCTCGAAGCCGCGCACCTCGCTGACCGGAATGTTCCCGTCCTCCGCGCCGAATATGCCGAGCACCGGACCGGCCTCCTCCATGGCTCCGAGCTGATCGGGGTCCGTGATGGGGCCGCTTCCGTAGAAGGTAACCACCGCGGCGAGCTCGGGGTTGCGGGTGCCCATGTACATCGACTGCGTGCCCCCGAAGCAGAACCCCATCGAGGCAACGCGGTCGCCATCGACGAGCTCGTGAGAGCGCAGGAAGTCGAGGGCGGCATCCATGTCGCCGGCTATCTGCTCCTGCGGTGTCGTTCGCACCTGCTGCATCGCGCCCTGCGCGTCCTGCGCAACACTCCCCCGGAAGGCGTCGGGGGCAAGCACGACGTAGCCCTCACGCGCGAGCGCGTCGGCGAGTCGGGCGATGTCCCTGTTCAGTCCCCACCACTCGTGGACCATGATGACGCCGGGAAAGGGCCCGCTGCCCGAGGGTGTTGCCAGATATCCCTGCAGGGTCGTTCCGTCGGGGCCCTCGAAGCTCACATTGCGCTCGGCGGCTGCCATCATATCGTCCTGGGCGAAGGCCGGTGCCGCTGCAAGTGCGACGAGCAGGACCACTCCCGCAAGACGCATAAAGCTGTGTGTTTTACTCATGCTAACCTCCGACCCAAAGGTCGCCTCTCCGACTCCGGCGGTCAAGTGGAGTTGTCGTCGTGGTTGTCGAGCTCTCCGGCGGCGCGCAGCTGCCGGCGGGCAATCACGGGGCCGGTGATCTCGAAGAGAACCGTTGTGGCGATGACGAGGTTCAGGACCGATCCGCCGATCCCGGGCAAACGCTCCTGCACGAGGAGGGCAAACCCCAGGGCAACGCCGGCCTGTGGCAGTATGCAGAACCCGATCCTGCGACGCACCTGCTCATGTGCACCGACGAGGAGGCCCGAGAGGTATCCGCCGGAGATGAGGCCGAGCGCACGAACTATCACGTAGACCACGCCCACCACCCCGAGACCGATGAGGGTGCCCAGCTCGAGTCGGAAGCCGGCGAGGAGAAAGAAGACCGCGAAGAAGGGCTCGCTGACACCGTCTATTGCACGGAAGGGACGGCGAACGTTCGGGGTGATGTTCGCGACCACGGCGCCGAGGGTCATGGCAGAGAGGAGATAGGACACGTTTAAAACGGTGGCAACCCCGGCGGTGAGAAAGACGAAGCCCATGGCCTCGACGAGCGTGGGCTCACCCTCACGCACGCGCGAGGTGGCATAGGCCATCGGGAGGGCAATGATCGCTCCGAGCACAACGGCGCCGCCGACCTCCCACAGCCCCTCGCCGAGGTCGGCCCAGGCTGCCCCCGTTCCCCCGACGGCCTCGGCGACAACGAGCAGAAGGCTGAAGATGATCACCCCCCAGGCGTCGTCGATTGCCACTACTCCCAGGAGCGACCTCGTAAGTGGTCCCTCGGCGTTCCCCTCTCGTACCGTCTCGAAAATGGCGGCCGGAGCCGAGGCGGGCGCGATACCCGCCATGACGATGGCCAGGGGCGGGGGCGTGCCGAGTGCCATGAGGCCGGCGAAGACGAAGACCACCGTGACCAGCGTCTCGCCGAGCGATACCACGAGGATTTCCCGGCCGCGCGACTTGATCTCGGAGGCGACGAAGCGCTCGCCGAGGAGGAAGCCGACCATGGCGAGCGCGATGTGGGATACGAAGGGGAACCACTGTGAGACCTCATTCGGAATGAGATCGAGGGCGGAGGGGCTCGCGAGCGCTCCGATGATGAGAAGCAATGTGACCCGTGGTACCGAGATGCGCGGCGCGGTGACATGGGCGAGATACCCGGCGAGGAGGAACACGCCGAGGATGACGAGAACCCATCCATTGGTCAGTGTCATGCCGAGCCCTCCGTCTCGCCGGCCCCGCGATAGTACTCGCGCTCCAGCGCCTCACGTCGTGGAATGGAGCCGCGCATCCACTCGAGCAGTATGGCCTGCTTCTCCTCCTCGGTGAGCCGCCACGGCAGGTCGCTGCGGCGAAGGGCGAGCGTGGTGTGATGGAGGATTATCGCCGCCGCCACCGAGATGTTGAAGCTCTCGACGAAGCCGTAGATGGGGATCCGCATGTGCACATCCGCCTCTTCGATGGCCGCCTCGCTGAGGCCGTCGAGCTCGTTGCCGAGGAGGAAGGCGACGGGGCCTTCGCCGAGGTGGAGGTCTTCGAGGCGTACATCGTCTCGATGAGGCGTCGTGGCGACGACGCGGTAGCCGCGTGCGCGCAGGGCGCCGATCGCCTCGGCGGTGTTGTTCTCGCTGCGGTTGTACTTGATGAGGTTCAGCCACTGGGAGCTGCCGAGGGCCACATCCGGGTTTACCCGGTAGGTGTTTCGATTCTCGATGATGTGGACGTCCTGCACGCCGAAGCCGTCGCAGGTGCGAAGCACCGCACTCGCGTTGTGCGGCTGGTAGATGTCCTCGAGGGCCACGGTGATGTAGCGCGTTCGGTACTCGAGCGTCTCGTGGAAGCGCGCGAGACGCCGCTCGGTGAGGAATCCGGAGAGGTAGGAGAGAAGCCCCTGATCGACCTCCATGATTCCATTGTGCCCGCCGGTGCCGACGCGTGCAACCCGCGCGGGCTCTGCTCGGGCTCAACTCGGGGCAAGCGCGAGCCAAGCGCGAGCGCATCCCCGGCCGCGATGCTCAGGCTCTGAGAAACTCGGCGGGCTCAGCCCGGTAGCGGGAGTCCGGATGGACGAATCGAGCGCTGATGCGCCCGTCGTCGATGAGGAACGTGGAAGGCAGCGGGAGGCCGACAGTGGCCAGTCCGAGAAGCTCTGCGAACTCGGGCGGTGCCGCGTAGCGAATCCCGAACTTCTCCGCGGCACGCCCGTCGTCATGGACTACGGCAAACGGCAGGGCAAGATCGGCGCTCGTTCGGCGCGCGGTCTCCGGTGGTTCCGGGGTCAGAGCGATGACAGCCGGGGGTGCGGCCGAGCGCCGGATCTCCTCGGCGAGCGCGAGGAGCGCCGCGCGGCAGAACGCCGAGCCGCCGCTGAGGTACCAGGTCAGCAGCAGCCGTGCCGGTGGCGGCCCCGGTGACGGTGCCGCTGAGGCCGGCGCCAGTGCCGGCGCCGCTGAGGCCGGCACCTCGCCCCCGACCGCGGCTGCGTACGCATGAAGCCGCGCTTCCGCGGCAACGGTGGCAGCCCGGTCGTAGGCTGTGATCTCTTCGAGGGGAGCGGTGTCGAGCTGCAGGCAGCGGAGGCTCAGAAGCTCGCGCGCGAGCGGTCCGCGGCCGGACGGGGCGGGGGACGCCGAGCCGCCGGGCGTGTCTCCCTCACTCACCGTGCGCCGAAGCCGGTTGCGATGGTTCCGATCGTCTTGAACGCGATGAGAACATCGAGCCAGAAGGAAAAGTGTTTGACGTAGTAGAGGTCGTGCTCGAGCTTCTTGCGGGTTTCCTCGTGGTCCGCGGCGTATCCGTGGTTCACCTGTGCCCAGCCGGTGATGCCCGGCCGGACGAGGTGACGGTAGGCGTAATAGGGGATGTCGCGCTCGAACTGCTCCACGAACCCCACCTGCTCGGGCCGCGGGCCGATGAGACTCATATCACCTATGAGAATGTTCCAGAACTGCGGCAGCTCATCGAGGCGGAACTTTCGGATGAAGGCCCCCACACGGGTGACGCGCTTATCCCCGGTGTCGGCAAACCGCGCGCCGTGAGCATCGGCCCCGTGGCTCATGCTGCGGAACTTGAACATGCGAAAGATCCGGCCACCCTCTCCCACGCGCGTCTGGGTGAAGATGACGGGGCCTGCAGAGTCGATACGTATCGCGGCCGCGGTCACCAGCATGAGCGGCAGGCTGATCGGCAGGGTGATGAGGACGAAGAGCATGCCCTCGGCGCGCTTGAGGATGCGGTACACCGGCGAGAGGCGGAAGGCCTCGATGACGCCCTCGGAAAGATGGACCAGTGACACACGCCCGGTGAGTGATTCGAATACGTCCTCGGCGGGGTATATCTCGATGCCGTGCAGCGTGCAGTGGGAGAAAAATCGGATCCATTCGCTCTCCCGCCGCTCGGCCATATCCACGATGATGCCGTGGGTGTGGTCGGCAAGGATCTCCGGATCCGGGGTGTCGAGAATCGCCACATCGACCTGATTGTGCAGGCCGGGTATCTGCAGGATCTCGTGCGTTACACCTCCGGGAACCACATGGAGGCGCAGGTACGGCTCGGTCACGCGAAGCTGCACCCAGATCCACAGCAGGACGAAGGCGGCGCCGAAGAAGCTGAAGATGAAGGTGTTCGAGTAGTACACACGCAGGATCGAGACCAGCAGGTATACGGCTCCCGCGAATACCGCAACCGTGAGCAGTACCAGCCCGATCGCCTCCACCGTGGGAAACCGGATGAGCCGGCGAAGTACCAGGCTCATGAGGACGAACGAGCCTACGCAGAGCAGCCCCATCGTGAGTGCGTCCGCGCGGACCAGAAAGTGATAGGTACCGTAGCTGATGTAGGAGGCGAGGGCGGTGGCGAGGGCGGTGCTGACAATGACCCACAGCAGGGAAAGTAACCGTCTCCCCGCCGAGCGCTTGCGGGAGCGGACATATCGTTGAAAAGGGGCCATATCCGCCAAAACATAGACCGTTCTGTGAATCTTTTCAACCGAGCCTTCCCGCCTGTCTCCGCCGGGAAACTCCACCGCCGTCCGGTTGCCGAGAGAGAGATTGTCCACTACTTTTGACAACGAGTACTATGGAACCACTTGCACTTGGCCCCTTTGTCATACCCGGGTTCGTCCTTCACGCTGCAATTGCCCTCATCCCCGCATTCGTGGCGGCGTGGCTGTGGACCCGATCCGACGGTGATACGCGAAAGACGACGGTCGATCTGCTTTCGACCGCGCTTCTCATCTTTGTACTTCTGTGGAAACTCGGGCCTCTGTTCTCCTCCCCGGCGCTCGTGATGGAGGAGCCCCGCCTCCTGCTCTTCGGCCGGGGCGGCTCCACCGGGGTGATCGTCGGCGCCGTCGGTGTCATGCTCTACCTCGCCGCATCGATCCTGCGTCGCCGGCTCTTCGCCACGCGCCTCCTGACCGGGCTCGGGCTGTTTGCCATCGTGGCGGCGGGCGTCTACGGCGGCGTCGCCATCGGGGTCTCGGCCGCCTCAGCGGAGCCCTCAACATCCGGGGAGCGCGGCGGTCGCCCGGCAGCGCCCGCATTCAGCCTCGAGCGACTGGACGGCGAGACCTTTGCCCTCGAGGAAGCGCGCGGACGTCCGGTGGTGCTCAACTTCTGGGCGACCTGGTGCGGCCCCTGTGAGGTGGAGACTCCCGTCAAGAAGCAGCTCGCCACCGAGCTCGGCGACCGGGCCGCGCTCGTCGGCGTGAATCTGACCACCAGCGAGGGAGGCGTGGACACCGTCAGAGACTACGTGGAGGAGTTCGGGATCGAGTATCCCATCGTCCTCGACACGCAGGGACGGGTGCAGCAACGCTACGGCGTGCGTGGGACGCCCACGACTTACATCATCGATGCCGAGGGCCGTGTGGTGCACCGATTCATGGGCGCCATGTCATATCAGGACATGATGCGTCGGCTCAGGCCCCTGCTGGACGCCGAGTAGCGGGTCGGGCGGCCGCCGCCTAATCCAGCGTGAACTCGGGAGTGAGCGACATCTCCAGGTCGTCATCGCCGAGAGACGGTACGTCGGGCTCGGCGTTGGGATCGAAGAGAATGGTCATGAGGGCGTCGGAGACGATGCGATCGATGATCTCCCGTGCCCGGTCGGAGAGCGAGGTGAACTGCACGCCCTGTCCCGGCGGCAGGTTGCTCGACGCCATCCTGCGCTCGAGCACGTGGCATTCGCTCGTGAACGAGCTGTCCTGAAAGCACACGCGCAGCGTAATGTCGGTCCCGGGGGTCGGCATGCCCTCGCGTTGCTCCAGGAAGGCGCCGCCGGCGCTCAGCGATCGGATCCGGAACTGCGACGCTTCGTCGCCGGCGCAGCCCGCGGGC
>CAYOFA010000023.1:20702-24174 GCA_964402885.1 uncultured Spirochaetaceae bacterium
GGTGCCGCCGGTGCCCGGTGAGCCGCTCGCGACGATGCTGCCCTTCAGCGGCCAGTCGTAGCGGTTGTAGCGCCGGCGGTCCCGGGTCGCGAGCTCCGAGAGCCGCGTCCGGAGGGTTTCGCTGAGCTCCTCCGAACCGAGAGATCCGGAAATATGGGAGTACTGCCCGTCGATCTCCGCGGGAAGGTCCGAGTCGGTAACGAAGAGCACCGGCAGGATGGGGAAATGCCTGCGGATCGAGCGAAGAAGCTGCTCGAGATCCGACGGGAGGTCCTCCGTCTGAACGACTGCGGCCAGCAGATTTCGCCCCGCAACGATCTCGGTAGCAAGCTCGCCCGGCGTGGAGACGACGATCGGCCGATAGGGGGCGGTTGCCGACTCGGCCGTCTCGGTGCGCATCACCCGACTGTAGATCAATACCGCATCATCATCCATCGGCGAATGTCCTCAGTGCCGCCCTGAACTCAGGGTCGTCGGCGAGGTGCTCCTGGAGCTTGTTAACGGCGCGGGACAGGGCCTGTCCGCTGTCGAGGCCCCCTTCCTTGACCTCCGGGGTGCTGTAGCTCACCACGTTGGCGCCGTCGCGGCGCGCATCCATCGTGGCATGGGCGACCACGAACACGATGCCGTAGTCGTTCTCCGGGAGCTCACGATGCTCCACCGTAAACGACAGCGTCGCGTCGCTCCCGCCCGCGGCGTCTGCAAAGCTCACGGGAATCTCGCCGGAGACGAGCTCGCGCAGATAGCCTTCCATGCCCGCAAGCCGTCCTCCGTCCCCGGTACGCACCGGCATGAACACCGACAGCGCCCGGATTTCGAGGGAGGCCGAGGCCTCCGGCACCGCCACATCGAGGCTTCGTGCCCGCTCCGGCGTGCTGAAGGCCGCGAGATCGACCGAGGCAGTCACCGGATAGATGCCCGGCGAGAGGCCCTTTGTCGGAAGGCTCGCCGTTGCGGTTCCCGACTCATCACCTGACAGAGTGATCGGATCACCTCCGTCCCTCGTGACGGAGACCGGAATCCGCCCGGCTCCCGCCCGGCGACCGGGTGACTGTGCGTCCACCGCGAAGGTGACCGGCGCACCGGGTAACGCCGAGAGCTGCGCCGTACGCGGTCTGAGAATAAGCCCGTCGAGGACGGTCTGGATCCGGGTGATGAGCGCGTCGGCCGCGTAGCCTTCGACTCCACCGACGGTGATGCGCGCCTCCCCGCCGTAGGGCGAATCGGCCGCGATGCCGAGGGCACGAAAGAGGGTGGAGAGCTCCTGGGCCGCGGTGACATCGGAAGAGCCCGCAACCGGGCCGACGAGCGAGCCGAGCCTCTGCTCGAGCTTCGCGGTTTCTTCCTGCTGATATCGGCGGAACTGCTCCCTGGAGAGGCGGAGGTAGAACCACTGGCCGATACTCTCCGAGAAGTAGCTGTCGACTACTTCCACGCCCTGCAGCTCTTCCTCGACCATGGCGTTCATGATCGTCGTGCTCGAGTCCGAACTTCTTCCGCTCGAGTCCTCACGGGTGACCGCGCGAAGCTCGCTTCGGATCTCGGTGGAGATTTCCCCGGCGAGCGCCCTCAGGGCGGCAAGGCGCCCGCGCTCGAGAAGCTCCGCCCGGTCGTCGCTTTCCGCGAAACCGCCGATGCCGATGTAGTAGTCCTCGTCGGAGGGGTAGGTTTCGATCCAGGGCGGAACATCTTCCCCGTCGGGGACCTGCGGAAGGCGCGGGGCGCCTGAGCTCTCCCCGTCGAGGGCGCCGGCCGCCGCGGCCTCTGCCCGGGCGGCAGCCGAGGCGGCGGACTCGCCGCGGTCATCCTCCGGCGCTGTTGCGCAGGAGACGATCAACCCGAGGGCGAGGACCAGGATAAGCAGTGTTAGCGGGAGACGGGCGACAGCCGGGTATTTCATGACGCATCGACCTTGCCACGAAGTATTGAACCTCCGTCCCCCTTTGTCAAGCTCGCAATGCACGCAATGCACGGGCGAGCCACTTGCCCGACGCCCGGTTTGCCGCGATATTCGACGGAGCATGACCGCCAATGAACTCTATTCGCGACAGCGAACCGCCTGGCTCGAACGCCCCTACCCGGACGCGGAATACCGGTTACGCGCGATTCGACGCATTCGTGACTGGGTGCGCGCCCACCGCAGCGACATACGCGCGGCACTGACCGCCGACCTCGGAAAGCCGGAGGCCGAGACCGATCTCACCGAGATCCTCGTCGTGCTCATGGAGGCAAAGCACGCCCTGAGGCGGCTCAGGCGATGGATGAAGCCGCGGCGCGCCGGCACGCCGCTTGCGCTGTTCGGAAGCCGAAGCCGGGTGAGTGTCGAGCCGAAGGGCGTCGTGCTCATCATCTCCCCGTGGAACTTCCCCTTCAACCTCGCCCTCATGCCCCTCATCTCCGCACTTGCGGCGGGAAACCGCTGTGTCATAAAGCCGTCGGAGCTCTCACCGGCGACCTCGAGCCTCGTCGCCTCCATGGTGGCGGAGCTGTTTCCACCCGAGGAAGTCGCGGTCCTCGAGGGCGATGCTGAAGCGGCGAAAGCGCTGCTTGCCGAACCCTTCGACCACATCTTTTTCACCGGAAGCGATCGGGTGGGCCGCAAAGTCATGGAGGCGGCAGCCCGCAACCTCAGCTCGGTAACCCTCGAGCTCGGCGGAAAGACCCCGGCCGTCGTGGACCGCTCGGCCCACCTCGCCACCGCAGCCGAACGCATCGTGTGGGCGAAGTACGTGAACGCCGGTCAGACCTGCATCGCACCCGATTACGTCCTGGTTCACGAGGATCTCGAGGAACGGTTCGTGCAGGAGGCGAGCGCCGCCCTCGAGCGACTCTACCCCGATGCCACGCCGCAGCGTCACCCCGGTGCCTACGCCCGCATCGTGACACGACGTCACGCCGATCGTCTCCGCGCGCTCATGGACGAGGCCGTGACCGCCGGGGCCACCGCGGTGGCCCCGCTCGACGGCGTCGGCGCCGGCGCCGGCGAAGGTGGCGACGCCGCGGGGGGTGATACCGCCGACGACCACTTCGTCCCGCCGGTGATCCTGCGCGGGGCGCGGAGCGATATGTCGGTCATGCGCGAGGAGATATTCGGCCCCGTTTTGCCGGTCATTCCGGTCTCAGGCCGCAGGGAGGCGTTCGCCTTTGTGCGGGCGCGTCCGCGCCCGCTCGCGCTGTACATGTTTGCCACAGATCGAGAGGCCACGCGGCAGGCGTGCACCGACGCGAGTGCCGGCGGTGTGTGTCTGAACGACGGGCTTCTGCATTACCTGAATCCCGAGCTGCCCTTCGGTGGTGTCGGAAACAGCGGCACCGGCAAGGCGCACGGGAAGAGCGGCTTTCTCGAGTTCTCGAACCGGAAGCCCGTGCTCAGCCAGCGGCGGGGCTTCACAACGAGTCGCCTCGTCTATCCGCCATACACGAAGGCCGTGCGCAGACGCATTGACTGGATGCTGAAGCTGCTGGGGTAGGG
>CAYOFA010000023.1:24274-29201 GCA_964402885.1 uncultured Spirochaetaceae bacterium
AGGTCGGCCGACTCGGTCTGGACGGAGAGGAAGCGGTCCTGGATGTCGAGGACGATATCGACGATCACGGGATCGAAGTGATGCCCGCGCTCCGACTCGATTTCCCGGATGGCAGAGCGATGTGACCACGCCGACTTGTACGGCCGATCCGAGGTAAGCGCGTCGTAGACATCGGCCACGGCCGCCACCCGCGCGCTCAAGGGGATGTCCTCTCCCGAGAGACCGTGGGGGTATCCGGTGCCGTCGTAGCGCTCGTGGTGGTAGAGGGCGATGCGCGAGGCGAGGGTCAGGAAGGACTGCTCTCCGAGCTCCTGGTCGGCCTCGTGGAGAATGCTCCACCCGAACTGGGAGTGTTTTTTCATCATGTCCCACTCGCGGCTGTCGAGCGTTCCGGGCTTGAGCAGGATGGTATCGGGAATGGCCACCTTTCCGATGTCGTGGAGCATTCCGGATATGTAGATGTCCTCCGCGTAGGTGGGGGCGACATTGAAGCTGTAGGGCTGACGCGTGTGGAGCTCGTTCGCGATCAACTTCATGTAGGTGCAGATGCGCTGCAGATGATTACCCGTTTCCTTGTCGCGGAACTCGGCGAGCTTGGCAAGTGATTTCATGGCCGTCGCCTGCGTTTTCTGCAGCATGCCCGTCGTTGCCTGCAGCTTCTCGTTGAGCATTCGCTGGTCGCCCAGCGCCTGCTCGAGGGTCTCGTTGACCTCCACGTAGCCGGTGAGATCGATGAGAATCCCGAAGGTGTGCTTGCCGATGAGCGTGGAATGGTCGCGAGCAACGCGTACCGAGCCATCACCGCCGCGCACTTTCACCTCCACCGTCTCGATGTGCTCGGATTCGGCGAGCCGCTGTATCTGTTGCTCCCAGCTCTCGGTCTGCACGAAGAACGAGGCGTCGCCGTTGAGGCTCTCAACCGAATCGTACTTGAAGCGGCGGAGGAAGGAGTCGTTCGCCGCGAGGAAGGCTCCGTCCCTGCCGGAAACGTACATGGGCAGGTCGACGAGGTTCATGAGCCGTCCCACGGTCTCAGGCCCGAGGACTTCGGCCTGACGCCCCGGTGCTTCACTGCAGTCACTGAGCTTGCGCTCGAGGATGGCTCGCTCTATGAGGTCGGTTGCCTTGGATGAAAGCAGCGACAGGATGGGGCCCTGCTTGCGGATGAAGGTGCGGGGGGAATCCGTTTTGAGAAGCAGGGCGCCGATGATGGGCTCCGCCTCTCCCCTGACGGGGACGTGGACGGTCACATTTGCCCGCGAGCTCTCGTCGAAGAGGCGCACCGGAATCGGGGACTTGCCGTTGATGATGGCCGTTTCGCCGGGAAGCGTGGCCAGGCGGTCGCCGGGGAGAAACGAGACGTTCTCGGGGCAGGCGGAGAAGCTCGCATCGTCTGAGCAGACCAGTCGCACCGCCTCCGCCCCGAGGGAGCGAAGCGGCCACGCGGTCAGCCGCTGCAGCTTCCTGCAGATGCCTCGTTCATTATCGAGTTCCTGAAACAACCGTTGAAGCTCATGCAATGCATCCATGTAGCCGCAGAGTCCCCTCCTCCCTTTCAGTCTGAGTATCGGCCTCTGACGTCGAAACATTATCCGTCGGGGGGTGGCGCGGACAAAAGGCGGGCTTCATGCTACGATCCTTCACCGCGTAACTGAATCAACTGATTGGAAGGGGGAACCATGGTCGAGGTTTTCGGCTTCGTAGCGCCCGTCGGACTCGTCATCATCGGCGGGGTCATCCTGCGCCTCTCCGGTGCTGCCGACTCGAGCTGGGTCGAGGTGCTGAATCGCTACGGACTCTACATTGGCTTCCCGGCACTCATTTTCCTGAACCTGACCGAGATCGACACGACCGAGCTCATCGCCCATCTGCCGGTCTTCGGGTTCAATGCCACAATGCTTCTTGCGGTCATGCTGACCACCTACACGGTGGTCCGGGTCCTCGGGCTGGACATCGAGATCGGCAACGCGCTCATAGTCTCCTCCTTTTTCGGAAACGTAGCCTACGTCGGCTATCCCGTGATCACCTCGGCCTTTCCGGGCTCGGAAGCAGAGGTGAGCATCGTTATTTCGATTTATACGCTCGTGCTGTTCTCGATCGGGGTGTTCATCCTCGAGAGCTCCCGGGAGCATCCCAAGGGGCTCCACCAGATCCTCGGTCGCATCGCGGTAAACCCTTTCATCGTGGCGATCGCACTCGGGTTCATCTTCATCGGATTCGACCTGCCGGTGCCGGACATACTGCACGAGGCGCTGGCGATGATACGGGGCTCCGCCTCGGCGGTGGTGCTCATAAGCCTCGGCATCTTCCTCGCACATCGCATTCCGCTCAGGCGGGTGTGGCGGCCGACGCTGGCGGTCGTGGTCCTGCGGCTCGCGGTCGTGCCCCTCGTGTTCTTCTTTGCGGCCGGTGGGGTGGGGCTCGGCGATGCGCGGGCGGTGACGGTCGTGGAGGCGGCAATGCCGCTCGCGGTTACGCCTTTCGCGCTGTCCTCGATGTATCCCATGGACCGCGAGGTACTCGTGACGAGCATTTTCGTAACGACGCTGCTCTCGGCGCTGACGTTACCCCTGTTCATCTCGCTCGTGCGCTGAGGCTACTGCGGTATGCTGACCGTCGGTTCCACCGGCAGGGACGGAGGAAGCGGAAGGCCGAGCTCGCCGAGGGCGGTCCGCCAGAGATCCGAGATACCGGCGTAGGCCGTGATGCGGGCGCCGGTGCGGGGATGGTCGAATCCGATGCGAAGCGCGCGCAGCAGCAGGTGGCGCTCTCCGAGGCGATCCCACAGATACTGATTGTTTGCTCTGTCCCCGTGGCGCTGATCTCCTATGACCGGGTGGCTGATGCTTCTGAGGTGGCGCCGGGCCTGATGGGGGCGGCCTGTCTCGAGGGTGAGCTCGACCAGCGCGAACCAGGCGGCATCGTAGGGGCCGACCCCGATATCGAGCTCGCTCGTCGCGAGGGTGGTGAAGTGAGTGGTCGCCTCGCGCTCCTCCTCGTCCTCCTTCTCGAGGCGAAGGGGCTTGTCGATCGTACCGCTCGCCGGCGGATGGCCCCGGACCGCCGCGATGTATCCCTTGGTGATCGCGCGGGAGCGAAACTGCCGCGAGAGCTCGCCTGCCGCCTCGGCGGAGAGGGCGAAGAGCATCACACCCGACGTACCGCGGTCGAGGCGATGGACGGTGTAGATTCGTCGTTGCAGACGGCCGCCGACCACGTTGACGAGATTCGGCTCGCGCCGGGCGTACTTGTTCGGGTGGACGATGAGGCCCGCGGGCTTGTCGATGAGGGCGATGTCGTCGTCCGCGTGGAGGATGCGCAGGTCGTCGTGCACGGCGGGGATGAGTATAGCGGCGGCCCGTTGCGTGCCGCAAGCGCCGCACGGCGTCGCACGTGGCGGCCGGATTGTCGAACCGGCCGACTCATGCGAGGATAGGGCACGCAAACCGCGTGAGAAGTCCGACACGCAGAGAAAACCGCCAGGAGGAACGCGATGGGATACATGCCGATTGTCGACCGATACGAGACGATGAAGTACAACCGCTGCGGGCGAAGCGGCCTGAAGCTCCCGGCCATTTCGCTCGGGCTGTGGCACAACTTCGGCGGGGTGACGAGCCTCGAGAACGCGCGTGCGATGGTGCACACCGCCTTCGACCTCGGCATTACCCATTTCGACCTGGCCAACAACTACGGCCCCCCGCCGGGCTCGGCGGAGAAGAACTTCGGGCAGATCCTCCGCGAGGATCTCGCCGGCTACCGTGATGAGCTCATCATCTCCACCAAGGCGGGCTATGACATGTGGCCCGGCCCCTACGGAAACTGGGGCTCACGGAAGTACCTCCTGGCAAGCCTCGACCAGAGCCTCTCCCGCATGGGACTCGATTACGTCGACATCTTCTACTCTCACCGCTACGATCCCGACACACCGCTCGAGGAGACCATGGGCGCCCTCGCAAGCGCGGTGAAGCAGGGCAAGGCCCTCTACGTCGGCATCTCATCGTACTCCGCGAAGAAAACCGCCGAGGCCGCCGACATCCTCGACTCCATGGGCGTGAAGCTCCTCATCCATCAGCCCTCCTACTCCATGCTCAACCGCTGGGTCGAGGAGGCGCTCCTCGACGAGCTCGAGAACCGCGGCGTCGGGGCCATAGCATTCTCACCGCTTGCGCAGGGTCTGCTCACGCAGAAGTACCTCGGCGGCGTCCCCGAGGACTCCCGCGCGGGCGCCGACACCCCGTCCTTCAAGAAGGAGAACTACCTCTCCGAGGAAAATCTCGAGCGCGTGCGGGCCCTCAATCGTATTGCCGAGAACCGCGGACAGTCGCTCGCGCAGATGGCGCTGGCCTGGGTGCTCAAAGAGCCCCGCATTACGACGGTGCTCATCGGCGCTAGCCGCCCGCAGCAGATTCAGGAGAACGCCGCAGCCCTTGCCAATCTCTCATTCTCCAAGGATGAGCTTGCCGAGATCGACAAGTATGCGAAAGAGGGGGGAATAAACCTCTGGGCGGCGTCGAGCGAGGCGGGGTAGGGGCATTGCCGGGACCGAGCCCGGGAGCTCACCTCACGCTACAGCATCTATCATACCTCAGCCTTCTACCGCTCCGCCGGTGAGCCCGCTCACCACATAGCGCTGAAATACCACGACGAGCGCCACCACCGGAATGATGGCGAGGACGGTGGCGGCGGAGATCCAGGTCCACTGCAGCTCGAAGGCCTGGCTGTAGCTGAGGACGGCCACGGGCACGGTCTGGAGCTCGCGGATACCGAGGCTGACGGTGAAGGCATGCATGAACTCACCCCAGGAGCCGAGAAAGCTCAGGACTCCCGCCGAGAACAGTCCCGGCGCGGCCACCGGCAACACGATGCTGTAGAAGATCCGCATCCAGGAAGCGCCGTCGATGCGTGCCGCCTCCTCGATGCTGTAGGG
>CAYOFA010000024.1:0-28624 GCA_964402885.1 uncultured Spirochaetaceae bacterium
GACCTACCCCCGGCAGGCGGAGGCGGTCGGCGCCGCGGATCGCATCGACGAGCTCCTGCTGCGCATCGGCGGCCTCTCCGAGCGCGAGGCACAGCTCTGGGTTCGCATCGAGCAGAACGACCGGTCGCAGACCGCCGCCGGTCGGCGAGCCATCCTCGATGCTGCACGGCTTTCCATTCGCGAGGGCAGCTCCGGGGTCGACCGCGAGAATCTCATCGTTCCCCTCCTGCGGGCGACCGCAGCGAAGGAAGACGAGGATCCCGCCGCAGCCGCGGAAGCCTACATGCTGCTCGGTGAGTACCACCTGCGCCAGTCGCGGCCGCGGGAGGCCCGGGAGGCATTTCTGAACGCGGCGGGCGCCGATCCGTCGGACAGCAACCGCGCCGCCGAGGCGCTCTATCGCGCGACCGAGGCGAGCGTGCTCGCCGATCGCGTGGCCGAGGCACGGAGCATCCTCGATCGACTCGAGTCGAGTTTCCCGCAGTCCGAATGGACCGCACAGGCACGCCGGCTCATCGAGGAGGCGCAATGAGGATGCAACCGGTACCCGCATGTGCGGTCGTCGCCGTATTCGCGGCTATCCTGGCCCTCGGCCCCTCCGTTCCGCTGTCCGCCCAGGACGAGCGCGGCGGGGTAACGCCAGGCCCCGAGGCGCCGGACGATACTGAAATCAAGCTTCCCGAGCTCCTGCTGCAGGTGGAAGAGGCGGAGCTCGAGCGGGTGCAGGCCGAGCTTCCTGAGACGGCCGAGGCCCGACTCGGAGAGGTCGGCATCCCGCTCCCGACCGAGAACGAGCTCGCCATTTCCCCGGCGGCCTTCGAGGTTCCGGGGCTCGACGAGGGCGCAGCCGTGGCGACGGGCGCCGGGTCCGGTGTGTCCCTCTACAGCGACGCGGTGCTCGGCCTCGGATCGATGAACCAGATCCTCGGTTCGCTCTCGCTCTACCGGCTCGGAGACCAGCCGCGGTTCCGGTTGCAGTTTTCCCACGACGGACGCGACGGATACAACTTCGAGGAGCCGGGAACGGGCTATTTCGATCGAACGGAGGAGCTCTCCGGGTGGATCGAGGGCGGTGAGCGCACGACGACCCGGTTCGAGGGCGGGTTCATCGAGCAGGAGCGCGGCCTGCAGGGGCAGCCCACGTTCTTTTCGACGAAGTCCCGCTTTCTCGATGCGAAGGTGGAGCTCGATACACCCTTCGGCGATCGCTACCGTTTCTCGCCCCGGATCGAGGGCGGCTACGCGGAGCGGCTGCGCACGGTCACCGACGAGTCACAGGCGCCGGCGGGCGCGGAGAGCTTTGTGAATCCGGGGGCGCGCGTGGGCGTGGAAACGACACCGGGAACCTTCTACGCGGATGCGCAGTATCTGCTGCGGTACCTCGACGACGATGAAGACGGCCTCGCCCAGGGGCTCGGCCTCTCCCTCGGCGCGGATCTTCTGCTCGGACGGCAGGTCTCCGCCGGCGCGGAGGTCGGCGTGCTGTGGCCCTTCGAGGACTACGTCTACGTTCCCTTCTCGCTGCGCTTGACCGCCACCCCCGCGGAGGCGCTCACGCTGAGCCTCGGCGGCGGCATGGAGGCCGCTCCGGTGCGCTTCAGCGAGCGCTGGCAGGAGACGCCGACCTTCGCTACGACCGCCGATGACGGCGATGTTCCGGGATGGTACGAGGAGTGGTACGCCACCGCCGGGCTTCTCATAGATGTCCCGGATGCTCCGCTAAGCGCCGAGGTGAGCGGTCGCGCGGCCTGGAAGCACAATGTGCCGGATCTCCTCGGTTACGTTCCCGCCGCCGGCGAGACGGGCTACACGCTGGAGGATCGCCTCTCGGTGACACCGGAGGCGAGCATGAGATGGGATTTCGCGCCGGTGGGCATCGAGGCCGGGTGGCAGTCGTTTCTCCTCGACCGGGCGGAGATCGATCCGCTTCATGCCGGCCGGCTGGCGGTGGACATTCGAAACGCCGATGAAACCCTCGGCGCGCGCGGGGACCTGCGCGCGGAGCTCTATGACGATGTGGAAATGCCCGAGCTGGATCTGTCGGCCTACATCGATGTAAGCGAGGCCGTTCGTATATCGACTGATGTCCTCGACGTGCTCTCGCCCCTGATGCCGGACGGTCGCGCCCGCTACGGCGGCGAGGCGACCGACGAGTTTCCCTTCGTCGAGCCCGGTTTCCGGGTCGTCATCAAGACACGAGTTTCTCTCTGATTATAAGGAGCTGTACCTATGCTGACCCTGTTGGACCGAGGAGGACTGATCCTCGTACTGATTCTGGTGCTTTCCGTCATCGCGGTGGTGATCATCGTCGAGCGGCTACTGTTTTTCCGTCGTATCCGTGGAGACGAGGACACGATCATCCAGCGCCTTCGCTCCACCCTCGAGAAGGGCCACTATGACGAGGCGTTGAGCATCTGTGAGAACAACCCGAGCCCGGTGGCGAACCTCATGAAAGTGGGCATCGAGAAGCGCGATCACTCTCAGGAGACCATCAAAGCCGCCATCACCGACGCCGCGAACCTCGAGATTCCGCGGATGGAGCGCTACCTCTCCTTCCTCGGAACCATCGCGCACATCTCGCCGCTGCTCGGATTGCTCGGCACCGTTACCGGCAACATTCGTGCCTTCGGCGTCCTCGGCGACTTCGCGGCCGCAGGGGGGAACCCCGCGCTGCTCGCGCAGGGTATCTCCGAGGCGCTCGTTACAACGGCGGCGGGGCTGATCGTGGCGATTCCGGCGATCATCTTCTACAACGCGCTCGTGAGCAAGGTGAACCATCGCATCATTCAGCTGGAAAACCGCGTTACCGAGATGGTCTTCCTGCTGAAGGGGGAGCGCGATGCAGTTTAGGCGGCGGCTCAAGCCGGAGGCCCAGGTCGATCTGATCCCGATGATCGACGTGATCTTCCAGCTTGTTGTCTTCTTTATGGTTTCGAGCACCTTCATCACCACACCCGGGATTGCGCTCGATCTGCCATCGTCTACCTCGTCGGAGCCGGTTACCATGAACCGTCTCGTGGTGACGGTGGTGGGACCTGAGGAAGTCTATCTCAATCGGGAGCAGTATGCGCTCGAGGACCTCAACGAAGCTCTTGCGGCCCATGCTGAGGAGATACCGGCCGAGGAGGAGCGGGGTGGCGTGCGGAGTGTCGTCATAGAGGCCGACCGCGACGTTTCCTATGAGCTCATGGTTACGGTGCTCGATGTACTGCGTAGCAACGGATTCCGTGCGGTGAACCTCAGCACACTGCAGGAGCAGAGCGAGCAGGGCGAATGACCACACAGGAGAAGGAGCGACTCTGGCTGGCCCTTGCCGTCAGCCTGGTGATTCACGCAGTCGCATTTCTCATCGTTCAGTTCGGCGACTGGCGGGTTGCCCCCCTGCCGGAGTTCTCCGGTCCGATGTACGTGGAAATGGAGCCGATGGAGGAACGCCCGGAGACGGAGGAGGGGATCGCGCAGGCACAGCCGCCGCCGGATGAGCAGGCCCGGGAACCCGCCGCCGAGGAGCCGGCCGAAGAACCGCCGCCCGCGGAGCCGCCGCCCCGCGAACCCGCGCCGCAGGAGCCCGCGCCCGACGAGCCCGCGCCCGCTACAGCAGAGCCGCGGCAGAGCGAGCCGCCCGCGCGCACGGAGCCCGAGGCCCGGCAACCGACGCCCGATCCCCTCGCCGGCGAGCGCCAAACCGACGAGTTTGACCCCATGGCTCTCGACGGGCAGGAGAGTCGGCCGGGACAGCGCGCCGCGCCTCCTGAGTCCGAGGAAATGCCGCAGTTGCAACCCGAGGCGGAGGCCACGGCGGCGGACGCAGACCTCCCCGACTGGGCCACTGAGCCGAGGGAGACCGTTGAGGACGCAGGCATATCCACCGAGGGTGTCAGCGAGGATGAGGTGCAGGACCTGGCCGAGAAGGTGGCCACCGATCCGGATTTCCGCCGCAGACTCCAGGACGTGACGAACGCCCTCGAGCGGCGCACGACTGACGGTACGGCAACCGAACGGGCACCACAGGTCGGCCCGGATACCGACACGCAGGAGGAGCCGACCACCGAGGACCGCGCTCCGGGAGACAGCCGCTTCGAGTGGGTTGGCACCGGCAACCGGGAGCTTACGAACCCGCCGGCCGTGCCCCGGGACTTCTTCAGCGATGCCGACTTCGGCGGGTCGGTGCCCGCGGAGGCGAGCTTCGTGGTGGTATTCGAGGTGGATCAGCGTGGAAACGTCGTGCCGGGGTCGATCATTTTTCAGCAGGGCTCGGGCTACCTGAGTGCGAAAGAGAAGCTTCGGGGGCGCATCCGGGGGTGGTCCTTCGAGCCGGCCGCGCCGAACGCGAATATTGCTACCGGCATCTTTACGCTCGTGGTCCAGCGGGAAGATATTCGGTAGCATATGCCGATTCGCGCCGTAGCTTTTGATGTAGACGGAACACTGTATCCGAACGCAGCGATGTACCTCGCCTCCGTGCCCTTCTTTCTCTCTCGTCACAGGCTCATGCGGGCATTCCGCCGCGTGCGATGCGCGATCCGCCGGGTCCGGCCGATCGAGGACTTCTACGACCTGCAGGCACGGATGCTCGCGCAGGAGCTCGGGGTGGGCGCCGAGACGGCGAGAGGCCTGATAAACCGACGCATCTATGCCGACGCGGAGCGCGTACTCAGTGTGGTTCCCCGCTTTCCCCACGTGCGGGAGACCGTCGAGCGCCTGCGGGAGGCGGGGATGAAGGTCGGCCTGTTGAGTGACTTTCCGCTCGGCGACAAGCTGCGCCGTCTCGGACTCGAAGGCCTGTGGGACGCCCGGGTGGAGGCGGAGCAGGTCGGCTATCTCAAACCGCATCCCGAGCCCTTTCGTGCCGTGCTCGATGCCCTCGGCAGTGAGGCGGGGGAAACCCTCTACGTCGGCAATAACTACGCCTACGACGTCCTCGGTGCGAGCGCTGTAGGCATGCACACGGCTCACCTTACGGCACGGCCACCGCAGGCCTCCGCGGCGGATTTATCCTTTTTTCGCTACCGAACGCTGGCCTCATGGGTTCTCGAGGGGGAAATCCGTGAAGAAAATCGTGCGTTATGATGTGCAGTATGTCCAAATGTCGTATATAATAGCGTAGAGAACATATAACTGGGAGTGGGAACGTATGGTATTCTCGGCCGGAAATGTCATCGTCCTATTAATTGTTCTTGTAATTCTCGCGATCTACCGGCAACTGGACCGCAACAACCGATCTCTGGAAAAGGTGAAGCGGTACGCAGAGCGCGTCCAGGCCGATCTCGACTCAATCGTCGAGGAGAAAGCGACGCAGATCAAGGACATGGGTATCGAGCTGGAGGTCCATCAGAAGGCCGCCCGCGAGGTGCTCAACCGAATCCAGAGCCTCGAGGACGGGCTCAATGAACGGGCTTCGCAGATAGAGCGGATCGGAACGCGCATCGGCGACTACGATACCGCGCTCGACGAGTTGATGAAGATGACCTCCCAGGCGGAGGAGAACATCAACCGCATCCGCGAAGAATCCGAGTACATCGACACAGTCGGAAAACGCATCAAATCTTCGCAGGCGCAGCTGCAGGAGCTCGAGGGCCGCATCCCGGAGATCGTCGACGAGTTCGAAGCGCGAAACGTCGAAGCTCTCAAGGATGCCGAGGAGCGCGCGGTTCAGCACGCCGACGACCGCATCGTGGAGATCCGAAACGACATCGAGTCCGCCGAGCAGCAGGTGCGCGGCCTCGAGGAGCAGGTGGGCAGAGCCCGTGAGCGCGGCGAGGAACTTGCCGGGGCCGTGGAGCAGGACATACGAGGGCTGCACGAGGAACTTCACGAGACCACCCGGTCCGAGGTTCAGCAGTTCAAGGCGTCGGTCGACCAGTTCGCCTCCCGATTCGCGGACGTCGAGGCCGACTATCAGGCGCGCCTCGAGAGCGCAGCAGCCCGCGGAGAGAAACTCGAGCACAGCGCCCTCGAGAAGATCAAAGAACACATACAGACCCGCTTCCGCGACGTCGGCGCCCAGGTCAAGGAGCTTGCCGCGGGCAATCTCGCCGAGCTGCGCGGTCACGTCCAGGAGTCGGTTCAGGAGATACAGACCGCCGCGGAGAGCTGGAAGGAAGAGCAGAAGCGCGTGGTCTCCGGGCTCGGGGAGAGCCTCTCCGATCTCGAGAAACGCTTCGGAGATAGAATCGGCGAGGTGGAGAAGCTCCGCGTCGATTACGCGGAGCAGCTCAAGAACCTCCGCGGAGAGCTCGGTTCCCGCAGGTCGGAGCTCGAAAGCGAAATAACGAAGGTCAGGAGCGAGCTCTCCGAGAAGCTCACGGGGGCTACCGAAGGCGTCGAGGAGCGGGTGCTCGGCGAGGTGGAAAACCGCCTCTCCGATTACGAGGAGCAGATTTCCTACCGATTCAACAAGCTCGAGCAGGTCAACACCGACCTCGACAACCTCGAGGGCGTCCTCCGGCAGGCGATGGCCGGAACCGAGGAGCGGATCAAGGAAGACTTCGCGGCCTTCGGTCGCGAGCTCGAGGAACGCCGCCAGGAAGACCGTCGCGAGGCGGGCGAGGTGATGGAAGGAATCCGAAACGAGATGCAGGAGCTCGAAACCGGCATCCAGGACCTCAAGAGCCGTGCATACGACAACGTTTCGGAAAAGCTCCAGGGCTTCGAGGACGATTTCCTCAGTGATCTCAAGAGCCGAAGCATCGCGATGGACCAGAAGCTCGTGGAATGGCAGCAGGGCGTGGATAACCACATCGAGGAGCTTGCCGAGCAATTCCGCAACGACCGCAGCAGTATCGAGCAGCAGTATACCGAGGGGCTGCGTACCGGCCTCGCCGATCTGCAGAACCGTTTCTACTCACAGTTCGAGAAGTTCGAGCAGCAGGTCTCCGACTTCCAGCAGAGCGTCTCCGCGCGCATCCAGAGCTCGGAGGGCCAGATCGAGTCCTTCGAGGAGAGTACCCGCCAGGAAGTCGACGAGATGAAGAAGCGAGCCGAGCGCAGTTTTCAGCAGGAGTTCGCGCGTCACTCGGAGCAGGTTTCCGACCAGATCGACCGTTTCGAGAAGGAGTTACACGGGCGCATACAGCAGCTGCAGGAGCAGGTCGAGGAGGGCACCAATGCGCTGACCGCCTCGGTCGAAAACGCGAAGTCCGATACCGCCGTGTGGCGGGCGCGCGTTGAAAACGACCTCAAGGGCGCCGAGGAGACCGTAACCGGCCGCGTGTCGGATCTCGAGGATCAGATACGCGAATCGGTGCGACAGATGCAGAGCGAGTACGAGCAGGAGAAAGAGGAGCTCTTCGGCAAGCTCACCTCCGAGCGCGATACCATGCGGGAGGATCTCGCGACGCTGCGGGACCGGGTTTCATCATTGCGGGCCGATCTCGACACACAGGTGAAGGAGTCGATGGACGAATTCCGCAAGCAGTACAACACCCTCGAGCAACAGCTTATCGAGCGCGCGGGGGAGGTCGCCTCCGAGAGCGAGGAGCGCATCAACGAGTTCAAATCCACCGTCTCGGACGTACGTGAGCAGTTCGACGGCATGCAGAAGAAGCTCTTCGGCCGCATCGACGACGAGGCCCGGATCCTCTCCGTGCGGCTCGAGGAGATCGACAAGCGCACCAAGAACTTCGTCGAGCAGACCAAGATCTTCGAACGGGCCGATTCGCTGAAGATCTCGCTGCAGGAAACGGTGGAGGATCTCAAGGCGGAGCTCTCGAAGGTGGAGGCTCAACGCGACGAGGCTCAGGAGATACAGGCGCAGTTCGCGAAGATACGAAAGCTCTCGGGCGAGGCCACGGAGAAGATGACCCGCTTCCTCTCGGAGAAGCGGCGCATCGACGCGCTCGAGGACGACTTCAAGAAGCTCATGGGGATGTCGCAGGCGGTGGAGGTGAAGCTTCAGAACCTCACCGCAACTGACGACACCATCCAGACGGTGCAGGCGAAGCTCCGCGGGCTCGACGACATCGAGAAGCAGGTCGAGGAGCGCTACGACCGACTCGAGAAGAAGAAGAGCATCGTCGACGTCACCACCCAGGGGGTCGATAAGAACTTCCAGCAGCTCGAAGACCTCGAGCAACGGCTCGAATCCCTCGATCAGGAGCTGCGTAACCTTCCGCAGCAGATCGGGACCCTCGAGTCCCAGGTGCGGGACCTCTCTGCTCACAAGAAGGATGCCGATCAGGCGATGAAGCAGGTATCGCAGCTCGACGACACCCTCGCCGACATTGAAGCGCGGATGCAGGAGCTGCAGACAGCGCGTGAGTGGCTTGCCCGTACCGAAACCCGCCTCGAAGAGGTGGGGCGTGAGGCGCAGGAGCAGGTGAAGCTCCTCGGCAGCCTCCTGCGGGAGGACGGCAAGTCCGGTGGGTCCACCGGCAAGGGCCAGGGCGCCCCGTCGATGAGCGCCCGCGAGACGGTCATCAAGCTTGCGCGACAGGGCTGGAAGGTCGACGAGATCGCCCGGCAGATGAAGGTGAGCCGCGGCGAGGTGGAGCTCATCCTCGAGCTCGCCGGCAAGGCTACCTGAGCACGGGGCGGAGCGCGTCCTTTGCGGCGCGCTTGACGCCTCGATGCCGCCTGAGTACTTTTCCGACAAAGCAACAACTCAGAGGTATGTATGTCCGGCGAAGAACGCAATTTTGACGATACAGGTGCAGATACGGAAACGGAACGGACCGTCGGCGAGGAGAACGCCGCTGCTCAGGAGGCGACGGCCGCAGCCGGTGAGTCCGGCGATGCGAGCGCTGCCGCGGACCTGAGCGGTGCCGATGACGAGGTGGCGCAGCTGCGTGCGCGGGTCCAGGAGCTCGAGCACGAGAACAGCGAGCTCAAGGACCAGTACCTTCGCAAGCAGGCCGATTTCGAGAACTTCCGAAAGCGCATGACGCGCGAGAAAGCGGATGCGATCGCCTATGCCAACAAGCAGCTCCTGCTCGATATCCTGCAGATCATCGATGACTTCGAGCGCGCGATCAAATCGGCCGAGGAGTCGCGGGATTTCGACTCGTTCCACGAGGGCGTGGCGCTGATCGAGAAGCAGTTTACGAGCATGCTCGAGCGCAAGTGGGGGCTCAAGCGCTTCGATTCCGAAGGCGAAGAGTTCGACCCGCAGAAGCACGAAGCGGTCATGACCGGCGAGGACGGCGATCATGACCATCCCGTGGTGCTCGAGGACTACCAGAAAGGGTACTTTCTCAACGACAAGGTGCTCCGATCGGCCAAGGTAAAAGTGTCGGTTCCGAGCGGGAAATCCGGCGAGGAACAGTCCTGAAGTGGACATCGCCGTACGTCGGTGGGTATGTTAGCCCGGACGCGGGAAATGCAGCGTGAGACGAGATGCAGCGCGAGATATGAGGAGCAATTGAATGGGTAGGATAATCGGTATTGACCTGGGGACCACGAACTCCTGTGTGGCCGTGATGGAGGGTGGTGAGCCCGCGGTCATCCAGAACGCGGAGGGACAGCGAACGACGCCGTCGATGGTGGCGTTTACCTCCAAGGGCGAGCGCCTCGTGGGCCAGCCTGCAAAGAACCAGATGGTGACCAACCCCGAGAACACCGTGTTCTCGATCAAGCGGTTCATGGGTCGACGGTTCAACGAAGTGTCGGAAGAGATCGGAATGGTCCCCTACAAAGTCAACGAAGACGGCTCCGGCGGCGCTCGGGTTCAGATCGACGACAAACAGTATTCGCCTCCTGAGATCTCCGCCGCGATCCTTCAGAAAATGAAGGAGACCGCGGAGGACTATCTCGGGGAGAAAGTTACCGAGGCCGTCATCACCGTTCCCGCCTACTTCAACGATTCCCAGCGCCAGGCGACGAAAGACGCCGGCAAGATTGCCGGCCTCGAGGTGAAGCGCATCGTCAATGAGCCGACCGCAGCTTCACTTGCCTACGGTTTCGGCAAGGAGCAGAAGGACGAGAAAATCGCCGTGTACGACCTCGGCGGCGGCACCTTCGACATCTCCATCCTCGAGCTCGGTGACGGCGTTTTCGAAGTGAAGTCCACCAACGGTGACACTCACCTCGGTGGCGACAACTTCGACCAGCGCATCATCGACTGGCTCGTTTCCAGCTTCAAGAACGATTACGGCATCGACCTCGCGCAGGACCGTATGGCACTGCAGCGCCTCAAGGAAGCTGCCGAGAAGGCCAAGAAGGAGCTCTCCACCACGCAGACCACCGAGATCAACCTTCCCTTCATCACGGCCGACAACACCGGGCCGAAGCACATGCAGTACTCCCTTTCCCGCGCGAAGTTCGAGCAGATGGTCGCAGAGCTCGTGCAGAAGACGAAGGAACCCTGCAAGAAGGCCCTCTCCGATGCAGGCATAACCGCGGCGGATGTGGATGAGGTGATCCTCGTCGGCGGTTCGACGCGCATCCCGGCCGTACAGGCCCTCGTGACCGAGCTCTTCGGCAAGGATCCTCACAAGGGGGTCAACCCCGACGAGGTTGTTGCAGCCGGCGCCGCCATTCAGGGCGGTATCCTCGGCGGCGACGTCAAAGACGTGCTCCTCCTCGATGTTACGCCGCTCTCGCTCGGTATCGAGACGCTCGGCGGCGTGTTCACCAAGCTCATCGAGCGGAACACGACCATCCCGACGCGGAAAAGCCAGATTTTCTCGACCGCCGCAGACAACCAGACGGCGGTATCCATCCACGTCCTGCAGGGCGAGCGGGAGATGGCGAGCCAGAACCGCACGCTCGGCCGATTCGATCTCGTCGGTATCCCGCCGGCTCCACGGGGTGTGCCGCAGATCGAGGTTTCCTTCGATATCGACGCCAACGGAATCGTGCACGTGTCCGCCAAGGACCTCGGGACGGGCAAGGAGCAGAAGATTCGCATCGAGTCTTCCTCCGGGCTCAACGAGGACGAGATCAACAAGATGGTCAAAGAGGCGGAAACCCACGCGGAGGAAGACAAGCGAGCCCGCGAGGCTGCGGAAGCCCGAAACGAGGCCGACAACCTCATCTACTCGACTGAGAAGTCTCTCTCCGACTTCGGGGACAAGATCACCGACGAAGACCGCGAGAAGATCAACGGTGCGATACAGGCCCTGCGCACCGCGCTCGAGAGCGGCGACGCCGCCGAGATCAAGGGCAAGATGGAGGACCTCAAGCAGGCATCCCACACGCTCGCCGAGGAAGTGTACAAGAACGCTTCCGCAGAGCAGCAGCAGGAACCCGGCGGCGAGGGCGGAGAGCCCGGCGGTGGTGAGCAGGCCGGCGGCAATGCCGAAGGCGGCGCCGAGGGCGACAGCGACAACGTAGAGGACGTCGACTACGAAGTCGTCGACGAAGACGAAAAACAGGACTAACGCGACCGCGCAATCGGAAACGATACTGTGGCGAAACGAGACTATTACGAAGTGCTGGGCCTCCAACGCGGGGCCTCGAAGGACGACATCAAAAAGGCGTACCGCAAAGTGGCGGTGGCCAACCACCCGGACCGCAATCCCGGTGACGAGCATGCCGAGGACCGCTTCAAAGAGGCGACCGAGGCCTACGAGGTGCTCGCCGACGACGAGAAGCGTCAGGCCTATGACCAGTTCGGCTTTGCCGGCGTGGAGGGCATGGGCGGCGGTGGTCGCGGCGGCTACTCCCACGCCTACCACGACTTCGAGGACATCTTCGGCGGCTTCTCGGATATCTTTGAAACCTTTTTCGGCGGGGGCGGCCGTGGCCGGCGCCGCAGCTCGGTGCGCTCCGGGGCCGACCTGCGCTACGACATGGAGATCTCCTTCGAGGAAGCGGTCTTCGGCACCAAGAAAGAGGTTACCTACAAGCGACACGTTACTTGCGACAGCTGCAACGGCAGCGGCGCGGAGGACGGCAGCGGCCGCAAAACCTGCCCCACCTGTGGCGGTGTCGGGCAGGTGCGCCGAAGCCAGGGCTTCTTCTCGATTGCGAGTACCTGCCCCACCTGCGGTGGAGAGGGCCAGATCATCGACAACCCGTGCGGAACCTGCGGGGGTAACGGAGTTCTCAAGAAGCAGCGCACGGTCAAAGTCACCATCCCGCCGGGCATGGACAGCGGGAAACGGATCAGCCTCCGCGGCGAGGGCGATGCGGGCCCCAACGGCGGTCCCGCCGGCGATCTCTACGTCGTGGTGCGGGTGCGGCCGCACGAGCACTTCGAGCGGCAGGGGAACGACCTCTACTGCATGATCCCGATCACCATGACGCAGGCCGCTCTCGGGGCGGACATTCAGGTGCCGACCCTCGACGGTGAGAGGGTCCAACTCAGCATTCCCGCCGGCACGCAGAACGAGAAGCTCTTTCGTATCCGGAACTACGGCGTCCCCCATCTCCAGGACTCCTCCCGGCGCGGTGACCTCTATGTGAAGATTCACGTCGAGATCCCGAAGAAGCTGTCAGGTAAGGCAAAGAAGGTTCTTCGCGAGTTCGCGGAGGTCGAGGGCGAGAATGCCAGCCCCGATCCCGTACCTCTGTCCCGCATAGGGTAGACGACCCGGCGTCGTTCCCGGCTCAATTCCGACTCGGCTCCGTTCGATAATGAAATGGTAGATCCCACTCGAGGAGAATTGCATGACGGCGCCGGTGCGCGGATTAGGTATTGTGTTCGCTTCTTTGTTTCTCGCGGGAATCGTCATCGGCGTCGCCTGGGCGCAGCCCGCAGAGTCCGAGTATCCGCGCGAGCCGCGCGAGGATCAGTTCTTCGACGTCAGTCGCTACGGCGACGAATGGATGACCGACGATCGCAACGAGGACGGGCTGGTGGACTATGCGGTGCGGCTGACCGATGAGCTGCAGAAGGACCGCGAAGCGGTGGACTTCAACCACGACGGCATGATGGACGACTTCTACTTCTATTCAAACGAAGTGCTACAGCGGCAGGAAATCGATACGAACTACGACGGGGCGATCGATCTGTGGGTGTTCCTGCGGGAAGGCGTCTACGTCGAGCGCTACGAGCGCGATACGGACTATGACGGCTATCCGGATGTGGTGAAAGAATATGGCGAACCGAAAGAGGACTAAGAGCACACGCGGCACGGGCCGCACCCGGGGCGGCGGCACCGCTTCCCGCGCGGGCGGCACCGCCCCCGGTGCGGGCGGCAGCGGCCCCGCGGGCCGCGACGCCGGTGCCGGCGGTACTGCCGGCGGTGAGGGCCGAAGCGTCTACTCCGGCTATCACGCGGTGTTCGAGGCGCTCAGAAGCTCACGCCTGTCGGGAACGGTTTACATTGCAAGCCGGAACAAAAAGGCACGCGATATCGAGGAGAAGGCCGGCGAGCGCGGCCTTCCCGTGGAGCATGTGGCTCCCGACGAGCTTGCGCGACTCGGCGGCGAGGAGGCGCGCGGAGCGGTCCTGGTAGGAACTGCAGCCCCGAAGGGAAGCCCGAAGACGCTCGAGGGCTTTCTCACGTCGCTGGAAGCGACGGTTTCCCTGGTTATTGTGCTCGACGGCATCACCGACCCGCACAACGTCGGCGCGATACTGCGCAGCGCCGATCAGTTCGGTGCGGACCTCGTCATCAGCAGGGAACGGCGAGCGGCCGCCGAGACAGCTACGCTCACCAGAACCTCCGCCGGCGCCGTGGCCTACGTGCCTCGGCTCACCGTTGCCAACATCGCGCAGGCGATTGCCCGGCTGCAGGAGGCCGACTTCTGGGTCTACGGAGCAGCCGCAGACGGCACTGCGGTGTCCTCGCTGAATCTCACCGGCCGTGTCGCACTGGTACTCGGGAGCGAAGGGGAGGGCGTGAGCCGCCTCGTGCGCGAGCGATGTGATGAGCTCGTCTCCATACCCACTCGCGGTCACGTCGATTCTCTCAATGTATCCGTCGCGGCGGGCATCCTCATGTACGAAATGCGCCGGCGAGAGACGTAGGCGAGAGGCGTAGGCGACCCGGAGCAGGACGCTGTCAGCGAAACATATCCTGTCCGACTTCTCTGCTGAAAGAAAACCCCGATTGTGACAACTCGCCGGCAAGCCGCATGGCGCGGTCGCGGGCGCGCAGTGCGTCTCGGCCCGTACCGACGGCCGTCAGTGAGCCGCCGGGCGGTACGGTCAGAGACCGCGGTCCTCCCTCGTGCTCGGCGAGGAACACGATCGTGTCACGTGCCTCGAACCCCGGGAGCGCAACCACAGGGCTCGCGAGCGGCAGAGACAGCCCCGTCTCGTTGGTCAGCACTATCGCGATCGCAGAGCCGTTACGGAAGCCGAACGGCACTGAGCTCAACTTTCCCTCTACGACTGCCTCGAGAACCGTCCCGAGATCGATGTCCAGAAGGGGCATGAGTGCCGACGTCTCGGGTTCCGACAATCCGAAACCCACGCCTTCGACGAAAAGCCCGCCGGCGGAGACTCTCAGATTGAAGCGGATGATACCGCGGTGGTGGAAGCCGGCCGCTCCCAGGGCAGCGACCGTTCTCGCGACGATATCCCGCTCGATGCGCTCGGTGAGGGCCGTGTCGGCCCAGGGAACCGGCGCCACGGCGCCCGCACTCCGGGGAAAGCCGGCAGGGCGATGTCGGCTCGTGGCTGCATGACGCTCGCAGGCGGGGAACATGCGGGCGGTCGTACCGTCGGTGAGTGCAAAAACCGAGAGCTCGGGTGCGTAGGTGCCTTCGGGAGCCCCGTCCGCCCCCGGGCGGTGCGGCTTCGACATGAGTCCGTCGGACTCGAGTACACGCTCGGCGACGCCGAGTTTTTCATCGAGGTCATCCGTGCCGAGTACGGGAATGCCCGCCTCCGAGAGCTCGTGCGAGAGGGCAGGGGTCAGCTCACCGTCGGAGCGAAGAACCGCCAGGTTGACGCCGTGCGCGCGGCATGCCGCCGTGAGCTCGCCGACGTCCATTCTTCCGCCGGCGAGGAGTTTGGCAAGACCGAGTCGTGCCGGGCCCGGCGACGCGCAGTAGAGACCGGCAATCCGCCGGCTTGCTGAAAGTCGCCACAGCAGGGCGTGCTCAACTGTGGTGGTTCCGACGAAGAAGACTCGCACTCACGCTCCCCGCGTCCCGCCGACGGCTGTAACGGCCGCCGGAGGTTCGCATTTTCAGTGTTTGTACTCGTTTCCGCGGGGGGCGGTCAAGCGTGTGGGCTTGTCAGCCTATGTTGAAGAGCTTCAGGGAGTTCTCGTACAGAGCCTCGGCGATCTCTTCTTCCGGCTGCTCGCGAAGCTCCGCGATGAACTTGAGGGTTTCCACGAGATAGGAGGGCCGGTTTCGCTTACCACGATGGGCGGCAGGCACCATGAACGGGCTCTCGGACTCGATGAGGATCCGATCGAGGGGCATGTTCTTTGCGGTTTCGTGGAGATTGCGCGCATTGCGATACGTTACGTTTCCGGCGAACGATATATAGAGGGGCAGCTCCAGCGCCTGCTGGGCGTAGGTCCAGTCTTCGGAGTAACAGTGCAGGACGCCGCCACGGGCCGGGATGCGATCGCGGAGAATTTCCAGCACGTCCTGTCCGGCTTCGCGGTTATGGATGACCACCGGCAGGTCGAGCTTGGCCGCGAGCTCGAGCTGGCGAATGAACAACTCGACCTGCGCATCCTTGTTGCCGAACTTGCGATAGTAGTCCAGGCCTGTCTCTCCGACGGCAACGACGCGGTCGAGCTTGCTGCCTTCCTCGACCTGCATCTCCCAATCCTTGCCGGGATTGACGACTTCGGATGGTGATACCCCGACACTGTGATATACGTGCGTGGCGGTTTTGAGGTTGTCATAGACCTGGAAGAAGTCCCGCAGATTATTGCAGATGCTCAGAATTCCCTGCACGCCGGCCTGGCGAGCTTCCTGAACGATCATAAGCTGTTCGATCGGGTCTTCATTGATCAACCCGATATGGGCGTGGGAATCAAACAGTTTCATAGTACTTCCGTTGATGAAAGGGTATCGAACTTGTAGGCCAGTTCTTGCGAAAACATAGCACGACCCGGCCCGCTAGTCAACTTTGAACACTATTGGTGTGTTTGACAAAGCTCGAGGGGCATGCTAAGTTCGCTTAAAGAGGAGAATTGCGGCCAATCCGTGCCGATAATGTGGGAAGAGGAGAGGACCTTGCCAGCGAATTCGGATAGTACTCACGACAGAACTACCGGTCATTCTCCGGTATCGAGAATCGTGCAACGTGCGGCCGCTGGGGTGAAGAAGGTCGCAACGGGCTTCGTGAAGCTCGGCAAGCAGCGGTTCACGGTCATGTTCATCCCACACTCCGAGAAGCGCGTCGTCAATTTCCAGATCAACACCTTCGCCATCGCATTCATCGGTCTCCTGATCGTCGGGCTGATCGGCGGTTTTTTCTACCTCTCCACCGTCTTTTCCGGCTCCTCCCGACTCATCACCCAGAAGTCGGAGGCCCTCAGCACTACCGAAGCGAGCCTCGAAGCCGTCCGCGAGGAAGTAGCGGAGGTCTCGAAGGTTGCTGAAGTCTTCAGCCAGTCGCTGTCGCAGACGCTCGAAGGCCTGGACCTCTCTTCGCAGGATCAACTCTCATCCGAAGAGGACTCCGGTGGCGATCTCTCGGCCTTTCTCAACGTTCGCGAGGTGGCGCCCGGGGAAATCGAGGAAATCCAGGAGCTGGAGAACCTTTCGAACATGCTCGAGGCGTCGGTGCGACCCCTCGAGGACATTCGACAGGTGCTCGAGGCGCAGAAGCAGTTGCTCTCGGACATTCCGAACAGATGGCCGCTGGCCTCCGGACTCGGCCGCGTGACGATGGAGTTCGGACCGAACATCCATCCGGTAACACATCAGTGGTACCTCCACAAGGGCTTCGATATCGCCGGCTCGCCCGGCATACCGGTGGTTTCCACGGCAAACGGCAAGGTGGTGGAGCTCGGCGTGGACCCCGGCTACGGATTGTACGTATGGGTGCGGCACAAGTACGGGTTCCGCACGCGCTATTCTCACCTCCAGACGGTGGATGTCTCCGAGGGGGATGAAATTTTCCAGGGCCAGCGCATTGGTCGTCTCGGCAATACCGGTCTTTCGACGGGTCCGCACCTCGACTTTCAGATCTGGCTCGGCACCGATGTAGTTGATCCTTCCGCGTTCCTCAAGATTTCAAATGATTTTAAACGGTGGTCCGGAAACCGGATGCGCTGACAGGTAAGATCTTTACATGGGGTACAACTCCGAAGATTCCTTTATTAACTCAATCGTCGGCGAAGGTACCCACTTTCGCGGCCACCTCGAGCTCGCCGGGCTACTGCGAATCGACGGTGATTTCTCGGGATCCATCAAGACAAAAGGGAAGGTGCTCGTCGGGAAGGACGGTCGCGCCGACTGTAACATCGATGCCGGTACGGTCGTTGTCGGCGGAATCGTGAGGGGAACCATCTCTTCCAGCGAAAAGGTTATCATCCTTTCCTCCGCGATGGTCATCGGCGACATTTACGCTCCCCGACTGATCGTCGAGGAGGGCGTTGTCATAGACGGGACTCTCGCGATACGTGGAGAGGGTGAGGTTTCGCGCCCGCAGCCCTCGCCGATCAGTAATTTTGCGATTCCCGGGACCGGGCGATACGCCGGCCGGGCCGTGGACCAGGCGGCTCGCTCTTCGGTTTCCCGGCTCCCGAGCCGGTAGTGCATATGGCGGCAATGGAACGCATCGAGAACGACGGCTTCTTCTCTTTTCGACGGAACGCCCGACGCGAGCGCGCACGCGGCGGGGAGGCACCGAAGGCGCCCGATTTCGGATCCATCTTTCAGCGCGAAGTCGAGGAGCCGGCCTTTGACCCGAACTCCCGTGACGATGTAAGCTCGGAAGAGATAGAGCAGCTCCTGGACTCCATTCACGAGCTCGGTGACGAGCTGTTGCAGAAGGGTACCTTCACCGCGGTTCAGAACTATCGTGAGGCGGTGAAATCATTCGTGTGCCGGACCGTGACACGAACCCTTAACGTCGAAGAGCACACGTCGGGCGGAAACGTCCTGAACCGAAAGCGCTTCTCCATCGTCCAGGTGATCGATCAGAAACTCGATCGGCTCGTGCAGGGAATGCTGCAGAGCCAGAGCTCTCAAATGGAACTGATGAGCAGAGTCGAAGAGATCCACGGACTGCTCGTCGATCTCTCGCACTGAAGGAAAGGACACCCATGGCCGATAGTCTGCCCGGCGTGCTCAACGCGTCGCCATCAACCCACGCATCCTGCGGGCTCTGCGATGTCATAGGAAGAGATACTCCGTTCGTCGTGAAGGTTCTGCACTCCAGCGAAACCGAGCTCTGCCGGCTGGATGAAGACAGCGAGATCGCCGAGGTGAACTGCGGGGACCTGCTGGTCATAAACACCCGATACGGCGGCGACCTTGCCCGTGTCCTCGGACCGGTGCAGGAGGAGAATTCCGTTTCGTGGGATCATGAGCGGGAGGTTCTGCGAGTCGCGGCCGATGCCGATGTTGCCCGGTTCGAGGACAATCTCCGGCGGGAGGAAGAGGCGTTCGAGGTATGTCGGAAGAAGATCGACAGCCATGGCCTGTCCATGAAGCTTGTCAGCTCCCACTACGTCCTCGACGAACCGAAGATCCTCTTTTTCTTCACCGCCGAATCACGCGTTGATTTCCGAGACCTGGTGAAAGATCTCGTGTCGGAGTTTCGGATGAGAATCGAGCTGCGCCAGATCGGCGTGCGCGATGATTCCCGCGTGCTCGGAGGTACCGGGGTATGCGGACGCGTGCTCTGCTGCCACGGCCTGACCGATAAGCTGCGTCCGGTCTCCATCAAGATGGCGAAGGTGCAGAACCTCTCTCTCAACTCCATGAAGATATCCGGACCCTGCGGCCGACTTCTGTGTTGCCTCGCCTATGAGTACGACCATTACACCGAGCAGAAGCAGAAGCTGCCGAACGACGGGACTCGCATAAACTACGACGGAAGCAGCTTTCAGGTCTGCGACGTGAACGTGATCTCCAACCGCGTGCGCCTGTTCGCCCGGGATGAAGGACGCTACATCACCGTTTCCGGCGAGCAGCTTTCCTACGATCGGGACGGAAGGCGCTGGAGCATCAGCGGAGAGATCCCACCCGGCGAGTAGGGGCGTGTCCGGCGAGCAGGGCGCCCGCCGGCTCAGCCGCCCCGGGCTCAGCCACCCCCGGCCTCAGCCGCCGCTGTACTGCAGGCGGTAGAGATGGGCGTAGACTCCGTCCTCCCCGAGAAGCTCTTCGTGCGTTCCCTGCTCGACGATTTCCCCGTGTGAGAGAACCATGATTCGGTCTGCATTCTTTATGGTGGACAGGCGATGGGCGATGACGAGGGAGGTGCGGTCCCGGAGAAGTGCCTGCATGCCGTGCTGAATCAGGCGCTCCGTTTCGGTATCCACGCTCGAGGTTGCCTCATCGAGGATGATGATGGCCGGGTCGTGAGCGACGACGCGCGCAAAGGATACGAGCTGACGCTGGCCGACCGAGAGGTTGGCGCCCCGCTCGTCGAGGCGCGTGTCGTAGCCGTCGGGAAGCCGCTGCACGAAGGCATCGGCCTGTACCGCTTCCGCGGCCCGTTCCAGGCGTCCGTCCTCGAAGTGTTCTCCCAGCGCGATGTTCTCCCGGATAGTGTCCCGAAAGATGAACACGTCCTGATCAATGGGCTGCACGAGGCTTCGAAGCTCGTCAACGGGCATGTCCCGGATGTCCACTCCGTCTATGAGGATCCGACCGCTGTCGATATCCCACAGCCGCGAGAGCAGGTTGGCAATGGTAGTCTTTCCCGCCCCCGTATAGCCGACGATGGCCACGCTGTTGCCCGGCGGAATCCGGAAACTGAGGTTTCGCAGCACCGGTTCACCGGGGCGGTAGGAGAAGGTCACGTCGTCGAAGACGATTTCTCCGGCAACCGGCTCGGGGGGCGGGGTTGTCCCCTCGTCGGGGATACGTTGCTCATCGGAAAGGAGCTCGAGGATGCGCTCTCCGCCGGCCAGCGCGCTCTGTAACACGACGAACTGCTCGGAGATGGACATGAGCTGTCGATAGAACCGCCGGATGAGCTCGATCCCGGCGATGAGCATCCCCAGGGTCACGACGCCCTCGAGCACCGACGCTGCCCCCAGATAGATCACCACCGCCACCGATGCCGAGGAGAGCAGATCGATGATGGGGCGGAACGTCGCGAAGACGTACATCTCCCCCAGACTCGCGCCGAGGAGTGACTCGTTGCGGTCCTGGAACTTCCTTCCGACCCGACCTTCCTGGGTGAACAGTTGAACGACGGTCATGCCGGAGATGTGCTCGGAGAGGAAGGCGTTGACGCGGGAAACCCAGAGTCGCACGTTTCGAAAGGCGTTTCTGGCGTAGGTGCGAAAGAACCACGTGACCACCAGCACCGGGGGCAGGGTCACGATGACGATGAGGCCAAGACGGCGGCTGAGCAGGAATACGGTAATAACCACGCCGACCATGATGGCGACATTCTTCAGCAGATTTGCGAGAACGTTCGTGAAGAGCTCGTTTATCGTTTCCACATCGTTGGTGATGCGCGTGACCAGACGGCCCACGGGGTTGCGATGGAGGAAGGACAGACGCTGGCGGATGACGTGATCGTAAAGCTGCGTGCGAAGGTCTTTCATGACCCGCTGTCCGGTCGCCGCCATGAGATAGACCTGCGCGAAGGTGAACACGAATACGGTGACCAGCAGCCCGAGAAAGAGCACGCTCTTCCTCGATACCGCCCGGAGGTCCGCGGAGCGGATGCTGCGCAGCTCATCCTCGGTCAGCATCGAGAGGTCGGCGGTCGGCGCGGCGGCAAATCGTGCATCGTCTCCGCCGACGGTGAAAATATCGGGATGGGAGGCAACAACGGCGCGGTCCCGGGCGTCCTCGAGTCGAAAGACGTAATGAGAGCGTTCTGAGAGCAGCCCGCGCTCCTGGAGACCGCGTTTATCCACGCCGGCGAGGGCGGTGAGGGAGCTCTCGAGAACGTAGGCCGTCTCGCCTATGACGATCGGATCAATGTCGGCGTGTTCCGCGGCGACACTCTGCACGTCTTCGGCATCACCGCGGAGGTAGTCGGCAAGGAGGTCCTGGTCGACGGCCCGTTGGATAACCACCGGCAGCGCGAGCTCCGCCGCGGTCGCCACCGTGAGCGCCACGACGGCGGTAATGAGCACGCGCAGATGAGGCCGCACAAAGGCGAAGAGCCGGCGAACGACGTCGGGATCGTATCCGGTTATTACCTTTTCCTCATCCACGAGGGCCTCCCGGATGCGTTTCCTCGCGAGACTCGGCCTGCTGCAGCTCGTAGATGTCCCGGTACATGCCCGCGGCCGAAATCAGCTCATCGTGAGTACCGCGCTGAATGATGCGCCCCTCGTCGAGGACGTATATGTAGTCGCTGCGCGACAGGGCCGACACCCGATGTGCAATGATGATGTTGGTCATTCCCTCCCGCTCCGCCATAAGCCGCGAGAGGATCTTCTCCTCGCTCTCGGTGTCCACCGCTGAGAGGGCGTCATCGAGAACAAGGATGGGTCGTTGTGCCGCAAGCGCCCTGGAGATGGCTACCCGCTGCTTCTGCCCCCCGGAAAGGGTGACTCCGCGCTCGCCGACCAGCGTCTCCCATCCGTCGGGAAAATCGGCGAGGTCGCGGCTGATCGTCGAGATATCCGCCACGCGTGCGACCAGCTCATCTTCGGCGGACTCGGCCGCGAACCGGATGTTCTCCGAGATCGTTGCCGAGAAGAGGAAGGTGTCCTGGGGGACCAGCGCGAAGGCGCTCCTGAGCGCCTGCAGGTCATAGTCCCGTACATCGTGCGAGCCCACGAACACCGTGCCGGGCGGCGGGTCGAGTATGCGCGGAAACAGGGACACGAGGGTGGACTTCCCCGAGCCGGTGCGCCCGAGGATCCCGACAGTGTGCCCGGCGGGCACCTCGAGGTCGATGTCGGAGAGCGCCTCATCGCCGTCCTCGGTGTAGCGGTAACTCAGTCCCCGTACGGTAACGCTGCCGGAATCCACCGTGGTCACCGGCCGCTCGGGGCTGCGTATATCCGGCTCGCGGTCGATAACGGCGTTGAGGCGTTTGAGCGACGCTCCGCCACGCGCGATGAGGTTTACAAGAAAGCCCGCGCCCATCATCGGCCAGACCAGCATTTCGAGATAGGTGAGGGTGGCCACGAACTCGCCCGGTGTGACCGCTCCGACCACGACTGCCGCCCCGCCGAAGCGCAGCAGAAGGAGTGACGTCAGCCCCGAGAGAAACGTGACCGCCGGAAAGAACATTCCCTGCACGCGCACGTAGGCGAGGTTCCGGCGCTGGTATTCGTCGTTGGAATCCGCGAAGCGGCGGTTGAAGTAGCCTTCCTTGCCGAAGGTCTTGATCACCCGGACGCCGGTAACCGATTCCTGCACGTCGGAGCTGAGCTCGGCAAAGCTCTCCTGCACCCGTCTGAACAGCCGCGACATCAGGCGCCCGGCAAACAGTATGGCGACGGTGACGAAGGGCAGCGGCATCACGACGATGAGTGTCAGGCGGGGGTGACGCGAAAAGAGGATGATGAGAATCGCCAGGGTCATGAAGATCCCGTCGACGAAGGCGACGAGCCCCATTCCCGCGGCCATGCGGACATTCTTGAGATCGTTGGTGGCGCGTGCCATGAGATCGCCGGTGGTGGTCTCGCGATAGTAGCTGGAGGAGAGGTTCAGCAGGTTGCCGAACAGCTGCTCGCGGAGCTCGGCCTCGATCCTGCGGGAGGCACCGTGGAGGAAGTACCGCCAGCCGAAGCGGGCGGCGGCAATGACCGCTGCGAGGGCCACGAGCATCAGCATGTAGCGCCCCACCGTCGAGAGAGAAAAGCCGGTGACAGTCATCGTGTCTATAGCCCGGCGGATCAATTGCGGGATGAAAAGCTGCCCCCCGCTCGTTACAACCAGCGTCAAAACCCCGAAAATGTAGTACCATCGGTATTTTCTGACGAAGGGCAGGAGGGTACGATACTCGCCCAACATAGATGCCGTAAAAGTACAATGATACCGGGGGAAAAGAAAGAGCCGGGCGCTTGCTTGACAGGAGGTGCGGGATTTGGTACGTTACAGCCTCATTGAAGGACAAGAATAGAAGGAGTAAGTCTTGGTAATAAAGGGATCTGCAGCCAAGCGCCATCGGCAGAGCCAGAAACGCCGCATGCGCAACCGCGTGATGCGCAGCAGGGTACGTTCGGAAATCCGCAGTTTTCTCGAAGCGGTCGACGGTAACGACAAGTCCGCCGCGGAAACTCGTCTGGAGTCGGTGACCAAGCTCATCGACACGGCGGCCGGCAAAGGCGTATATCACAAGAACACCGCAGCTCGCACAAAATCTCGTCTTCGGAAAAAGCTCAACGCCCTGTAGGTGAGCTTCCTGTTGCGCTGAGCTGCCATTTTCCGCGTTAGGAGCGCACGTGGCAAAGGACAAGCTTACCAAAGCTGAGATTGTCGATAACATCGCCGAAACGAGCGACGTCAGCAAGAAGGAGATACAGCGTATCATCGACTCCTTCTTTTCTCAGGTGAAAGGCGCGTTGCTCGAGGACCGTGTCGTTGAGTTTCGCGGGTTCGGCACATTCGAGATCCGCACCCGAAAGGGTCGCGAGCGAGCGCGCAATCCGAAGACGGGTGAAACCGTCAGTGTTCAGAATCATGGGGTCGTCGTCTTTCGACCCGGGAAAGAGCTCAAAGACGCTTCATGGTCGCTAAGGAGCTAGCGGCTTCGCGCGGCAGTCTGCAGAGTACGATTTCGACACGCAGTGCCGAGCTGCTCACGGATCTTGCCCTCATCGTCGCGTCGGCCGCTCTCTTCTCGTTCGCCTTCCCGAGTCTCGTATCGGACTGGGGATGGTTTCCCCTCGCATACATCGCTCTGGTTCCACTGTTCATGGTCGTCCGACGGAGTCGGTGGTCCACGGTGTGGCTCTACGGAGCGCTGTACGGGTTCGTCACCTACTCGCTGCTCAACTACTGGCTGCTCAACTTCCATCCGCTGGCAATCTTCATTGTCCCCGTTATCTACGCGACCTACTTCCTGCTGCTTTTCCCGCTGTTGAAGCTGGCCGATACGCTGTTCCCGCGCTACGGCTATCTGCTGCAGATAGCGATCTGGATCGCGTACGAATACCTCAGGCTTCAGGGCTTTCTCGGCTATGCCTACGGAATCATCGGCTACAGCCAGTATCTCTTTACCCCGCTCGTGCGTCTCTCCGCGCTTACCGGAGTCTGGGGCGTCTCACTGCTGGTCGTGTTCCCCTCCGCGTTCATCGCCGCCGGCATGAGACAGGGGCCACGGCGATTCGGTGAGTTCCTTCGCACCCACCGCGTGGACGCGGCCGTTTACATAGCTGTGTTTGCAATTGCCCTCGGCTACGGCTTCGCCTCGCGCGTCGATTACTCGGATGCGCGGAGCTGGCGGGTGGCGATGGTGCAGCAGAACATCGATCCCTGGCGTGGCGGCCTCGAGGCCTATCGTGATTCTCTCACCGCGCTCATTCGACAGAGTAACGCCGCGCTCGAGCACGACCCTGACGTGGTGGTGTGGTCGGAAACATCTTTCGTGCCGGCCATCGGCTTCCACACGCGCTATCGCACCGATCCGGAGGTGTACGGCCTCGTCGATGAGCTTCGCGCCTATCTCGGCGTGCAGGCGGTCCCCTTCGTCATCGGTAACAGCGACGCGGTGCTCAGCCGGAACCTCGACGGTGAGCTCGAGCGGGTGGACCACAACGCGGTTCTGCTCCATGACAACGGGGAGTTCCGGCGCGTGTACCGAAAGCTTCACCTCGTTCCCTTCACCGAGCACTTTCCCTATGAGCGCTCGTTTCCCAGGCTTCATCGCCTTCTCGTGGAAAACGACACGACCTTCTGGGCGGCGGGGCAGGAGTACACCATTTTCGAAAGCGACGGGGTGAAGTTTGCCACGCCGATCTGCTTCGAGGACACGTTCGGGTATCTGTCACGCGAGTTTGTGCGCCGCGGCGCCGAGGTCATCGTGAATCTTACCAATGACGGATGGTCCTACTCGGTGCCCGCGCAGATGCAGCACATGGCAATGGCGGTATTCCGTGCAACCGAGAATCAGCGCTCGGTGATCCGAAGCACCAACAGCGGCATGACCACCGTCATCGATCCGAACGGCCGAATGCGGGGCATGCTCGAGCCCTTCACCGAGGACTATATGGTCCGCGAGGTTCCGGTCTACACTGCGGGCACAACCCTCTACACGCGATGGGGCGACTGGGCTGCCTGGGCGGCGGTAGTTCTTTCAGTTCTCGGGCTCGGGTGGGGAATCATCAGGTGGATAATGATCAGATTGACAGCAGACGGTCGTTCTGAGACAATCATGGAGAAAGGTGCTTCCGATGGACGATAAGGGAACGATTCTCATCGTCGACGACGAACAGATCAATCTCGACTTCTTCGACGTTATGCTCTCCAAGCTCGGTTTCTCCGTGGAGAAGGCGCGCGACGGTGAGGAGGCTCTCGACATAGCGGCGGATATCGAGCCCGATCTCATCATCCTCGACAACATCATGCCGAAGCTCTCCGGGTGGGAAGTAACTCGTGCGCTCAAGCAGGACGAAGAGTACGAGCATGTGCGGGATGTGCCGGTCATCATGTTTTCCGCCATGGACGACGTGAAGGACAAGATCGAGGGCTTCGAGCTCGGAATCGAAGACTACATCACGAAGCCGTTCAACTTCTCCGAGGTGCTTGCACGCATCAAGGCGGTGCTTCGTCACCGGGATCTCGCCCAGCAGGTCATCGAACGGGAGCGACGAATAGCCGTCGCTGAGTCGCTGAATCAGTCGCTGGTGTACTTCACGCGGCACCTCCGGCAGCCGGTGCACGAGTTGTTGAGCGCCGCGAAGGAGCTCGACCCCTCGGATGAGGAGGGCGTGAAGAAGTTCGTGGAGCTCGTCCGACAGGAATCCGAAGGCACACTCGCGACACTCGAGGGGCTCGAAGAGGAAATCCAGGAATTGCAGAGCAAGGGCGATGAGATCAAGGCCCGCGAGACGACCCTGGAGATGCTCGAAGAGAAGTACCAGAAGCATTTCGACAACTATCAGAGACAGGCCGGCTTGCACGACGGGTGAGACCGACGGGCGTGAGGCTGATGCCGGGGGATATGAACGGGTGATAACCGAAGAGAAGCGACGTGTTCTGGACCACTTCGCCGACGGGCGCAGGCACTATAAGCTCATGAACTTCGAGGAGGCCCTTGCAAGCTTCGAGCGGGCCCTCCAGGTTGACCCGTCCGATGGTCCCGCCCGTGTGTACGCGGACCGGTGCCGGCACTACATCGAGAATCCGCCTCCCGAGGACTGGGACGGCGTATTCGTAATGCAAACGAAATAGCAGATGGCAAAAAACGCACGAAAGAATAAGGACCTGCCGCGCATTTCTACGCGGCTCGGCAAGCGAACCTCGTTCAACGGCCGCATGCGATTCACCCAACCGGTGAAGATCAGCGGCCGTTTCGAAGGGGAAATCATCGCCGAGGGCTTTCTCTATATCGAGGAGGGTGCCTACGTACGCGCCGATGTCACCGCCGACGCGATCGTGATCGCGGGCGAGGTGCACGGCAACGTTCAGGCGGCTCGTAAGGTGGAGATGCTCCCGACGGGAAAGATCTACGGAAACGTGCGCACCGCCAAGCTCAGGATCGCTGACGGTGTGGTCTTCGAGGGCAAATGCGACATGCTTCGTAACTCCGACTCGATAGACGTGTTCTCCGCCCCGGTGGAACAGCTGAAAGAGTCCGCGCAACGTGTCTGAGAGTGCCCGACGTGTCTGAGCGACAATCACGAGCGGCCATACTCTGTGTCGGTGACGAGCTGACCGAAGGCAGAACCCTCGATCGCCACGGCAAGTTCCTCTCGGAGCTGCTCACCGAGCTCGGTGCGACCGTCGACAGGATCTCGCTGGTACCCGATGAGCTCGACGCCTATCGCCGTGAGTTTCTGGATCTCTTCCCGCGGGTCGGCACCGTCATCATAACCGGGGGCCTCGGGCCCACGTCGGACGATCTTACCAGAGAGGCGGTAGCGGAAGCGGCGCAGGTCGAGCTCGAGTTCCACGAGGATATCTGGGAGTGGTTGCAGAACCGCTTCCCGCACCGGAAGATCTCGGATACCAACCGGAAACAGGCGCTCATCCCGGCCGGATTCGAGGTCATTCCCAACGAGGCTGGAACCGCTCCGGGATTCGTCGGCAGTGTGGACGGGTGTACGGTCGTGGCGCTTCCGGGTCCGCCGCGGGAGCTGCAGACCATGGTGGATCGCCATCTGCGGTCCATTCTCGAGGCCCGTTTCGGCGTGCGCGAAGAAGAGATCTTCTGGGCGACGACGTTCATGGTGCCGGAATCAGAGCTCGAAGAGGCGCTGCAACGTCACGGTGCGCAGAGCGTGCGGTGGGGGACGAACACCGAGGGATATCGGATCCTCCTGCGTCTGCGAGGGGGCGATGAGCCCGCCAGGCGGGCGTTTTTTACGCGACTACGCGGGGAGCTCGGTGCCGAGCGGATCGTTGAGGGACGGGCGGAGATCGGCGAGGTAGTGCTGGATGATCTGCGACGAACCGGGCGCCGACTGGTGTGCGCGGAGTCCTGCACCGGCGGGCTCGTCGCAAAGCTCGTGACCGACGTGCCGGGCAGCTCCGAGGGGTTCTGGGGCGGATTCGTAGCCTACTCGAATACGGCGAAGACCGGGATTCTGGGCGTTTCAGAACGGACCCTGGCGGACACGGGTGCGGTCAGCCCGGAGACAGCCGGAGAAATGGCGCTTGGCGCACTCGAGCGAAGCGGAGAGGAAGCCGGAATAGCGGTTGCGATAACCGGCATAGCGGGTCCCGAAGGAGGCACGGAGGAGAAACCCGTCGGGACGGTCTGGCTTGCGGTTGCGCTCGACGGCCGGGTTATCGAGACGAGGCATGTGTTCTTGCCCCGTGACCGGGATCGTGTACGGCGTTGGTCTGCGATCAGCGCGCTGCTCCTGGTCCGCGAAGCTCTTTCGGTGGTTGCTTGACAGCATGGGGGTGACCGACTATATTGTCAGGGAACCTTCTAGTCCAAGAGCACGTTCCGCCGAAACCAAGCATACAAACAGGTGTAACCGCGGACGGAGTGTATTAGCACTCGTCTGCATCATATGACGCATTCCACCACTTAAGAACCGTCTGGAGTTTCCAATGGCTTTTGTGCGAAAGAATGGTAATACTCAGGAAAGTGCTCCCGGGGAGGACAGCAGCGTGGACGGATCTACAGATATACAGCAGGAGTTCGAGTTGCAGACCGCAGGTGGCGATCAGAACCAGGACCAGAACCAGAACCAATCGACAGACGACAGCTTCTCCCCCGACGACAACGGGCCCGGCGCCGGCGAAGATACCTCATCGGAGAAGAAGAAGCCGAAGAAAAAGGTCCGTGTAGCGCTCATAAAGGACGGCGCAGCTGCTCGCGGTGAGGCTGCCGCTTCGGCAGAGGCCGGTGATTCCGCGGATGCCGGCGAGGCCGCCGGAGCAGCTGCGAACTCGCAGGCCGATGACCCCGCACGCGCCGACGGGGTTGCACCGAACGAGGCCGAGCAGGGGTCGGATTCCACCGACGCCGGAAGCCGTTCAAAGCAGAACGGTGACCGCGGCGATGAGGAGCACTCCGGCGAGCAACGCTCCGGCGAGGGACGCTCCGGCGAGG
>CAYOFA010000025.1:0-9315 GCA_964402885.1 uncultured Spirochaetaceae bacterium
CTACAAGCGCACCATCTCCGCCAGATAGAACACCGCCGGAATCCATAGAAACCCCAGGAAGGTGGAAAGCACGACCACCGTGCGCGCGTGGGAGGCGTCGGTTCCGAAGCGCACGGGAAGAACGTAGGACATCACCGCGGCCGGCAGGGACGAGGCGACGATGACGACGGTCCGGGTCTCGCCCTCGAGGCCGAGGATCCACACCGCGACGAGGGCGGCCGCAAAGCCGGCGAAAAACCGGATGAGAACGGCCACGAGAATGTGAACATCGACTCGTATCCGTTGATGGGCAAGCGATGCGCCGAGGGCGAAGGCTGCAACCGGCGGGGCCGCCCCGCCCGCGAAGCCGAGGGAGTCGACGAGCGGGCCGGGGAGCGGCACGGCGAGAAAGCGAAAGAGAAAGCCGGCGATGAGCGCCCATAGCATGGGCGAGGTCGCAACACCGCGGAGGCTCCGACCCGAGAGACCTCCTGCGGCCATGAAGATACCGAGGGTAAAAAGAAAGATGGTGCTCACCTGGTCATATATGATGATGAGGCTCATCGCCGAGTCGCCTCCCCAGAGCTGCATGAGCGGGATGCCGAGGAACCCGGAGTTCATGAAGAGCACCGGGAGCGAGAACCCCCGGCGGTCCGCACCGCTCACCCGCGCGTAGATAGCCGAGAGACCGAGTAGCAGAACGAGGACGATGACCACCGAGGCGCCGAGCGAGAGGATCGCGTCTACCTCTACGGTGGAGAGATAGAGGGCATGAAAGATGAGAAGCGGCATGAAAAAGTCGGAGACCACCCGTACCAGAGTGTCCTCCGACAAGGGCAGAAAAGATGCCATGAGGAAGCCGCCGACGATGAGCAGCACGAGGGGCGAGAGTATATCTACGGCGAGGGCAAACATGATGTGCTCCGCGGGATAGCGTCAGCTGCGAGGCAGGCGACGGCTCAGCAGCCGTCCCCCGGTATGTTGAACTTCGACGCGTCGAACTTATCCCCGCCGAGCCACAGATCGATCTGGGTTCCGCCCTCTCGGCTCTTCACCTGGCCGCCCTTCACCTGCCAGCCTACGAGGTCGAGGCGGGCGTTCCCGAGGAGGTCCGCCCCCGCCATGGAGCCGTAGTAGCCGGCAAGCTCGGGGCGCTGCTTCGCGTGAAGGGCCTCGTTGATCTCCTCGATCTCCTTGTCACTGCGCTCGACATCGTCGAGCACGGTCAGATGGAATCCGCCCTCCTCGAGATGGAGGTTGATGACCATCCGGCCGGGATCGGAGTCCAATATGAAATGTCCGACTTCACCGATGAGGTGAAGCAAGAGTTCGTTTCGCTGCTTCATTTCTGTTCCTTTCTCGGGCTCCCGCGGTCGGCCTGATGGTACCACTCCATCACAGCGGCAAGGAGGGTGGCGGTCAGGCCGCCGGCAAACCCGTTGTTGTACAAAGCCAAACCGGCGTGCCACGCGCCGGATCTCATTACGATTGTGAAATGCAGAACGCCTGCCACGAAGCCGAGTGTCATTCCGAATTCTCCCGCAATCGGGGCAAGCGTCGTGCCGAAGAGCAGCGCCAGAATCGCCCCGGGTGAGGTCGGATCGACACGAAACACCAGGGTGGCGGCCAACACGCCCACGACGACCGGGAAACAGTTACGCAGGTGCTTTCCGAAAGCGCCGAATCCGACCACGGTGAAAATGCCCCCGAGCACGGGGCCGTTGAGCGGAGCCCCCACCACGAGGACGTATGCCCAACCGGCAAGACCGAGAAGGCCCATGTTGAGGAGCGACCCGTGAGGCGAGACTAGATCCATGAAGTCCGACGGCAGCCGCCCGGAGAGTTTCAGGATTCGCCGCAGGTCCCGGAATGCCGTTCGCGGACCGTCAATGAGCCCGGCCACGACGAGAACGCCGGAGATCACCGGGACGAACAGACGCAGCACCATATCCGGCCGGTCGTTCCAGATCAGAGTGGCATCGAGGGTAGCACCACCGGCCAGCAGGGCCGAGGAGGCAAACAGCGCGAGAAACCCGCTGGTAAGCCCGATGTTGTAGAGGTTATAGCCCTGATGAAGACGCAGCATCACCATGGCCGCCGGCGGTAGCAGGATGCCAAGAGCCAGGCCGGCGCCGACTGCGGCGGGCCAGGTGTATGCGCTCGCCCCCGTCAGTTCCACTGCGATGGTGGAGACGACCGGCGCGAGCGCCGTTCCGAAAAGCGCGATGAGGATATACTGGTTGAACTTCTTTCCGGCAATTCGCGCGGCCACGAACACCCCGAAAATGATGGGCAGCACGTTGAGCGGAGTCTTCCCGAAAAGGCCGAACCCCAGCATGGTGAAGACGGCGGCGATCGCGGGGCCCGATATGCGGATACGATTGATTCTCAGCAGGCTCAGGCCGATTGCCGCGACCAGGGCGGCATTCACCATCGTCGCTCCGGTGCCGGCTATCGCGGTAAAATCGTTGATGAGCCGCGCCGGATGAAGCTGGAGATCCCGGAGCCCGGTGAACGTCGGGACCGGCCCCTGAACGAGGAACCCTACCGCAACGATCGCGAGAAGTATCACCCAGGTCAGCCGATAGAGGGCGGTTTCGGTGCGAATCAGATCGGGGCTCCTTCGAGGGGTTTCGTGGTTGCCCATTGTTGCACGGGTCCCGTGGTTCGGCAAGATTCGTTCCGCCGGTTTTGGTAGCCACAGATACCCTATGGCATGTTACTCTACCTCAGGAGGTCTATCTATGGTACTTCAAATCGTTACATTTCCGATCAAGCCCGGCCAGAAGGCCGCGTTCCAGAAGGCACTTATGACGGCGGTTGAGGCAACCCGCAAAGAGGCAGGGGTGAATCTCTACCTGCCGGGATGGGAAATCGAGGATGAGAATACCTGCATCCTGATCGAAGAATACACCGACCAGGCCGGTCTGGACTCTCATCTCGCGGAGGATCACACCAAGCACTTCCTCGCGGAGCTCGATCAGTATCTCTCCGCGCGCCCCGAGCTGCGGGTCTACCAGGTGAACAGCCTCGACGTGCAGCAGATCTGACGCCGATCCGTTACGCGGCTTGCGCCCTTCGGAAGTCTCCTTCTATACTGAAGGCTGAACTAAAGACAGAATCTGCGATTCTTTAAGGAGCAAGCCCATGAAGTACAGAAGACTCGGAAATACCGGCCTGATCGTCAGCGAGCTCGCCCTCGGCAGCATGCAATTCGGACAGGGCATGAACATGGGCGGCCTCGACCAGCAGGCGACCACCGACATGGTGAAGTTCGCGGTCGACCGCGGCATCAACTTCGTTGACACGGCGGATGTGTACAGCGGCGGCGAAAGCGAAACGCTTCTCGGCAACGCCCTCAAGGGGCTGCGCGAGGAACTCGTCCTCGCCACGAAGTTCCGCCTGCCCATGAGCGACAACTTCAACAGAAGCGGGGCAACGCGGGTAAACATCATCCGGGGCGTGGAGAGCAGCCTCAAGCGACTGCAGACCGACCACATCGATCTCTACCAGGTACACGGATGGGACAGCAACACGCCTCTCGAGGAAACGGTCCGCGCCCTCGACGACCTCGTGCGACAGGGAAAGGTCCGCTACGTCGGCCTCAGTAACTACCTCTCCTGGCAGGCCGCCACAGCGGTGCAGCTGCAGGAGCGAATGAACCTCGAGAAGTTCGCAACGGCCCAGATGCACTACAGCCTGGTCAACCGCGGCCTCGAGCACGAGTTTCAGTCCTTTGCCGAGTACTACAACATCGGAGTTCTGGTCTGGAGCCCGCTCGCCGGCGGATTCCTCTCAGGGAAGTACTCCCGGAATGCACCGGCTCCCGAGGGCACCCGATTCGCCGAGGCCGGCCAGTTCGTCCCCTTTGACAAGGAGCGCGGTTACGACATCGTCGAGGTCCTGAAGAAGGTGGCGAAGCGCCACGACTGCAGCCCTGCCCGCGCGGCGCTTGCGTGGGTGCTCGCGAAACCGGCGGTATCGAGCGTCATCATAGCCGGGCGAAAGACCGAGCACCTCGAGGACAACATTGCGGCCTCGGATCTCGAGCTGACCGAGCAGGACATGAAGGAGCTCGATGAGGTATCGAATCCGGGATATCCGTATCCCAAGTGGATGGTGCTGCAGCTCGACGTGGCCGAGGATCCCCGTCCGAAGGTGCTCTATCCCGAGCGCTACGCCGACGGCGGTCCCTGGCAGGACCTTCGCGGTACCGAGTGGGAGGGCTGAGGCCTACAGGCTCGTAACACTCTCGTCTGCGGACTCAAGCCGCGGCATCACGTCGGTCTCGTTTAGATTCCCGTTTTCCTCGGCGTGGTCGATGGCTTTGAGTCCGCGGCGGTCCACCGGATCGGTGTCGGCGCCGAGGTCGAGGAGCGTGTGCAGCACCTCGGGGTTCGGATTGCGCGAGGCGGCGAACATCAGCGGGGTCATGCGCTCCATCTCGTCGGCAAGGTCTATGCGTGCACCCGCCTCCACGAGCAGGCGGCACATCTCCGGGTTCTTGTTGTTTGCCGCGGCTTCGATGAGCGCGGTCGTCCCCGTCATGGTCCGGCCTCTCACCTCCGCGCCCGCTTCGATGAGGGCTTCGGCTACGGCGACGTTGCCGTTCTTCGCCGCCGCGGCCATGAGGGGGGTGCGATGCACGCGGCTGCTCACACGGTTCACATCCGCACCGGCCTTCACGAGCACCCGCACCATCTCGGGGTCGTTGCTCCAGCCGGCCGCATAGAAGATCGGCGTCCAGTGCAGGAGCGTCGAGTCCTCGGCGTCGAGGCTCGCACCGGCCTCCAGGAGGGTTTCCGCAACCTCAGGGTTGTCGTTGAGGCCGGCGGCGTACATGAGCGGCGTGCGCCCGAGCCGCGGCGCACGTGCGTTCACGTCCTCGCCCGCGTCGAGAAGGGCCGAGGCCACCTGCGGGTTGGGGTTCTCGGCGGCGGCTTTCATAAGGGCGGTTTCTCCGTCGCGGTCCGAGACGCCCACCTCGACACCTGCGTCGACGAGCACCTCGATAACCCGCGCGTTTTCATTGTGTTCGGCGGCCACCATGAGCGCTGTGCGCCCGGCGCTGTCGGTCGCCGCGACCGGCTCACCGCGCCGGATCGCCCTGCGTACTACGCGATGATTCCGCGAGCGTACGACCTCGAAGAACGATTCCTGATCAGCTGCCGCCGGCGCGAGCACCGCGGCACCCAGTATGGTAAACAGGATCAGATTTCTGACTGCATTGAGACGCTTCATACCCTCAGAAAGTCGTCCGCCACGCGTGTGGATGTCAAGAGATACCGGCGGGCGGCGGCAAATATCACTGTTGTTTCCCAGGCCGGTACTCAAGATGTTTAGCCGCAGGGGCCGGGCGACGACGGCATCCGCCGGAGTTTTCTCTTTACAACCCAAATTTGCCGTGCTACCATAAATAGTCACTAAAAAACTTAAGGAGGTTCTTTAGATGAGAAAGTTGCTTGTTACCGCAGTACTTCTCACTTTTCTCGTAGGGCTCGCATTCGCCGGCGGACAGGGCGAACAGGAAGCCGCCGAGGGTGAGGAGCAGTATGAGATCGTCATGGTCGTGAAGCTCGAGGGTGTTGCATGGTTCGACAACATGCGCCTCGGAATCGAACGATTCAATGAGGAGCATCCCGACGTCAATGCCTACCAGATCGGCGCAGACACTGCCGACCCCGCGGCACAGGTCGCACTGGTCGAGGACCTGATTGCTCAGGGCGTCGATGCAATCCTCGTCGTTCCGAACGACCCCGAGTCGCTCGTACCCGTCTTCCAGCGGGCAAACCAGGAAGGCATCCTGACCCTCACCCACGAGGCGTCCAACCAGCAGCAGGTCAGCTTCGATATCGAGGCATTCGACAACAATGAGTACGGCCGCCACATGGCCGAGGTCATGGCTGAATGGATGGACGGCGAAGGCGTATGGCAGCCCTTTGTCGGGCATCTGACATCCACCACGCACAACGAGTGGGTCGACGGTGAGCAGGAGTTCCTCGAAGAGAACTACCCCGACATCGAGCAGGCCACGAGCCGCATCGAAGAGGAAGAGAATCAGCAGATCGCCTACGAGAAGACGCTCGAGCTTCTCCAGACCTATCCCGAGCTCGAAGCCGTGATGGGCAGCGCGATGAGCACCGTCCCGGGCGCCGCACAGGCAATCCAGGAACAGGGCCGCATCGGCGAAGTCGCCGCGTTCGGCACCTGCCTCCCGTCGGTCGCCGGTGACTACCTCCAGAGCGGAGCCGCCGAGTCGATCCACTTCTGGGTACCCGCGGACGCAGGTTACGTAACCGCCAACGTCGCATATCACATGCTCAAGGGTGAGGAAATCACCGAAGGCATGGACCTCGGCGCGCCCGGTTATGAAAGCATCACCATCCAGGAAAATCAGCACGGCGTTCCCGTCATCTACGGACAGGCGTGGGTCGACGTGAATGAGGACAACCTGGAAGACTGGATGACCGACGGAGAGTACGACCTCTAAGTCCGGTTCTTCAGAGCTCAGACAGATTTAAATGGGTGACCGGGACTCTCCCGGTCACCTTTTTTCGCCGTCCGGCTTCTCCTCTCGGTGTTTCCGCCCGACGGCAGCGCGCGGCACCCGGGCGCCCAACGCGCTACGCCGTGAACTGCTGAACGAAAGTCGCAGTTGACGCCGTGGTTCGCGTGCGCGTAAGCTTATTCTACAAGGGATTCTCAGCAGCGGAGTTTTCTATATGGCTGACTATTTTCTCGAAGCGCGTCATATCAGCAAGGCCTACACCGGTGTCCAGGCCCTCGACGACGTGACTCTCAATATCGGGCGGGGGGCAATCCACTGCCTGGTCGGTGAGAACGGGTCCGGGAAGTCGACCCTCATCAAAGTGATCGGCGGCGTCGTGACACCGGACGCTGGAGAGCTCGTCTACGACGGTACGGCCTATCGGCATGTACACGCGATAGATGCTATCCGCGAGGGTGTGCAGATCATCTATCAGGACCTCTCGCTCTTTCCCAACCTCAGCGTTGCGGAAAACATCTCGATCAATCAGATGGTCGAGCGGCAGAATACGGTCCTCAACCGGAAGGAAATGCGGCGCATTGCCGCCGACGCGCTGGACGAGATCGACGAAAAGGTCGACCTCGACGAGCTCGTCGAGAACCTCTCCATGGCCAAGAAGCAGGTCGTCGCCATCACCCGTGCGCTCACCCAGAGCGCGAAGCTCATCATCATGGACGAGCCGACTTCGGCGATCACCCGGGAAGAGGTCGATCACCTCTTCTCCGTCATCCACAAGCTCAAAGAAAAGGGTATCGCGACACTATTTGTGAGTCACAAACTCGATGAGGTGTTCGAGATCGCCGAAACGGTCACCGTCCTGCGCGACGGCCAGAAGGTGGGCGACTACGAGGCGGCGGAGCTCGATAACGACAAGCTCACCTATCTCATGACGGGACAGAAGATCGAATCCGTGCACTACGAATACGAGGGTGAGGAGATGGAAGAGACGCCCGTGCTCGAGGTTCGCAACCTGAGCCGGCCGGGCGAGTTCGAAGACATCAATTTCACGCTCCGGCGCGGCGAGATTCTCGGGATTACCGGTCTCATCGGCTCCGGGCGCACCGAAATCGCCTATTCGATATTCGGCCTCACCCACCCCGAGAGTGGCGAGATCCTCGTCGAGGGGACACCGGTGAAGATAAGCTCACCGCGGACCGCCACCCGATACGGCATCAGCTACCTGCCCGAGGATCGCCTGTCCCAGGGCATCTTCCAGCACCAGTCCATCGGGAACAACATCGTCATCACCGTGCTGCGGCGCTTCCTCGGAGCGCTCGGCCTTATCAATGCGGACAAGAAGGCCGAAAGCGAGGAACAGTGGATAGAACGCCTGTCCATCAAAACGCCCAGTAAAGACGCGGCGGCGAGCAGCCTATCGGGCGGAAACCAGCAGCGCGTGGTAATTGCCAAATGGCTTGCAACCGACCCGAAGGTCTTCATCCTCGACGGGCCCACGATCGGGATCGACGTCGCATCCAAGGGTGCGATTCACCACACGATCCGGGACCTTGCGAAGGGCGGCATGGCCATCATCATGATCTCCGACGAGATCGACGAGGTACTGAAGAACTGCAACCGTGTTCTCGTTATGAGAAAGGGTCGAATTGCGCGTGAAATAACCGATCCCGCCGGGGTCAGCGACGAAGAAGTGCGAAAACTCGTCACCGCCGAAACGGCGAATGAGGTAGCATAGCGATGAAAGACTTTGCGAAACAGCTTTTCAAGCACAACGAGACATATCTCGCGCTGTTCATCATCCTGTTCGCCATAGTGCTGCAGAGCATCAACCCGGATTTTCTCAGCGTGCGAAACATCTTCGGGCTGCTGAAAAACAGCACCGGCACCGCCATTCTCGCCGTCGGGTTTCTGCTGGTCATACTGACCGGCAACATCGACGTCTCCTTCCCCGCAATCGCCATTTCGGGGCAGTACATAGCGGCGAACACGCTGATGGCACTGGACTCGAACAGCCTCGCCCTGGCCTTCGCGATCGCCATCGGGATCGGACTGCTTTATGGCGCCATAAACGCGTTCTTCGTGACGAAGTACAACCTGCCGACGCTCATTGTGACCCTCGGCACCTTCAACCTCTTCCACGGGTTCCTGCTCGAGTTCGTGGGCACGAAGGCCATAAACATCGGCCAGCTGCCCGAGCCGTTCAAGGTGTTCGGGGACGCGAACCTCTTTTCCATCCCCGTGGAAACCGGAACTCCCGCGGGATTCTCCGTGTTCATCGTCATTCTGATTGCCATACTCCTCGTTACATGGTTCATTCTGCGATTCACCCTGCTCGGGCGTGGCATCTACGCGATGGGCGGCGATGTGGAGGCGGCCCGACGCGCCGGCTTCAACATCGGGCGGATACAGTACTTCATCTATATGTACGTGGGCGTCCTCGCAGGCATCATGGGGATTCTCCACATTTCGCTCATCAACTACGGCAACCCGAACTATATCGTCGACACGGAGCTCCTTCGGGTCATCGCCGCGGTTGTTCTCGGCGGTGCACTGATAACCGGGGGCAAGGGCAGTCTCACCGGCACGATGCTGGGAGTCATCCTCATTGTGACGCTTCAGAAGAATCTGGTTCTCATCGGGCTGTCCTCCTACTGGCAGCAGTTCTTCGTGGGCCTCATCATCGTGGTCGGTGTCACCATTACCCACGTACAGGCGAAGCTGCGGAGCAGCCAGAAAGTGGTCATTGTACGAAGCCATTGATCGGACAAGGAGACGTTTGTCGTGACTGAGAAGAATGCAAACAACCTGATGCTGTTCATCATATTCCTGGC
>CAYOFA010000025.1:9415-11131 GCA_964402885.1 uncultured Spirochaetaceae bacterium
TTCACGCCCTTTTTCCGGAAGTTCATCTACGGTGTGCTTCTGCTCGGCGTGATGGTGCTCAACTACTATCGCAGGCAGCACGGCGGGAAGATCAAGATACCAAAAGTCGGCTCCGGCTAAGGTATCAAGAAGCGTGTTGGTCGCGTCCCGATGAGTCATTGCAGCGCAAGGAACTCTGTGCGTTAGGCAGTCGCAGATGATTCTGTGTAGCGCTGTCCGGGCCCAGGCATTGTGCCTGATTAGAATTGTCTATGCTGTTACCAACACGCTTCTATATACCTAGCCCTAGAGGAGCAGCTTCCCGTCCTCGATGATGGTCGCACCGTCCACGGTGACGGTGCCGCCGCGTCTGAGATCCTTCACGATGTCCCAGTGCAGCGCCGACTGATTCTTGCCGCCGCAGGCTGCGTAGCTGCGCCCGAGAGCGATGTGAACCGTGCCGTAGATCTTCTCGTCGTAGAGGATGTCGTTGCTCACGAAATCAACCCGGGGATTCGTGCCGATGCCGAACTCCCCTACCCGCCGTGAGCCCTCGTCCATGTCGAGGAGCGTGTTGAGAAAGTCCTCGTTGGACTCGGCGCTCGCCTGTGTGACTTTGCCTGCGGAGAACTCCAGCCTGATACCTGACATGAGGGTGCCGGCAAAGACGCCCGGATCCTCGAAGCTGATATGGCCCTCCACAGAGTCCTCCACCGGGGCGGTGTAGAGCTCGCCGCCGGGCATGTTGATGTGGCCGGCCTCGGCGATGTAGTGACGACCGGCAGTCGAGAAGCGCAGGTCCGTCCCGGGCGCACTGATGTGCACCTCACTCGTGCCCTCGAGCCGATCCCGCTGAGCCTCCATCTGCGCCCGCTCCGACTCCCAGTCGAGAAGCGTCGCCCCGAAGAAGAAATCCATCATGGTGTCGAGGCTGCGTCCGGCCTGCTGCGCTATTGCCGCGGTCGGGATGCGGCAGATCGTCCACTTCGTGCTCGAGGTCCGAAGCGCCGACACCTTTCCCTCTGCCTTGCGGTGGAGCGAAACCGTGCCGGTGTCGATGTCGGAAAACTCGTAGAGGTTGCTTGCAGCGCGAAGATCGACGCAGACATCGGCCCAGTTCATGGCGTGGGTGTAGAGCTCCGGCTCCCAGCCCACCTGCTCCTCGCTTCCGAAGCGCATGAGGTCGCGCTGGAGGTAGGAGGAGTTGAAGAGCACCTGCGGATACGCGCCGAGCTCCACCGCGCGTGCGTAGACCGCGCGCATGAGCGGAAAGCTCTCGAGCTCCCGCATGATGATGATGCAGCGGTCGCCCGCCTTCGTCTCGGTCGAGTAGTCGACGAGCACGCGGGCGAGTTCATTCCATCGCTTGTCGTAATCCATGCATTACTCCTGTTCGCGGGCGAAGGCGGCTAGGGCGTGTACGGTGTCGGCGCTCGAGCGGTAGAGATCCCGGTAGAGGGGATACAGGCGCTCGTAGACCTCGTGTGCCGCGGTGGGCTCTACGGTCTCGCCGGCGGGCACCCAGGCTGCGATATCGGCGAGGGAGCGCTCCCCCGCCCCGACGGCGGCCAGGGCCGCGTCGCCGTATGAGGCGCCGGGTGTCGTTCGCACGGTGTGCGCGCGGCCGAGCACGTCGGCTACGATCTGCATCCATACTCGGTTTGCCGCGCCGCCGCCGATGGCGACGAGGGCGCCGTCGGACCGGGGGCGGCCGGGCGCATCAGCGCGGGTGGCGCC
>CAYOFA010000025.1:11231-28508 GCA_964402885.1 uncultured Spirochaetaceae bacterium
CATTTCCTCGAGGTTGTGTCGCACGCCGAACGCGACGCCCTCGAGGAGCGCGCGGTAGACGTGGGCGCGGCTATGCCGCAGGGTAAGGCCGGCGATGACGCCGCGGGCGTCGGGGTCGTTCAGGGGTGTGCGTTCGCCGCTGAAGTACGGCAGGGCAAGGAGCCCTTCCGCGCCCGGCGCAACCTCTCCGGCGGCCCGGGCGAGCGCGGCGTAGGCGTTCTCCCCGCCCGCCTCCTCGGCAGCGCGCTCTTCCGCGCCGAATTCCTCGCGAAACCACTGCGTGATGGCTCCGGTGGTCGACATGCCGGCGGCAAGGGCATACATGCCGGGGACGATCGAGGGCGCGGGCCAGAACACGCCGCCCCGAGGCCGGGAGTCGAAGAGCCGGATGATGAACACCGAGCTCCCGTACATCACCATGGTGTCGCCGGGCTCGAGGACGCCGGCACTCACCGCCTCCGATGCCGCGTCCGCCGTACCGGCAATCACGGGCGTTCCCTCGGCAAGCCCCGTCTCCGCGGCGGCCTCGGCGCTGATGCGGCCGGCGACATCTGTCGTCCAGATCGGCTCGGCGAGCTGATCGGGGCGACAGACCGGCGCACAGCCCTCCTCCGACCACCCGCGCGCTGAAATATCGTAGAGGGGTCCGTAGAAGGCTGCGGTGTAGTGGTCGATTGCAAGCCGGCCGGTGAGGCGATAGACGAGGTAGGAGGTGGAGGTGACGAAGTACCGCGCCTGTTTCCAGACCTCGGGCTCGTGATGCTTGATCCAGAGGATTTTCGGACCGGCGGACTGTGCCGAGAGCTCGCAGCCGGAGTGCTCGACGATCCAGTCGACGCCGAGCTCGCGGTTGAGTTGCTCTATCTCGGCGGTGGCGCGGGTGTCGATGCCGTAGAGGATGGCAGGTCGAAGCGGTCGCCCCTCCGCGGAGAGCGGCAGCACGCAGGGTGCGATCCCGCTCGTTCCGACCGCGGCGACCTCCCCCGCCGTGACATTGCCCTTCTCCAGCAGCGCCTTCGAGAGGCTCACGAAATCATGCCACCACACGCCCTCGGCATCGTGCTCGGCCCGGCCGGGCTGCGGGATATCGAGATCATGCGGGACGGAATGTCGCGCGACGATGCTGCCGTCGGCAGCAACGAGAACGCCTTTGGAGCTGTAGGTACCGATGTCTATTCCGAGAAAATAGCTCATATCTTATTTTCTTATAACAGGTTATCATGCCTCAGTCAAGGTCCGGGCCCTTTCGGATGCGAAGCGCGCATGGTATACTGGTGGCAGCAATCGCAAATAATCACGGAGGTACCGATGGCAAGTTACGTGCTTGGAATTGATGGGGGAACCGAGAGTATCCGCACGGGTGTCTACGACGAGACGGGTCGCTGCCTGAGTTTCGGAGTGAGCGAGAACAAGAACTACCACCGGCACCCCGGCTGGGCCGAGCAGAAAATCGAGCAGTGGGATGAGTCCCTCGTGGAGTCGATCAAGATCGCCATCGACAAGGCGGGGGTCGACCCCGGCGACATCAAGGGCGTCGGGCTCGACGGCACGAGCTGCACCGTCGTCTTCCTCGACGAGAACGGACGCCCGCTGCGTGATGCCATCATGTGGATGGATATCCGTGCCTCCGGCGAGGCCGCCGAGATCGCGGGGACCGGCGATCCGGCCCTCGAGTATGTCGGCTTCGGAAACGTGTCGCCGGAGTGGTTTCCCTGCAAGGTGCTGTGGACGAAGCGAAACGAGCCCGACACCTACAAGAAGGCGCACACGATCTTCGAGCATACCGACTGGATGGTGTACCGCCTCACCGGGGAGATCACCGCCAACATCAATACGACCACGGTCCGCTGGTTCTACAACGGCCGCAAAGACGGATTTCCCACCTCGCTCTATGAGAAGATCGGCCTGGGTGATGTCTTCGACAAACTGCCCTCACGCATCGTCGGGCTCGGCGAGGTTGCAGGGAGCATCACAAAGGAGATTGCCGAGAAGACGGGGCTTACCGCCGGCATTCCCGTTGCAGGTGGCGGCGCCGATGCCTACGTCGGCGTTGTCGGGGTGAACGCGCTCACCGCCGGGAAGCTCGCGGTCATTACCGGATCCTCGCAGCTTCAAATCGGCGTCTCGGATGTGGAATTGCACAAGAAAGGCCTTTTCGGCAGCTTCCCCGATGCGGTCGTCCCCGGCCTGCAGGTCGTGGAGGCGGGACAGATATCCACCGGCTCCGTGGTGAAGTGGTTCACCAGCAACTTCCTCAACGCCGACATCACCGCAGAGGCGGAGAAGCGCGGCGGGTCGGTCTACGACGTGCTCAACGAGCAGGCCGAGAAGATCGCCCCGGGCTCAGACGGACTCGTGGTTCTCGAACACTGGCAGGGGAATCGCACCCCCTGGGTCGATCCCAACAGCCGCGGCGTCATTCGGGGTCTGACCCTCAGCCACACCCCTGCGCACATCTTCCGCGCCATTATGGAAGGAGTCGTGTACGGTACCAAGGTGATCATCGATCGCATGGAGGCGGAGAACTTCACCATCGATGAGATCATCGCCTGCGGCGGCGCCACGCAGAGCGACCTGTGGATGCAGATCCACGCCGATGCGACCGGGAAACCCATCACCATCCCAGAGGAACAGCAGGCGGTATCACTCGGAAGCGGCATCCTCGCCACGGTGGCTGCGGGCATCTATCCTGACATGAAGTCAGCGGCCGATAAGATGGTGCGGGTCGCCAAGAAGGTGCAGCCGAATCCGAAGAATACCGAGGCGTACGCGGAGTACGTGCGACAGTACGAGGCAACGTATGATGCGCTGAAGGATGATTCGAAACGCCTCGTGGAGTACGTGAACAGCAGCCAGTAAGAAGCCACTGCCTGCGGGCCGTCCGGCGCTGCGCCGGGCGGGCCGTGGCGTCGCGCCCGGAGCTACGCTTCCCCGCGGAGGTTACGCACACTCCCGCGGACAATCAGGCTGCCACCGATCTGTATCTTCGTGGGGGGGCCACTCTCCTCGTTCTCCACTCTCATGGAGAGGAGTTGCACCGCCATCTCTCCCATTCTCTTTTTGGAGACCTGCATGGTGGTGAGCGGCGGCTCCATGACGGCCGAGAGCGGCAGATCGTCGAAGCCGACCACCGAGACGTCCTCCGGTACCCGCCAACCGCGCTCTCGAAGTGCCTTGATGGTGCCGTAGGCCATGATGTCGTTGGTACAGAAGAGCGCCGTGGGCATCTCGCCGCGCCCCTCGAGAAGCTGGAGCATGTCCCGGTAGGCGCCGTCGAAGGTGGAGTCCACGTTGAACACATTGACCGTCGGAATCGACATGCCGAGCTCGCTCATCGTCTGGTGGAATCCCTCGTCGCGCAGAAAGAAGTTGTGGGTGTTCACCGGGCTTCGCACGAAGCCGACGCTTTCGTGGCCGTTCTCGATGAGGTGCATGATGATGTCATACACTGCGTCCTTGTTGTTCATGTCGACGAAATCGAAGGGAAGAAAATCGTAGTAGGTATCGAGAAAGACAAAGGGCATCGGCAGATTGGCGAAGCTCTGTATGGCCTCCGGGCCGAGCTCGGTGCCGAGAACGACGACCCCTTTCAGCGAGGCTCCGCGCACACTGTTCACGATCTCGTCGATGCCGGCACCGGCGAACGCACTGATCTCAAGATTATATCCGAGGGCCCGGGCGCTACGGGTGAGACCGTCTATGTAGTCGGCAAGGAAGACGTTGTGGTCGCGATTCACCGTGTGGCCGTGGGTGGCGATCTTGAGAAACCGGATGGTGCCGGTGCGGGTCGAAAGGACCTGGCGCTGGGTCGCCCCGTAATCCATTTCCCGGGCGAGCTTGAGGATGCGGTCCCTCGTGAGCGTGCTGACTCCCGGTTTCTGGTTGAGCACCAGAGAAACCGTGGCTTCGGAGACTTCCGCACGTCGAGCAATGTCTTTTATCCGAGTACCCATCCACGTGACCCTTGAAATCACCCTAAACCTGACCGGGCGCTTTGTCAATTCCGGCTTTGAAGGAGTTTTAGCTCAAACTAAAACAATTGAGATGCGGCGCATCAAAAGAGTGCAGAATTCGCGTATGCTGCGGCGACACACAGCTGCGGTGACCGCGTTCGAGCGGTAAACACCGCCCTCAGACCTCCCCCGCGGTCGGCCAAACACCTTGACAGCGCATCATTCCATGTTACACTCGTAGTAATAGAATCTAAATTTATTTAACTGCCGAGACTGCGGTTGTCGGCACGCCCGGACCGCAACAAGGAGAAGTGGCCATGAAGAAGTTTCTCAATGATCCCAAGAATTTTGTCAACGAGATGCTCGAGGGAATCCTCGCCGCGCATCCCGATCAGGTTACCTACGTCAACGACGATATGCATTGCATCGTGAAGGCCGGCGAGAAGAAGAAGGGCAAGGTCGGCCTCGCAACCGGTGGCGGGTCGGGACATCTGCCGCTTTTCCTCGGCTACGTCGGCGACGGTATCCTCGACGGGTGTTCCGTCGGAGACGTGTTTCAGTCGCCGAGCTCGGAGCAGATGCTCGAGGTCACGAAGGCCATCGACAGCGGCGCGGGCGTGCTCTACATCTACGGCAACTACGGCGGCGACGTCATGAACTTTGACATGGCCAAGGAAATGGCTGCGATGGAGGACATCCGCGTCGAACAACTCGTCGCCGGTGAAGATGTCGCATCAGCACCCAAGGGCAAAGAGGAAAACCGCCGCGGCGTGGCCGGCATTTTCTACATCTACAAGTGCGCCGGAGCCAAGGCCGATGAGCTCGCCGACCTCGACGAGGTCAAACGCATCGCCGACAAGGCGGCCGCAAACGTCCGCACGATGGGCGTTGCACTGTGGCCGAACATCGTCCCGGAAGTCGGGAAACCGCAGTTCCAGCTCGGTGATAACGAGATGGAGATCGGCATGGGCATCCACGGTGAGCCCGGCGTGCGCCGCGGGGACCTCAAGAGCGCCGACGACATCGTGCGCGAGATGATGGATCCGATCATCGACGACCTCCCCTACTCCAAGGGTGATGAGGTTTCGATCCTCGTGAACGGACTCGGCGCGACGCCCAAGGAAGAGCTCTACGTCCTCTACCGCAGCATCCACAAGGTTGCCGAGGAGAAGGGCCTCAAGGTCTTCAACGTCTACGTCGGCGAGTTCGCGACGTCTCTCGAGATGGCGGGCGCGTCGATCTCGCTTCTCAAGCTCGACGACGAGCTCAAGAGCCTGCTCTCCAAGCCGGCCCGTACGCCGTTCTTCGAACAGGCACAGCTCTGAGCCACGGGGGACACGCCATGAGCAGCATAAGCTTGCAGGATCTTCAGGGGGCCATCGCCCGCACGCGGGAGATCATGGACGCACAGCGCGACGAGCTCATCAGAATCGACGGCGAGATGGGTGACGGCGACCTCGGCATCACCATGGCCAAGGCCTTCAAGGCAGCCGATGAGTTCATGAGCTCGCAGGAAGCCGGCGATCTCGGAAAGACGCTGATGCAGATGGGCATGCAGATGAACAAGGCCGCCCCGTCGACCATGGGCACCCTGCTTGCCACCGGCTTCATGCGCGGTGGCAAGGCCGTGCAGGGCAAGGAGGAGCTCTCGGTAGCCGATATGGCCGAGCTCTTCGACGCGTTCGTAAACGGTCTCATGGAACGGGGAAAGTCGAAGCCGGGCGACAAGACCATCATCGACGTCATGCAGCCGGTTGCCGAGTCACTGAAAAGCGCCGGTGACGCAAGCCCCGCGGAAGCCTTCGCGGCGGCATACGAGGCCGCCGCCGACGGCCTCGAGAAGACCAAAGACATGCAGGCCCAGCACGGGCGCCCTGCCTACTACCAGGAGAAGACCATCGGCAAGCCCGACCCCGGCGGCACCGCCGGCCTCTACATCATGCAGGGGTTCAAGGAGTACTTCGAGTCGGCGGGGTGAGGGTCGGCCGGCCTCGGGTCTGCGCCACCGGGCCGGACCTGCGCAGATGGTCGCGCCGTTTATTGGCCGACCGTGTGGCTGATGGTATAACCTACTGAATCGTCACTGTATTGATGGCTTTCGATAACCGTTCCGTTTTGTTTCAACGTGTACGTAACACTCCCTGTACCTTCCCCATCCACGAGTGTTGCGCTGAGCGAGACACCAGTGCCCGCTTCAAGCGTCACGGTCTCTGACAACGGCAAAGCGGGATCTTGTTCTTGTGCTGTCACCGACCCTTGACTGGCAGTGGCATAGCTGTAAGAGACAAGTAAGTTATACGGTATCGGGCCGGAATCGTTCGGCGTGTAGCTCCCGCTCACTTCAAAGGTGATATCGTACGAGCCTCCTGATGTTCCTCCACCGCCCCCGGCCCCCGCACTATCACAGCCCGCGAGAACGACCGCGGTGATTGCCACGACTACGGCAAAGGTCGAGATACTCTTTCCGGTTCCAGATGATTTCATTTCAGACCTCCGCAGTCAAACATTTCACTCGACCGCGGGGCCGTCTATGGTCAATTTGTTGATGCCCGCCGCCCGCCTGGGGTATATAGAACCGTGTTGGTACACGCCGAGCTAATTCGTTACCAGACGCAGTTGTAGCTTACGCTTCGGCGTGCAGGATTCGGTTTGCCACATCATTCGGCCGTATTCCCCGGCGATGCGAGGACTTACCTAAGATTCACCAACACGGTTCTTGATACCTAATCACCCCCCGGGAAAGGCGAAATACCCGCCGAGGCCGACGGTGAAGAGCCAGAAGCCGTAGAGGGCGTGCTCGATCGACACTGCCAGGACGGATCGGCTCTTCAGCCACGTTCGACAGAAGAGGACGCCGCCACAGAAGGTCAATGCGTAGACGAGCGGGTGGGCTATGATATTGTGCGCCCACGCAAAGGCTGCGGCGTTGACGAGCACGAGGGCTCGCTCATCACGAAAGAGGCTCCCGTAGCGCTCGATGAAGAAGCCGCGAAAAACCAGCGCCTGCGGATACACCGAGAAACAACAGTAAACGACGAGCATCAGCAGCCAGAGGCCCACGTCGGTGCGGACCACCGAGAAGAGGCTTTCGGGCTCGAAGACGGCCACTGCCGTCGTTGACGCGAGGGCGAAGAGCACGAATAGCAGCAACATGGGCCCGAATTGCCGGAAACCGTTCAGCCCGAAGGAACGCTTCGGAATCAGCTTATGGCGTGCACCCTGCACCATCACGTAGGCCAGGGCGAGGAGCATCACCGCGGGCATGCCCCCTCGCGGTAGGTCGAAGAGAAACAGAAGAGGCACGACACCGAAGAGAAGCAGCGCCTCGAGGATAAGCGCAGGTGATGCCGGCCGCCGGCTCGCCGGGTGACCTGGCGGCGCCGGCCCACCCGGCGCGCGACCGGAATCGGAGTCGCCCCGCTCGGTGTCGGTGTGCGCCGTGCCGGTGTGAGTAGCGTTGGCGCGGCGGGCGGTGTTGCCGCTCACCGGGCGCCGTCCGTCGGATCGGCGTGAGAGAGGTACCGGCGTCGGACTTCCGGCCAGGATGCGTCCCCGGCGACGACGACGATCGCGACAGCAACAATTAGAATCTCCGCCATGGTACCCCGGCCCCCTTCTCTCTCTCGCGCTCTCGCGCTCGCTCGCTCTTGCGCGGACGGCTCGGCCGCGCGTATCTCATCACCCAGGCCATGAATCGGCCAGGCCGTGACACCATGATACCCGCAGCCGCAATGGTAAGGAAAGAGGTCATGAACACGCGCGAGTTCAACGGCGCTGCGCACACGAGGGCCCCGCGCCCCGCAAGCAGGAGCCCCGTAGTCCGGGCATACCGTACCGTACTCGGGCTTTACGCGATCGCTCGGCCGCCGTAGAATCCTGGAACCAACTATGCGCTACAGACCCGGCAAGCTCATGATCATAGGTCTCGCGGTCGCGCTTACGGTTCTGGCCGCCGGCGTCTCACGTGCGCAAAGTGGGCGACGTGTTCTCGTGCTTCATTCCTACGGTCTCGACTTCAAGTGGACCCTGGATCTCGACGCCGCGATACGGGAGGTGCTCGAGCATGCCCCGGAGAGCACGACCACGGTGCACAGCGAAGTGCTCGATGCCAAGTACCACAGCAGTTTCGCCTACATGGATGACCTTGCCTCGTTTCTGGAGCAGAAGTACCTGACATGGTCATTCGACGTCATTATCGCCACGGACAATTTCGCCCTCGAGTTTGTGAGGAACGCGCGCGAACGATTGTGGCCGTCGGTGCCGCTTGTCTTCGCGGGAATAAACGACTACAGCCCCGAGCTCGTTGCCGGGATGGAGAAGACTACCGGCGTCGCCGAGGAGTTGAGCGTGGACCGTACCATCGAGGAGATCCGGCGGCTGTTTCCGAAGAGGAAACGACTGTTGGTTCTCTCCGATCGCACGGCAACGAGTGACCAGAACGTCAGCCTCGTGCTTGACGCCCTCGCCGATTATGAGCTTGAGCCCACGGTCCATCATCCGGTTACGCTCGAATCGCTTGAGCGCCTCGTGACGGAGCTCGGCCGTGACTCCATCGCCCTTCTCGTGGGCCTCGTTCGCGATGAAGTCGGCACGCCCCTCGACTTCCACCGGAGCGGCATGCATGTTTCGCAGACGCTCGATGTGCCGGTGTTCTCGCTGTGGGACTTCTACATGGGGACGGGGATTGCAGGCGGCTATATGACGAGCGGGCGGCAACAGGGAATGTACGCCGCCCGGCTCGCGAAGCGTATCCTCAACGGGGAAGATCCTGATGCCATTCCGGTGGTCGAGAAGAGTCCCAACCTACCGGTCTTCGACCTCGCGGCTCTCCGTCCCTACGGCATCAGCGAGGACAACCTGCCGCCGGAGAGCATCGTGCACAATCGCCCGGAGGGCCTGTGGGAGAAGTACCAACTCGAAATCCTCCTCGCCGTCTCGGCCTTCCTGCTGCTTTTCTCGATCGCGTTGTTGAGCTACGAGGTTGCACGCCGCCGCGGAGTGACGGCCCGTACGACCGCCGAATCCCTACGGGAGAAAGAGACGCTGCTGCGGGAGATTCACCATCGGGTCAGAAACAACCTCCAGGTCGTCTCTTCGATGCTCAGCATCCAGAGCAGTCTTGTAGATGATGAGAAGTCGCTGGAGTATTTCCAGGACGCCCGGACCCGCATCCAGTCAATGGCCCTCGTCCACGAGCATCTCTACGAGTCTCCGTCACTCGCACGTATCGATATTCGCGCGTATATGGACGACCTCGTGGCGACGGTCACCCGCTCGATGGACGTCTCGCAAGGCGGTGCGCGAGTATCCACGGCCGTCGACGAATTCAGCATTGATCTCGACCACGCCATCCCTCTCGGCATGGTCGTCAACGAGCTCCTTTCCAACGCGCTCAAGTACGCACACGGTCACGGGAAAGATGATGGTCAGGGCGCGATATCCATATCTCTCACCTACACTGACGGGCGGGTCAGGCTCGAAGTTGCGGACAACGGCACCGGGATGCCGGCCGAGGACCTCGAGCATCACCAGTCGCTTGGTTTGCAGCTCGTCACCGGCCTTGCTCAACAGCTCGGCGGGACAGTCCGATTCGAGGACAACGAACCGGGCCTGCGGGTGTGCTTCGAGTTCCCGCTGCCCTAATGCCGCCGCTTCCGCGCGAGTGCACGCTCGACCACGATGCCCACCACCAGCCCGATGCCGGCTGCAGCCGCTGCCACCCCCACAATCAGCATCAGGCTCAGTCCGATGAAGCCACGGGCCATGTGGTCGAGTGAGTCGATTAACATGATGATTGCACCGGCGAGGCCGAACCCGGCCGCAAGCGCTCGGCGGATGCGTCGGCTGCCCCTCTCACTATCCATGTTCACCATCATACCAGACTGAGGCGTGATCAGCACAAGCGTGTCGTCCCGGTAGCCCCTCCCGCTTCAAGCGCTCCGTCCCCGTCCCCCTCCCCCTCCGGTCTCGTCACTTCCATCGTTCCCGGATCGGTTTTTTCCTTGACAACTCTCGACGGGCCGTGAGACCCTGAATAATCGTATCACCCTGCGAACATACGTTCATATAATGCAACAACCGGGCACCGAATGCGTTACGCCCGGGGACAGCCAGTGGAGCACCTATGGAAGAGATAACGAGGGAAATCGCACAGGAGTACGACGAGCTGGTTGAGCTGCGACGGGGTTTTCATGAAGACCCCGAGCTCGGCTTCAATGAGTACCGGACCTCCGAGCGCGTGGCGGAGTACCTGCGCGACTGCGGGATCGAGGTGCAGACCGGCATCGCGGAGACGGGCGTTGTGGGTCTGATCCACGGAGAAGCGCCGGGAAAGACCGTGATGCTTCGTTCCGATATGGACGCCCTTCCGATCACCGAGGAAACGGGCCTGCCCTTTGCCTCGAAGAACGATGGGGTGATGCACGCCTGCGGCCACGACGGGCATATGGCGATGCTTCTCGTCGCGGCCAAGGTCCTCAACCGCCACCGCGCTCGCATAGCCGGCACCGTCAAGCTGGTGTTTCAGCCCAATGAAGAGGACGCCGGCGCGGAGCCCATGGTTGAGGCGGGCGTGCTCACCGATCCGGATGTCGACGCCGCCTTCGGGCTTCACCTGTGGTCACCGCTCTCGACCGGAACCATCGGACTCGCCGACGGGCCCATCATGGCCTCGAGCTACTACTTCACCCTCGAGATCAAGGGCGAAGGGGGCCACGGCGGGGCGCCGCACCTCGGAACCGACACCATCGCCACCGCGACGAACATCATGCAGAACGTGCAGAACATCCAGACACGGCGCTTCGACGCGATCTACGAGCCGACGGTCATCACCTTCGGCTCCTTTCACGCGGGAAGCTCCCCTATCGTCCTTCCAGACCGCGCTACCCTCGGTGGCTCCATCCGTTCCCTGCATCACCGGGACGCAGAAGTGCGGGAGATGTTCGAGCAGGTGGTCCGCTCAGAGTGCGAGACTGCCGGGGTCGACTACGAGCTGACCTATAAATGCGGAAACAAGCTCCTGGCCAACGATGCCGCGATGACCGAGCTGGTTCAAAAGACGGTGGAGTCATATCCGGGCGGCCTGGAGATCGACTCGCAGATCAAGGTGATGCTTGGCGAGGACTTCGCCGAGTTCTCCCTGCGGGTACCCTCGGCGTTCTACTTCGTCGGCACCGCCAACGCGGAGGCGAACAGCACCTATCCTCACCATCATCCCCGCTTCACCATCGATGAGGCATCCCTTCCGATCGGCGCGGCACTGCACGTGCAGACGGCACTGGCGTTTCTCGACGCCGGTGAGTAGATAGATCCACAAATCCTGGGAGGAGTTCATGGAAGCATTTATGGAAAACGTCGTGACCGCGTTCATCGGATGGGCGTGGGGGTGGCCGCTGATCATCATCATCACGCTCGGTGCGGTCATCTACTCGGTAAGCCTGAAGTTCGTGCAGTTCCGACGGTTCGGGTTCATCATGCGCCACACCTTCGGCAAGATCATGTCGAAGGAGGTACACGGGGAGGGCACGCTCACGCCGTTCCAGGCGGTCTCATCCGCGCTGGCCGGTACCCTGGGTGTCGGGAACATAGCCGGCGTCGGTGTGGCAGTCGGCCTCGGCGGCGCAGGCGCGCTGTTCTGGATGTGGGTGGTTGCACTGCTCGCCGCGGTTCTCAAGTACGCCGAGGTCGTTCTCGGTATTCGCTTCCGTGAGAAAGACCCGGACAGCGGCGTCTACCGCGGCGGATTCATGTACACCGTGACCAACGGTCTCGGTCAGAACTGGAAGTGGCTCGCCGTGGTGTGGAGCTTTCTGTTCTTCATTCAGTTCCTCATCGGAGGGGCGGTGCAATCCAACGCCCTGGCAGACGTTACCGAGCTCTCCTACGGCCTGGACAAGCTCGTAGCCGGCATCATCCTTGCCGTCCTCGTTGGTCTCGTCATCATCGGCGGCATCAAGCGCATCGGCAAAGTGGCGGAGAAACTCGTACCCGTCATGGCGGTCATCTACTTCATCGGAGCGTTGATCATCATCATAATCCACATCGGGAACGTTCCCTCCGCCATCGCCGACATCGTGCGAAGCGCCTTCACCGGCATGGCACCGGTCGGCGGGTTTGCCGGATCGACCATCATGATGGCCGTGCGAAACGGCTTCGCCCGTGGTGTGTACTCAAACGAAGCAGGTATGGGTACCTCGCCGATCGCCCACTCCACCGCGCAGACCGACCATCCCTCGCGCCAGGGCGTGTGGGGCATCTTCGAGGTCTTCGTCGACACGATCGTCATGTGTACGATGACCGGCCTCGTCATCATGGTCACCGGCGCACTGGACAGCGGTGAGGTCGGAGCAAGCCTGACCGCCCACGCCTTCAACCTCGGCCTCCCCGGGCCTGGTGACTGGATTGTCACGATCTCGGTAATCGTATTTGCCTACACCACGATGCTTCTGGCGGAGTTCTACTCCGAGACCGGTGGTGTCTATGTGTTCGGCAACAAGATCGTGATGCCCTATCGCGTCGTCTTCCTCGTGGGCCTCGTCGTCGGCGCAATCGGCGGCCTGCAGGTCATCTGGGGCCTGTTCGACGCCTTCATGGCCATCACCGTGGCGATCAACCTCGTGGTGGTGGTCTCCCTGCGCAAGGAAGTCATGCGGCTGACCGCGGAGTTCTTCGGCAACCCGACGGAGCCGAATGCGAAGTAAGTAGCTACCCGATCCCTGCACGCGTGTCCCCGTCGGGCACGCGTGCAGCCGTGTTGGTTGGTCGGTGACCGTCTGCGTGGGGCTGCGCACTGGTCGGTTCGCGGCCCCGTTCGTCGCGGCGCACCGGCCGTTCCGCGTCGCTCTTCAGCCGAACAGTCCCAGCGCCGTCATCATCCCGGCAAGAACGGTGAAGAAGACAGACATAAGCACAGTGAGCGAGTTAAAGCGCTTGTTCATGTCGTCGAAGCGCTTATTCATGTCTTCAAACCGCTGATTCATGTCCTCGAAGCGCTTGTCGACGGCGGCGAAGCGGGCTTCGAACTTTTCGTTCTGCTCTTCGAAGCGCCGGTCGATCGCCGCGAAGCGGGCCTCGAACTTTTCGTTCTGCTCTTCGAAGCGCCGGTCGATCGCCGCGAAGCGGGCCTCGAACTTCTCGTTCTGCTCTTCGAAGCGCCGATCGATTGCAGCAAAGCGGGCCTCGAACTTTTCGTTCTGCTCTTCGAAGCGCCGGTCTACTGCTTCGAATCGCTCGTCGAAGCGAGCAAAGCCCTCCTGCATCGTCGCCGCGATGCTCCGAACGTCCTCCTTGATTTCGGCAAAGCCCTCGTCCATCTTGCGCTCGAGGCGCGAGTGACGCTCCTCCTCGCTCGCGCGGGCAGCAAAGCGGTCAACCATGAGCACGACGTAGCGGTGCAGCTACTCCTTGTCCTTTACCTCGAAGGCCGCTTCGAGCTCCGATTCGAGAAGTCCAACGATTTCACTCATGCGATCCGACACCTCCCCTATTATACAAACGTTCGCCTCATATGAGTACTACTGCCTCTATGGAGCTGCTGCTTCACGCTGTCTTGCATCATTGACCTTCATTGTGGGAATACGCGACACTCCACGCGGGAGCCGGCCCGCGGACGGCAGTGATTGGATCGCATATACCGTGATGCACGACGACACCGCCCATCAGGGCGTACACCCCGACATTCTCCTGAGGTCGTTCGATGCGTCGCATCCGGGTGTTCTCAGCCATTCGGCCCGGGTGTTTCGGGCAATGGCGCTCATTGCACTTACGGGTCATGCGGTGATATTGGCTGCCTCGGCACTGGCAGGCTTCACCGCCCTCGCCTGGTTCAATATCGGAAGCGTCATCGTCTACGTGATCACCTACCGGTGCGCCTGCACGGGCCGTCTCCAGTACGCTGCCGGGCTCGGCATCCTCGAGGTTGTAGCTCACTCGTGGTTTGCCACTGCCGTGCTCGGGTTCTCGAGCGGTTTTCATATCTACGCACTGGGCCTCATTCCACTCGCGATGACTTTCGAGTCCTGGAGCCTCCGTGCCCGGGTTGGAATCGCCCTCCTGCTGATTGCGGACTACGTGGCGATCGCCGTTGCAGGGCACCTTGCATTTGCACGTGTCAGCGGAATTGTTATCGACCTCTTTCGCTACGGCAACTTCGCCGTGGGCGGTTTCGTGCTCGCGGCCATCTCGTACTACTACGTTCGCGCGGTGTCGCTCGCCGAGGGAACGCTCGTGCGACAGAACAGGGAACTCGACTCCCTCAGCAGGACGGACCAGCTCACAGAGCTCCCGAACCGGCGCCACGCCCTCGAGTGGATAGAACACGCGCAGGCTCGGGTGGCTCGCTACGGCATCGCCACATGTGTATGCATCGCCGATCTCGATCACTTCAAACAGATCAACGACGAGTATGGTCACGATGCCGGTGACAGAGTCCTCGCGCGCATCGCGGGGGTGATACGCACGACGGTCAGGAAACAGGACGTTACCGCCCGATGGGGTGGAGAGGAGTTTCTCGTCCTCCTGCCGAATACCGACTGCGATGGTGCGCTCGTTGCCATGGAGAAGGTGCGATCCGCGGTGTCAGCCACGTACGTAGAATGGAAGGACTCGTGCATCAATGCCACCATTACCATCGGTATCGCGGAGCTTTCGACACACACGAGCATCAACGACGCGATACGAGCCGCCGACCAGGCGCTCTACCGTGGCAAGGACGACGGCCGCAACCGCGTGGGCGTAGAACAGAGTGGGAGCAGCCCGGTCGCGGGATAGTGATTGGCGGGGCCGCGGATCGGTGCGATGATTGCCGCAACGGCGATGGCAGCCGGCGCGCGCCTCGCGACCGCCAACCCGAGCGACTTCCGCGCCTTCACGGCGATGGGTCTCGAGCTGGCGTAGGTAGGGACTGCGGTGCCAGACCCGTGTCGATCCGATGCGGTTGTGTTATGATAAATATGGAGGATGCAGGAAATCTACGGAGGAAATATGCCTCTAAACATCAAAGACGAAGACACGCACAAGCGGGCAAAGGAACTTGCCCGGCTCACCCACACGTCCATAACGCGGGCTGTGGAAATTGCGGTCTCGGAAGCGCTCGAACGCCGTCAAAGGGGTGTCGACCGGGAGACCGATCGAAAGATCGCGGAGTTACGAGACATAGCTGAGCAGACCTCTCAGCTGCCGGTTCGCGACGAGCGAAAGGCTGAGGAGATACTTGGCTACGATCATGAGGGGATCGTTCGGTAATGGTCCTCGACACCTCGGCGGTACTTGCTGTTCTTCAGAATGAACCCGAACGTGATGCGTTCATCGATCGTATCGCAAAAACCAGCCAATGCCGCATCTCGGCCGCATCATACGTCGAGGCCGGAATCGTCCTCGAAGCACGGTATGGCAGCGGGGGGCGCCATCAGATGATCGTCTTCCTCGCGCAGGTCGACGTACGTGTTGAGCCGGTAACCGAGGAACAGGCACGGATCGCACTGGACGCCTACCACCGATTCGGCAAGGGCCATCACGCGGCCGGTCTCAACTACGGAGACTGTTTTGCGTATGCGCTGGCCGTCTCCCAGGCAGAGGAGCTCCTCTATAAGGGTACCGACTTCGCCGCAACCGACCTCGCTGATTGAACACGAGCTGGTGCGACGCCGCGCCGGACTACCCGTCGCCCCGGCGAGGACCCACGCTGAGTTACATCATTGTCATTCCTCTCTTTCCCGACGTAGTATGCGCCCCGGAGTGTGAACATGAGCTTCCGTGCGCGTATGCAACGCATCGCCTTCATCCACAGAAGGCTGAAACACAAACGCGATTATCCCTCGGCCCGGCGACTTGCCGAGGACTACCTCGAAGAGACAGGTGATGGGTTCTCGGCGCGCACCTTCAAACGCGACATCGAGTGGCTGCGGGACGAGCAGGCGCCGATCGAGTACGATGTCCGCGAACACGGGTACTACTACGCCGACGAGACCTTCGAGCTTCCCACCGTCATGCTCACCGAGGGTGACCTGCTTGCGCTACTCGTCACAGAGCGCGCGCTTTCGAGCTACCGAAACAGCCCCTACTACGAGCGGCTGCGCTCGATCTTCGACCGCCTTACGCAGCTTCTCCCGGAGAAAGTTACCGTGCATTCGGAGGACCTCGCGCAGAATGTCACCGTCGTCTCCGAACCCGTGACGGAGATCGATGGTGAGGTGTGGCACGTCGTGCAGTCGTGCCTCGAACAGGGGCGAAGCGTCGCCGTCTACTACCGCAAGCCCGGCTACGCGAGCTCGGCCATGCGCGTGATAGACCCGTATCACCTCGTCGGTTTTCGCGGCGAGTGGTACCTCATCGGCTATTCGCACCACGATGGTGAGATTCGCATTTATGCCCTGGGTCGGTTCACGGGCGCAAAGGCTACGAAGGACCGCTTCCAGGCGCCCGCCGACTTCGACCCGGCTGCGTACATCGATCCCGCCTTCGGCGTCTTCCTCGGCGGCGAGCAAACCGAAATTTCGGTGCGCTTCGACGCCGCGGTGGCGTCCAAAATCCGTGAACGACAGTGGCACCCCAACCAGGAGATCGAGGACACCGCGGACGGCGGCATCATTCTGCGCTTTCGCACCAACCAGAGGCAGCAGACGCTGTTCTGGGTCGCTCAGTGGGGACCGAATGCCGAGATTCTCGAGCCTGCCGACCTGCGCGCGCAGGCGGCTGCGTGGATGGAGGATGCTGCCCGGCGGTATCGACAGCCATACTGACGGCGCCGCCGCGGGTCAGCCGACCATTACGGGACTCACGGAATTGCGCGCTCCTGCAGGTCCGAAACGCGCGCCAGCGCGGGGAAATCACGATCAGCATGGAGAACAGTGAGTCCGTGTCTGACTGCGGAGGCGGCCACCAGGCAATCGATGGAGGAACGAACGGTCACTCCCCGGCGCCGACCCCGTCGGTACAAAGCTACCGCCTGAACGACCAGCTCGCGGTCCATCGGGTCGTCGATCATCGGGGCCGCATCCAGCGCGTCTTTCATCCGCCGGTACGCGCGGTCGTCTCGTACGCCCTGGAGAATCTCCTGGTAGACGGGAAGGCACAGCACACGCTCATCCGGGGCGCATACGTCACGCATGTCGAACTCATCGCGACTGTTGAAGTGGCGAATCCACGCCGAGGTATCAACCAGAAACATCATCGTCTTCGCGCATGTCCGAGAGCGAGCCCTGCCAGACGTCGCTTGATGCGAACTCATCAATCCGCGCGAATCTCCTGCGACGAACGAAATCACGAAGTGCCTCGTTGACCACCTCCGAGTACGTCTTCAGGCCCGATTCCCGACGTGCTTCCTCGA
>CAYOFA010000026.1:0-22663 GCA_964402885.1 uncultured Spirochaetaceae bacterium
CTCGAAATCGACCCACTCGTATCGCTCGAGAACCTCGATCTGCCACCCGTCGAACCGTTCCGAGTCCGCCTCGAGGAGCGCGTGCATACTCTCCTCGAGCCTCACCCGCAGTGCCACGATCTCCGCCGGAGAGAGGGAGGTGCGCCACAGCGCCCATTCCTCGGTGACCTCCACTGCCGTCGGCTCCACCCACTGGTGATAGAGTTCGACCTCCTCGCGTCGGAACACTCCGGAATGCTCGAGAATCCGCGTGTAGAGGCGCTCGAACCCCCGGTGGTAGGTCCGCCCGGCGTCCACAGCCGCGCGGGCGGCGCGGGTGTAGGCATCGGGATCGAGGCGAAGGAGCGTGCCCAGCAGATATCCGAAGGGGCAATGGCGGTAGCTTCCCACATCGCTCGGCGAGAGGCGGATGCGCCCCTCATCGGTGCGGCGTGTGGCGTGGAGGCGCTCACGAAGAGCGCCGTCATCTACGGATCCCTGCGACCAGTCGGGCCGGCGGGCGGTGAACCCGGTAGCACTCATGTGGGCAAGCCCCCGCAACTGATCCTCGTACACCCGGGCCGGCGGCTCCTCATCCGCAGCGAAGTAGCCGCGTTCGGCATCGAATGGGTCGGGCGCAGCCTCGCCGCGCCGGACTTCCTGCACCAGGGCGCGCTCGGCGAACCAGCTCGGCGGCAGATCCGGGCCGGAGAAGCTCTCACGCGAGTAACTCGCCGCGACGCTCGAGCCGGAGACGGCATACGCCGCCGCATACTCGTCGGAGAGGTCGATATCGGTGAGGCCGAGGCGCTCCTTCTCATCATCACGCAGGAATCCGTAGGGAGCATGCACGAGTCGCATGCGGGAGTGAGAGGCGTTTACCAGGAAGTGATACTGCGGCTCGATGCCCGCGGCAACCCGGTAGGGGTAGAGCGCGATGCCGGCGGCCGCCTCGCGGGGAACGTACACCCGCGACCTGAGCGCCTGCAGCCACAGGTCGAACGGCCGGCGAGGCACCAGCGCCACGCGATCCGACGTGTCGATGAGGTCGGAGAGTACATCGAGACAGCTCTGAAACACCCGCAACTGCGTGCGGCTCCAGGCACCGGTGTCGAGGAAGGTGCCGAAGAACTCGTAGAGCGCACTGCGGAGCCGGCCGAAGGAGTCTGCCGTGGTGAGGGCGCGGGTCTGTGCCTTGAGCCGACCGTAGAGGCCGCGCTCGACACGGTGTTTTTCCCCGCCGAGCGCCGAGAGCCACACATCCTGCTCCCTGCCCTCGTCGCGGTAGTTTCTCAGGCAGCCCCGCTCGATGCCGAGCCGGATCACCCGCCGCATCGCCGCAGGGTCCGTCCAGGGCACCGCACGGTCGAGGAGCAGCGCCTGCATCGCATCGAGCCCGTAGTCGGACTGCGGCAGCGCGCGCAGATTCTCGAAGAGCCGTCCGGCCGGATAGGAGGTCAGCGGCTTTCCGGCCCGCAGACTCGTCGGGATGCTACGCCTGCGACAGGAGTCCTCGAGGTAGGTGAGGAAGGCATCGGTTCCGCAGACCGTGACCGCGATGTCGCGCGGCGCCACGCCGTCGTCGAGCAGGGCTTCGAGATGGGCGCAGAGGTCGCGGATCTCGGCGCGGGAGGTTTCGTACTCCCGCATCACCGGCCCCCCGGCGGGTGCCTCGCGCTCACCGGCGGCGGCACCTGCGTTGCCGGCAGCACCGACGGCGTCGGCGCCCTCGCCCGCGGCACCGGCAGCATCCCCGCCGCCGCCGACCAGCCGCACCGCCGGGTGGTCACGAAGTGAGGGCTCGAACTCCGCGAAGTCGGTGATGAGCCGGGGGTGGAAGATGACGTACTCCCGCCGCCCCGGTTCCAGGCGCTGCACTTCCCAGGCGGGCTCGAACAGCCCGTGTGCATCGAGAAAGCTCCGGTAGCGGCGGGAGAGCTCATCCACATCGGAGCGCAGCCGCGGCTCGAGGCCGTCGTGTACGTCCCCGGACGTGAGAGTAGCCAGGGTGGGCAGAAGCGTTTCGATATCCGAGGCGAAGGCATCGGCCTCGCCGGCGTAACGGGGATCAACGAGGCGTGAGAGAAACGGGCGATCGGCGTTCTCTGATATCACGGCATCTGCGAAGAGCATGCGGGTGGTGCGGTTCACCGGTACGAGATCCGCCCGTTCCTGCAGGACCTGTTCCTTGAAGGTATCCCAGGAAATGAAGCGGTCGACGCGCACTGCCCGCGCGGGGCCGCGGCGGGCCGTCTCGGCCCGCCAGAAGGCGGCGGCAACCTCGGAAGGAAACACGAACACCACGCTCGATCGGGAGAGGCCATCTTCGATTGTGGGAAATATGGACCGGGTGGATGCCATCAAAATGCGTAATCGAGCATAGCCTTTCTTCCGAAATATGAGAATAGGGAGGATGCCACTGTGAACAACATGCGACGAAAGAAACACTACAAGGTGAAGGGCATCGCCGGTGTGGAAACCTACCTCGAAGTCACGCGGGAAGAAACCGAAGGCTATCGTATTCTCATCCGGACCTATACCGATCACGGCTCGGTCAAGGAATCGGAGGAATTCATCAGCTTCCACCTTTTCGACGCCTGCGTGCGAACCGGCTATCTCACCGAATGCCGCGAGGCCGTACCCGCGTAGGTGGGCCGCCAACGCCGGTCGGCCCGATAACACAGTCATCCCGCAGCTTGACAATCAACGCGCTTTGCGAATACTATCTGCTCACGTATCCGTGGGGGTGTAGCTCAGTTGGCTAGAGTACCTGAATGGCATTCAGGGGGTCACGGGTTCGAATCCCGTCACCTCCAAAACCCACTTTTCGCGCGCTGACACGTTCATGGCAGACAATTCCGGGCAGACAAACGAAACAAACCTGGACGAAACGGACGTTTCGGAACTCCTTCCGGTGGAGGACGACGCTCACGAGGGCTCGATGAGCGATGCGGGCGAGGTGCCCGATTTCTCCGAGCTGTTCGAAGAAGCGGAGTCCAAAACGGCGCGGTCATCTACGGACGTCGCTCCGAATACCGAGCGCGAGTCTTTCCGGGTTCCCCAGAAACTTCACGAGGAACCCAAGCCCTACTTCAACGACAAGAAGTTCTACCAGAAAGTCCTCACCGGCGAGGGGGAGCCGGCCAAGCGGCTGCACTCTCAGCTTGGCGCCTTTCTGAACGCCGAAGACTCGAAAGAACGCTCAACCTATCGGGGACGGCTGATTACGGCGTTCTGGGAGGTCGCGGCAAGCATCGCCGGCAAGATCAACTCCGGCCTGCCCGAGCCGAAAATCATCTTTCTGCGTTTCGCCGCACTACTGCCGACCATCATCTCCCCGGAACAGCGGCGGATGATCTCGAGCATCATCTTCGAGAACAAGACGGGCGAGCCCATCCACTACGTGGACGAATGGCTCAAGGAGGTCTCGCGCGGCCGGATAAACCCCTCAGCCGTTGACGAGACCAAGACTGCCAAGAAAGACGACGCGAATCGTATCAATGCCGCTCTCGAGAAGACGCGGGGGAAGTACCAGAGCCAGATAACGGTCATCCGCAATCGCATGAGCGAGATCGACGAGCAGGAACGGTTGTTGCGCGATCGAGCCGATTTCATTTCGCAGCATTCACCGTCGGCCGGCTTCGACGACCTGAGCGCGCCCTACAACGAGGAACAGCGGGCCGCCCTCGGCGAGATGACCACCATCCTCCGCAAGCTCGGCACGCTGAACAAGGATCTTGCGCGGGAGTACCAGGAGCTCGACACCATTTCCGAGCAACTGGAAAACCTCGAAGACAAAGAATCCGACACCGCTGCGGTCGACACGAAAACGGTGGTCGCGGAAATGCGAACCATCCGGCAGATGGCGAAGCTATGTGTGGGCAGGCAGGGGAATCACTTCCCTGTACTCATGAAGCACTATCTCAAGGGCGGATTCGAGGATATCGGGGCCCGGGAAAACATCATCAAGATACTCGCGGAGGTCGAGCACCTCGACCCGGGGATTTTCGAACGGACCTTCAAGCGTCAGACCAATCGCATCGTGCCCAACATCATCCTGATCCCCTGTTATGGCGACCAGGGCGTGTGCTGGGAACCCTTCGAACGGTTCAACCGTGCCACGAGCCGCGCTCGTGTGGCCATTCCCATGTATCCGAAAGATCTGCGCACGGCCGTCATTTCCGCCGTCGGTGACCTTCGCTGGCAGGTGGCCAAAGAGAAGGCGCAGCACTACTGGATGGAAGAGGGTCTGACGGGCTGGTACTACCAGTGGTTCGCAGAGCGCAAAATGAAGGGCGATGTAAAAGACGCCTTCGTTCAGGACTACATTCTGTGGATCACCCGCGAGAGTGAGGGCACGCAGAAGCTCGATCGTGAAGTCCGTGACATCTTCTGGCGCTATATCCCCTTCCCCCAGGACGTCAAGGAAAAGCTCAAGAACCGCGGCTTCGTCTACACCGAGCTCTACAAAAAGGACAAGAACCGCGCGATGTCGGACGGCTACTGAGCGCGCGCCGCGGCGGCACCCCACCATCAGCACCGGCACCGGTCACGCCGGCGCATCCCGGTACCCCGCCTGTACATGACATGCTGACTCGGGTTATCCTCCCCGCACAAAGGTAGGGTATCCGTTTTATGGCACAACATATCGGCTCGAACTTCACTTCATTCATCGACGATCTCCGTCGTCGCCTGCAGGCACTGTTTCGGGGGCAACCGGCAAACGGCTCCCCGGCCACCATAGAGGAAGCGCTCGGCGAGGGCGCGCTGTCGGTCTTCATCCCCGAGCAGTTCGGTGGGCGCGGGCAACACGTGGCCGAGTGCCTGTCGATATTGGAAGCCTGTTCCTACGAGTCGCTGCCCCTCTCACTGGTGGCGGGCATAAACGGTGCGCTCTTCCTGCAGCCGGTCTCCAAGTACGCGAACGAAGAGGTGCAGGCACGAACGTTCGACCGCTTCGTCAACCACGGGGCCCTCGGCGGGCTGATGATTACCGAGCCGGACTTCGGCACCGACGCCCTGCAGATGCGCACGAGCTTTCGCCCCGAGGGCGACGGGTACCGCCTTCGCGGCACCAAACACTGGGGCGGGCTCACCGGACGCGCGGATTACTGGCTGCTCACCGCCCGTGAGGAGACCGAGGGCGGGAGCCTGGGACGAAACATCAACTTCTTCGTGTGGGACAGGGAGCTCGGCGGCATCGAGGTGGATGAATACTACGACAGCCTCGGCCTCGAGATGATACCGTACGGCCGAAACCGGATCGACACATATCTTCCGGCGGAGCGTCGCATGACCCCACTCGGAAGCGGCGTGCGGATGCTCCTCGATGTGCTCCACCGCAGCCGGCTGCAGTTCCCCGGAATGGGCATGGGCTTCCTTCGGCGTCTCCTCGACGAGGGCGTGCGGCACGCGCGCGGTCGGATTGTCGGGGGGCGTCCGCTTGCGGACTATGATCAGGTACAGTCCCGTCTTGCGGAGATACAGGCGGCCTACACGACGTGCTCCGCGATGTGCGCCTACACTACCGGGGTCGCCGGCGTGGAGAACGACTGCTCGTCGCAGGCGCTGCCGGCCAACACCATCAAATCCGTCGTTACCGACATCATGCAGTCCGCGGCGCAGTCGCTGCTGCAGCTCGTCGGCGCGGCCGGCTACCGTCGCGACCACCTTGCCGGAAGTGCGGTGGTCGACAGCCGCCCGTTCCAGATATTCGAGGGCTCGAACGACATCCTCTATCAGCAGATCTCCGAAGCGGTTCTCAAGTCCATGAAGCGTCTCAAGGAGAGCAATCTCTCACGCTTTCTCGGCATCTTCGAGCCGACGAAACGGGTTGCCGGGCGGATGCCGCGTGAGCTGGATTTCTCCGTCGAGGAGGGCCTGCCGCAGCGCAAGATGGTTGACCTCGGCCGCATTCTCGGGCGGATCATGTCGATGCAGATGGTTGTCGATATGAAGGACCGGGGCTATCGGGAGGATCTCGCGGAGAACTGCATCACCATGACGATCCGGGAGATTCGCTCCATCGCAGGCTCCCTTGCACACGGCGATCGCACTCAGGCGGTGGAAGACTATCGCGACGGCAGCGCCTGGAGCGCCTTCCTGCCGGAGCAACACGCGGAGGCGTGAGAAGCCGCTCCAGGGGCGGCGGCTGCGCGCGCCGCGTGAGCGACCGCAGGCGCTCCGCTACTTTCCCCCGCGCCGGGGAAAGATGGGACCGAAATACTTCTCCAGTTCGTACTTCTGCGACAGCCATCGCACGAACCGGTGATAGATGAAGTAGGTGGCGACGATGGAGAGTACGAAGAGGACCATCAGGATATACACCCCGATGTTGGCCGGAATGTAGGGAGCAAGGAACCGGCCGAAAATCACGAAGAGCACCAGGAAAATCACCATCATGATGATGATGTTTGCAATGGTCGCCCCGATAACGAAGAGTATTGTATTGACCCGCTTGTTCATCATTCCTCCCGCGTCTCGGCCACGAGAACGCTGATCACCAGTAGCGTCCCGCATACCACCACGCTCGCATCCGCGACGTTGAATGTGGGCCACCGCTCGAGCCCGAAGAGCCCGTAGAACTTGACGTCGACGAAATCCACGACCCCCTCGGGGCGAAAGATTCGGTCTATGAGGTTGCCGATACCGCCGCCGACGATGCCTGCGATCGACCAGCGCTCGAGCGCGGTGAACCGGTCGCCGTTTCGAAAATAGTAGAAGAGAAGCGCGCCGATCACCGCGAAGGGAAACAGGATGAATGCCACACGGCGAACCACCACCGGGAGCGTCGCCCCGATGCTGAATGCGATTCCGGGATTCCGCGCATGGATCAGACGCAATACATTGCCGAAGACCTCGATATGAAAACCGGCCTCGTACACGGGCTCGATGTAGGCGACCACAACCTGCTTGGTGACCTGATCGAGAATAATGATGGCCAGGGTGAGCAGAAAAGGTAGCAGCAGGTGCCGTCCGGTTTGCGTCACGGTATTTCCTCTCAAGAAGCTCGTCTGTGTCACTCAGAGTCCTGTGGGTACATCCACGAAGGTGGTTTCGAGTCCGAGCTCGGCGGCAAGAAGCTCGCCGACGGCTCTGACGCCCCAGACTTCCGTGTTGTAATGGCCGCCGAAGATGACGTTGGTCTCCGACTCGAGTGCCTCGTGGTAAATGGTGTGGGACGCATCGCCGGTCACGTACAGATCGATCTCCTTCGCAATCGCCTCGCTCACGAGCCGGGGCGCTCCCCCCGAGACCAGGGCCACGGACTCAACCTTCTCGGGTCCGAAGGGAAGCATCGAGAGAGCTTCCTCGCGGCCCCCGAAGAGCGAATCGCAGACTGCGCCCACATCGGCCGGCTCGGGCAACACCCCCGTCACGCCGATCGTGGTTCCGTGATAGGAACCGAAGGGTTGCACCTGCTGCAGGCCGAGCTCCCTCGCCATCCGGGCGTTGTTCCCCAGTGACGGATGCATATCGAGGGGCAGATGCGCCGCGTAGAGGCCGAGATCACGTTCCATGAGGTAGCGAATACGCTCGTAGTGCGCGCCCGTGAGGGGCGACTCGTGTCCCCAGAACAGGCCGTGGTGCACGAACAGGACTTCGGCGCCCCATTCCGCCGCGCGTCGGAAGCTCTCAAGGCAGGCGTCGACGGCCACGGCGACCCGGGATATCTCGGGCTCCCGTCGTTGAACCTGGATACCGTTTATCGACGGATCCTCGCCGCGCATTGCGTCAATTGCCAGCGTCGATCGCAGAAATCGATCGAGATCGCTCAGTTGCATTCCGCCATTATAGTGGGCGAGGTGCATTTTTCAAGGTGGGAGAGCGCCGGAGGTCCCCACTGCCCCGTGGCCGGGTTGTTTTCGACGGCCGCTGATACTATCTTATCCGCGGACCATGGCAAAAAAGCTCCATCAGACACAACCACTTCAAGCATCGAGCGACGACGCGCCGATTGCAACCTACGCCGAGAAAGAGCTCAACGCCGACGCCGTGCACTTCGGCATAACCGGCGAGGAGATGGCGCGCCTCGATACCAAAGGTGAGACCTTCGACGTTATCGGCCAGCCGCGGGCGCTCGAGGCGCTCCACATGGGCCTGGAGATGCAGAGCAAGGGCTACAATGTGTTCGTCACCGGCATGCCCGGCACCGGCAAGCGCACCGCCGTCACCAAGATCATCGAATCCTATCGTGATGATCTCTCGCGTCTGCAGGACATCGTCTTCGTGTACAACTTCAGGAACCCCGACCGGCCGCGGGTGCTCTACTTCGACCCCGGTGAGAGCCGCGTGTTCCGCCAGACCCTCATGGATATCGTCGCCGGCGTGCGGCGCCGTCTCATGATGCTCTCCGACAGCCACAACTTCAAGCGAAAGCGCGATCGGCTCGTGACGCAGGCCGAAGGCCAGGCCAACGCCGCCCTGCGCGAGTTCGAAGGCAAGCTCGAGCAGGAGGGCTTCAACATCGTCCAGCGGCGCGGGGAGGAGGCCGAGGAAACCGATCTCGCGCCGGTGTACGAGGGCGAGACGACCAGCTTCGAGGATCTCCAGCAGCGGGTGAAGCTCGGTGAGCTCGACGACGACTCATGGCACCGCATGCGGGAGAAGTACTACCGCTACCTCGACGAGCTCAACCAGATTTTCCAGCGTCTCGACTCCCAGCGGGACCAGGTGGAGGACAGCCTTCGTGATCTCCGCGTGCGGGAAGTTTCACCCGAGCTCGACAGAGACATCCGGGAGCTCAAACAGCAGTACCCCGAGGAGCGCATCACCGCCTATCTCGACGATCTGCGCGAGGACGTTCTGCGCCATCTCGACTGGTTCACCGGATACGACGACGAGGACCACGGCGACCCCTCGGACTTCGAGCGCTACCAGATAAACATCGTCGTCGATCATGGTGATACCAACCGCGCCCCTGTCGTCTACGAGACCAACCCCGACTACCACCGCCTCTTCGGCACCCAGGAGTACGCCCAGGAATCCGGCGGCGAGATAAAGAGCGGCTTCATGTACCTCAGAGCCGGCGCGATGCTGCAGGCATCCGGCGGCTTTCTCATCCTGCGCGGCGACGATCTGCTGACGCAGGAAGAGCTCTGGAACACCCTCAAGCGGGCGCTCGACACGGGAACCACCGAGGTACGCTCGGGGTCCGGGGGCACGCCCGTGCCGTCGGGCTTCCTCAAGCCGGAGCCGGTGAAGATCTCGGTGAAGGTGATCATCCTCGGCAGCGAGCACCTCTACGACCTGCTCTTCAACCACGACGAGGAGTTCGGCAAGCTCTTCAAGGTACCCGCCGAGTTCGACGCATCGATGCCACGCAACGACCATACCACCCGCGAGTACATCAGCTTCATCCGTCTGATCGAGACCGAGGAGAAGTTGCTGCCGACCTCGCGCGACGCGGTCGCCGCCGTGGTCGAGTACGGGGTGCGGATGTCGGAGTTCCGGGATCGCCTGAGCACGCGGTTTTCCATGGTCGCCGATCTGCTGCGTGAGGCGAACTACTGGGCCCGCAAGGCCTCGCATGAGGAAATCGACCGGGGAGCCGTGGAACAGGCCGTCGCCAAGCGAATGTACTTCTCGAACCTGCCCGAGGAGAAGATCGATGATCAGATCGTTTCCGGGGAGCTTCTCATATCGGTGAACGATCGTGCCGTGGGACGGATCAATGGGCTCGCCATTGTGGATCGCGGGTACTATTCCTTTGCCCGTCCCATCCTCATTACCGCCCGCACGGCACCGGGTGACGCCGGTATCGTGAATATCGAGCGCGAGGCCGGCCTCTCCGGGGAGATTCACGACAAGGGTGTCTACATTCTCGAAGGCTTCCTCCACTCCAAGTACGCCCGCACCTTCCCGCTGTCCATACACGCGAGTGTCGCCTTCGAGCAGTCCTACGTTGAAGTCGACGGTGACTCCGCCTCCTCTCCCGAGGTCTATGTGCTGCTTTCGGCAATTGCCGAGGTACCCCTGAGACAGGACATAGCGGTGACCGGGTCGGTGAATCAGATGGGCCAGATACAGCCGGTCGGTGGTATCAGCGAGAAGATCGAGGGCTTCTTCGCGGTATGCAAGAAGGTCGGCCTCACCGGCCGCCAGGGCGTCATCATGCCCCGACAGAACCAGCCGAATCTCGTCCTCAACCGCGAGGTACAGAACGCCGTGGAGGCGGGCGATTTCCACATCTACTCCATCGAGACCATCGATGAGGGGATGGAGATTCTCACCGGTCTGCCCGCGGGCTCACCCACGCAGGACGGCGGATTCGAGGCGGGCAGCATAAACGCCCGGGTGTCGCGGCGGCTGCGCGAAATGGCACATCAGGTCAAGAACTTCGGCGACAAGTAGGCCTGCCGCACGGGGCCGGGCCGAAGGAGCGCCGGGCACCGGCCCGGGCCGCGCGTCGTCGCCGGCGCCGCGTGCGCCGGCGGTTTCTTGACATTGATAGATTGCCCCATATACTGGGAGCAAGAGAAATAGTGCCGCCGGAGTGTTGCAGCATGCCCCAGAAAGCCGACGAAGAGAAAGTCCTCAAGGCAGCCCGCAGTTCGATCCCTCTCACCGTGAAATCATACACCCTTCCGAGAGAGACCGAGGAGTATCTCGAGCAGATACTTTTTCTCTTCCTCAGGGAAATGGGGCAGGAACAGCTCAAGGACGCCCTCTCCTACTGCCTGCGCGAGATCGCGGTCAACGCGAAGAAGGCAAACACCAAGCGAGTGTACTTTCAGGAGCGTGGCCTCGACATCCTCGATGACAGCGATTATCAGGAGGGCATGCAGCAGTTCAAGCAGGACACCCTCGAGAACATCTCGCACTACCTGCAGAGGCAGAAAGAGGAGGGACTCTTCGTCAAGGTCGTCTTCCATGCACGCGGGCGTGTTCTGCATCTCTACGTGATCAACAACACGATGATCACCAAGAAGGAACAGATCCGGGTGTATGATCGGATCGCGCGCTCGCGGGCATTCAACAGCCTCGAAGAGGCGCTGACGACCGTGCTCGACGACTCCGAGGGCGCCGGACTCGGCATCGTCATCCTGGTGCTCATGCTGAAGAAGATCGGCCTCGACGAGGACGCCTTCGACATCGACGCACGTGACGGAGAGACGGTCGCCCGCGTCAGCATCCCGATGTCGCAGGTTCGCCTCGAGAGCCTCGACATGATCTCCCAGCGCATCGTCTCGGAAATCGAGGCACTTCCCCGCTTTCCCGAGAACATCGTCGCGTTGCAGAAGATGATCGAGGATCCCAACTCCGAGATCGCCGAAATCGCGCGACAGGTCAGCACCGACCCCTCCCTCACCGCCGATCTCCTGAAGCTGGTCAACTCCGCCCAGTTCATGCTGCCGAAGAAGGTCGACAACATCGTCGAGGCGGTGAAGATGGTCGGTATGCGGGGTCTTCGCAACCTCCTGTTCTTCCATGGTACCCAGAAGATCCTCGGCAACGAGACCGCGGAGACCAAGCGACTGTGGGAGCACTCCTACCGCACCGCGTTCTATGCCTACCAGCTCGCCCGCAGCGTGACGCGCAAGAAGGAAATCCTCGATGACGTCTATGTCGGCGGAATTCTCCATGACATGGGCAAGATCATCTTCTCCTCGGTCCATCCCGAGCTCATCGAGAAGATACACGGGTTCTGCCGCGAGAAGGGCATACAGGAGGAGATCTTCGAGGACCTCGCAGCGGGGCTCAACCACTCGGAGATCGGTGCAATGATTGCCGAGAAATGGAACTTCCCCGACGCGCTCGTTGCCGCCATCAAGTATCATCACACCCCGACGACCGCGCCGATGGAGTTTCGCGACGTCGTGTTCACGGTCTACCTCGCCAACGGTCTCACTCATTACGGGGAGAAGACGCTGGGTATCGATCAGCTCGAGCCGGCCGTGCTGAAGTACTTCAACATCGGTAGTGAGGCACAACTCGGACAGATCGAGCAGAAGCTGGATTCCATGTTCGGCAAGGCGAACGCCCGCATGTACGAGCGGGTGAGCTCCGGCAGCGCGAGCCAGAGCGCGTAGCGACGTTTCGCACGTCGGAGCTTGACGGCGATCGCTTTATATAGTAATTTCCCTATGTAATTCAACGCATACGGAGAGAGCTGATGGCGATTAAGATCTATACGACACCGACCTGTTCCCATTGCAATGCGGCAAAGAAGTATTTCCGGGAGAACCGCATTTCCTTCACCGAGTACAACGTGGCCCGCGACATGCGTCGGGCCGACGAAATGGTCAAGAAGTCCGGGCAGATGGGTGTCCCGGTGATTGATGTGAATGGTAAGGTGATCGTAGGGTTCAACAGACCCGAACTCGAACGGGCACTGAAGAGGGCATAATATGGCAACGCATCACACGAAGGTTACGCATCGCGAGGGGATGTCGTTCGACGGGGAGCTCGCGGGACACAAGATCCCGCTCGACGCGGATCCGTCGGTCGGCGGGAAGGATTACGGGCCGACGCCCAAGCCGCTGTTGCTGACGTCCCTCGCGGGCTGCACCGCCATGGACGTGACCGCCATCCTCGGGAAGATGCAGATGCCGTACGACAGCTTCGAGGTGGAGGTCGAAGGGGATACGACCGAGAGTCATCCGAAGACCTACAGCTCCATTCGGCTGCGGTATGTTTTCACCGGAAGCGAGCTCGATGAGGCAAAGATCGAAAAGGCGGTCAAGCTGTCACAGGAGAAATACTGCGGAGTCTCGGCGATGCTCAAGCAGGTATCGAACGTCGACTACGAGATCGCAATGAATCCGGAGTAGTCCGCTCCTTTCCCGCAGTCAGGGCGCCGGCCGGGGAGTTTCCTCGGCCGGTCTTTTTTTGTCCCGCCGGAGATTCCGGCGCCGGAACGCGCGCCGCGGCACCTGGGCCGCAGGGCCGGCTGTGCCGCGCGCCTATGCGCTCCACCACGCGTACGCCAGGATCCCGAACGCCACCGACACGTTGAGCGAGGCCTTGGCTCCCGCCATGGGGATGCTCACCCTGCCCGCCGACTGCTCGGCGAGCGAGAGCGCCGCCGGCGATACCCCGAGCTCCTCGGAGCCGAGCACAACCATGCCCGGCTCCGGAAGCCTCACCTCACCGATGGCCCGGCCGCCGGTTTCCAGCGCGAAGAACGGCACTGCCGGTCCCGAAGGCGCGGCGCCCGCGCCGGCCGCGGCGGCCGCAGCCGGCAACGCCGCCCCAGCGTCTTCGACCGCCTCCTCGAGCGAGCACATCCGCCAGGGAATCACCCCGGTAGCACCCATGGACGAGCGCGCGGCGCGAGGATGGTCCGGTCGGGGCGTGTCGGGGGAGAGGTAGACCGCCCGAACGCCGAAAGACTCGGCCGTGCGAAAGACGGCACCCACGTTGTAGGGCGATCTGAGGTCCTCGAGATACACGAAGAAGTCGCGGACGCGGCGGGCACCACGATCAAGCCCCCCGTCCTCGGGGAGCAGCAGATCCCACTCCGCGGGCTCACGCCCGAGCTCGGCGAGCAGCGCATTCCTGAGGGAGTCGATCGCGCGGCATGGTTCCCGTGCGGCGCGGGGTTCAGGCGAATGCCGCGGCTCCGGCACCCCGGTGTCCGCCGCCGGCGGCGCCGCCGACGGCGACGCAGACGGCCCGCGAACTTCGCTCGCCTCTCGCGCCGCTTCGCGCAGCCGTTCACCGAGGCGCTCATCGTCGCGGACGAGCTCCGCCATCTCCCGAAGGTACCGCACATCCACGGCGCGGTCGGCCACGCAGTCGCGCTGAAGCATCTCGAGCAGGTGGACGGTTTTTCGGAGCCGGGTTTTACGGGGAAGAGACTGGAGCTTGCGTATCGTGATCATCGTTGTTCGGCCAGACGGCGACGCTCGGCGGCCGTCCGCAACACACGGCGGCGGTCGGGCCCGCGACTACATCGCCTGCTTGAGGAGATCGTAGAGGTCCTGCCGGGAGAACGCAACGGGGGCATAGCCGACCATCTGGAAGCCGGCGGCGATTTCTGCGACCTCGACCATGTCGTCGAGGCGCAAGTCGAAATCCTGCAATCGCGCCGGAAGGGAGAGCTTGCCGATGAGCCGCCGCGTTACCGTCGAGGCCTGATTCGCGTCGTCCTGGTTGCTGATGCCGGGGATATCCTCGCCGAGAGCCCGCGCAATCTTCGCCACCTTCTCCGGCCTCACCCCCGCGTGATAATCGAGCACGTGCGGCAACAGCACCGTAGCGAGCCACGACTTCGGAACGCTGAAACGGCTGTTCATGGCGTAGGTGAGCGCGCCGCCGGCGCCCTGGCTACTGATGGAGAGCCCGACCGCCGCGAGAAGCCCGGCCTGTGTCGCCCGCTCCCGGGGCCCGACGCTATCGCCGCTTCGAAGGAGGTCGTCGACCGCCTCTTTCACCGTGTCGATGGCGCGGAGAAACAGGGTGTCCGAGAGGAAGGCGCTCTTCGTCGAGAGATATCCTTCGACCGAGGCGAGGAGGATATCCATCATCGTGGAGGCCGCGTATTTGGTGGACATCGACATCGCCAGCTTCGGGTCGAACAGCACCACACGCGCCACGCCGCTTTCGACGTCTATCGGCCTTGCGGTCCGGCTTTCCGCCTCGGTGATGAAAAACCGGCTTCTGAACATGAAGTGATCGCGAAAGCTGGTCGGCACCTCGATGAACGGGATGGCCTCCCGGGCGGGCTCCTCGCCGTCGAAGAGGCGATAGAGGGAGTTTCCGTCCGCTGCGGCGATTGCCGTCGCGCGGGCGGCGGCGAGCACGCGCATCCCTCCGAGCCCGATAACGACCTGCGTCTTGCTTGCCCGGGCAAGCGAAACGAGCTCGGAGACGTTGGCACTCGTGGTGCGAAGGGGCAGGTCGGCATGGGTCATCAGGTTGACGTCGCGGCGGGCACAGAGATCTTCTACCCGGCGCACCACACCCTGCTCGCGCTGTACGGGCTCGGAGACAAGGAGAGCCCGGCTGCCGAACTGCGCGGCGGCCTGGGCCACGCGGTTTACCGCGTCGTTCCCGAAGATAACCGAAGCAGGAAGATCAAAGACGAAATCGTTCATTGGCGTGTGAGCATAAAAAAAGCACAGACGCTGCATGGCCATCTGCGCTTTTTCACTCGAAAGCTTCCTCTGCCCTCTTAGATGTCGAGCATATCCATGATACGGTCCGCGACCGTGTCGAGCACCTTATCGTCGATATAGTTCGGGTCCTGGAGCTTGGCCTTCACCTCGGCTACGCGGTCGGCGCGCACGTCATCGGTGGCCTTGACCTCCTCGCTGACGCGATACACCTCGGCTTTCAATCGAGCCTCGTCGGAGAAGGACACGGAGTCCTTGCCCTCGGTACGCTGCTGCCGTTCGGCTTTGCCCGATTGGTTGAGTTTGTGAATTGGATCAATTGGACCGAGTGGCTCAATGGTCATTACAGAACCTTCCCTTCACCACTTATCATATCGACACGCTCACGTTCAATATTAACCCTTTTTGCGAGGAGCGACAAGGACCGTCACTTCTCCCTTCACCTGTGCACGAGTCGAGAGGATGTGCGCCACGTCCCGCACCGTTCCCTCGAGGAATTCCTCGTGCATCTTCGTCATCTCCCGTCCGACAAGCAGCCGCCTGTCGGGCTCCAGCGAAACCAGGTCCTCGAGCAGCTTCACCGTCCGATACGGCGACTCGTACAACACGAAGGCGTCTCCGATCGTCAGCAGCTCCCGCAGCCGCCGTCGGCGGCGCCCGCCCTTCGGCGAGAGGAACCCCTCGAACCGCACGCCCTTCCCCGGATACCCGGCCACGCTTACGATCGCGGCCAGCGCCGAAGCTCCCGGAACGGGGCGCACCGGGTAACCTGCCGCCCTCACCTTCGAGACCAGCACCGCCCCGGGGTCACTCAATCCGGGGGTTCCGGCGTCACTCACGTAGGCCGCCGACTCTCCTGATTGAAGCCGCTCAATACATGTATCGGCCACCCTGGCTTCATTTTGAGCCCTACAGCTCACGAGTTCTGCATGAATGTCAAAATGTGAGAGAAGCTTGCGGGTGTGGCGGGTATCCTCGGCAAGAATGAAGTCGACTTCCTGCAGCGTTCGGACTGCGCGGTAGGTCATATCCTCGAGGTTACCGATCGGTGTGGCAACGATGTGGAGGCCGTCCATGGAGCCCACTATACCCTCCTGAGCGGTTATTCGCTATGATAGGGGCGATACTGGAAGGGGAGGCGCAGCATCTACACCCTCGTTCTCGTCGCGCTTGCAGCCATCGTCGGTTACCTCGTCTACACCATCGTCAAGCTGAGGGACTCGGACTACTCGTTCCTTGCCAATCGGATGGCGAAACGCAGCCGCAGCTCCTTCGAAGTACTCAAGCCCTGTCCCATTTGCCATACGATGCTCCGCCGCGGCGAGCGGCTTCACACGGTGGTATACACCAGTGGCGGCGGACGGTCCCGGGGTAGCGGAGCGCAGAGTGGCGGAGCTGCCGGTGCGGAGGATGCGCACGTCCCCGCGGACGACGTGTCTCGCGCGCCGGAGCGAAGCACCCCGCGGCGCGACGAGGACACGCTGACTCACATCTTCGGGTGCCCCTACTGTTACCCGCCCGATGACGAGCACCCGCGCTACTGCCCGGTGTGCGAGCGCAAGCTCGGACCCGAAGATTACGTCATCGCGCGGATGTTCAACCGTGCACCGCGCAGTCACGTTCACGTTCTCGGCTGCACCCAATGTCGGGGCCCCGGGAGCCGCGCGCGACGATAGGTGCCGGCGGTACTTCAACGTGGCCGGTCGCCCGTGCTATCCTCATACCGAGGAGTAAGTAATGCCCGAAGAAACCCTGTTCGACCAGATCCTCTCGGGAAGCGTGCCCTCGGAAGCCGTCTACGAGGACGATGTGGTCTACGCCTTCAAGGACATCAACCCCCAGGCTCCCGTTCACGTACTGGTCATCCCCAAGAAGAAGCTCGAGAGTTTCGCCGATGTTCGCAGCGGAGACGATGCGGCCGTCGGAGCATTCATGAAGGGCGTCTCCCGGGTTGCCGCCGAGCTCGGGCTCGAGGACCGGGGATACCGTGTCGTGTTCAACACCGGGCCCGAGGCCCAGCAGTCGGTCCTCTATCTGCACGCGCACATCCTCGGCGGTCGCCAGATGAGCTGGCCGCCGGGCTGAGCCGGACCACCGCAGCCGGGCCCGCCCACGCCGCCCGCGTCGCCGACCGGGCCCACGCGCACGCCGCGCCGCGGTTGAATGCGCCGTGCGGGCATGGTAGATTCGGCCCCATGGAGACAATGAGAAGAACCGTCACCTGCGGCGATCTACGTCGTTCCGACGCGGACCGCGAGGTGGTGCTTAACGGGTGGGTGCACCGCTCCCGCGACCATGGTGGTGTGCACTTCATCAATATGCGCGACCGCTACGGCATTACGCAGGTCGTGGTGGACGAGGACTCGGCGAAAGAGCTGCAGGACACGGCAGCCGAGCTCAAGCACGAGTACTGTATAGCCGTGCGCGGCATCGTACGCGCGCGTCCGGACGACATGGTGAACGCCGAAATGTCGACCGGCGAGATCGAGGTCAAAGCGGAGGAGATCGGCGTGCTGTCGACCTCCCGCACCCTGCCCTTCATGGTTGATGAGGCAAGCGAGGCGCGCGACGACCTGCGACAGAAGTATCGCTATCTCGACCTGCGCTCCTTCTCGATGCAGCGGAAAATGCGTCTCCGCCACGACGTGGCATTCCGCGTGCGCGAATACCTCTACAGCCAGGACTTCTACGAGATAGAGACGCCGACGCTCATCAAGTCCACCCCCGAAGGAGCCCGCGACTTTCTCGTCCCCTCCCGCCTTCATCAGGGGAAGTTCTACGCGCTACCTCAGTCGCCACAGCTCTTCAAGCAGATCATTATGGTCTCCGGCTTCGATCGCTACTTCCAGCTTGCCCACTGCTTCCGCGATGAGGATGCCCGCGGCGACCGCCAGCCCGAGCATACCCAGATCGATATGGAGATGAGCTTCGTCAACAAGGACGATGTCTTCGCGGTGGTGGAGGGCATGCTCTCCCATGTCTTCGAGCACACCCTCAACGTGAACGTCGAGATTCCGTTCCGGCGCATCTCCTACGCGGACGCGATGAACCGCTTCGGTACGGACAAGCCGGATATGCGCTTCGACCTCGAGCTCACCGATTTCTCCGAGCGCGCGGCTGCGAGCGACTTCAAGGTCTTCAAGGGTGTCGTCGCAGAGGGTGGCGTGGTGAAAGCCCTGGTCGCCGAAGACTGCGGGGACTTCTCCCGAAAACAGATCGACGAGCTCGAGTCAGCAGCAAAGACCTACGGCGCGAAAGGGCTGGCGTGGACCCGGGTTGCCGAGGGCGACGGCGCGCTCACGTTCGACGGCGGTATCGGCAAGTTCTTCGCAGACGATGCGGCCGGCATTGCCGCGGAGCTCGGGGCAAAACCCGGCGATCTTCTGCTCTTCGTGGCCGACGGGTGGAAGACCGCCTGCACTGCGCTCGGCGCGGTCCGGACCCGGCTCGGGCAGATCCGAGGACTCGCCGACCCTGAGGAGTTCTCGTTTGCCTGGATCGTCGACTTCCCGCTCTTCGAATGGAACGACGAGGAAGAGAAATGGGACCCCGCGCATCACATGTTCACTATGCCGCAGGAGCAGTTTCTCGATTCCATGGAAGATGACCCCGGCGCCGTCCTCGGGGATCTCTATGACCTCGTCTGCAACGGCCTCGAGCTTGCATCGGGCTCGATCAGAATCCACGATCCCGCGCTGCAGGAACGCATCTTCTCGATCGTAGGATTTTCACGCGAGGAAGCACAGCGGCGATTCGGCTTTCTCCTCGAAGCATTTCAGTACGGACCGCCTCCGCACGGGGGCATCGCCCCCGGCCTCGACCGCCTGGTCATGCTAATGGCCGGTGAGAACACCATCCGTGAGGTCATCGCCTTCCCCAAGAACTCGGTGGGGATCTCACCGATGGACGATTCTCCCTCCGAGGTCGATCCGAAACAGCTCGACGAGCTCGGCCTGCAGATCAAGCCGGAAGTTGCCGCCGAGCTCGATTCTAACAAGTGAGGAACTCCATGTTTTCCGTACAGACCTTCAACAAAATCGCCCCCAAGGGCCTCTCCGTATTCGACGACAGTTATCAGGTCGGCGACGACGCAGGTGACCCGGACGCGATCCTCCTGCGAAGCCACAAACTCCACGACATGGAGTTCAATCCCAACCTCAAGGCCATCGCGCGCGCCGGCGCCGGTGTCAACAACATCCCCGTGGAAGAGTGCACCAATCGGGGCATCGTGGTCTTCAACACGCCGGGCGCCAACGCAAACAGCGTGAAGGAGCTCGTGCTGAGCGGGCTCTTCCTCTCCTCGCGACGCATCCATCAGGGCCTGTCCTGGGTGGACAGCCTCGACCCCGAGACCGACGACGTGGCAAAGGTCGTGGAGAAGAAGAAGAGCGAGTTCGCGGGCCCGGAGCTCTACGGGAAGACCCTCGGTGTTATCGGCCTCGGGGCGATCGGGGTGATCGTTTCGAATGCGGCAGCGGCCCTCGGCATGAACGTCGTCGGGTTCGACCCGTTCATCTCGGTGGAATCGGCATGGGGATTGTCCCGCGCCGTCCATCGCGCCCGCAGCCTCGAGGCCCTGCTGGCCGAATCCGACTACGTCACCGTCCACGTGCCGCTGAACGACGACACGAGGAGCTTTCTCGACCGGGACAAAATCCTCGGGATGAAGAAGGGTGCCCGCCTGCTCAACTTCGCCCGTGGCGGCCTCGTGGACAACGCGGCGCTCATCGAGGCAATCGAGAAGGGCATCGTATCCTACTACGTGACGGATTTTCCCGAAGCCGGCATTATCGGGAACGACCGCGTCCTCGCCATACCGCATCTCGGTGCGTCTACGCCCGAGGCGGAGGAGAATTGCGCGGTCATGGCCGCCCAGCAACTGCGCGGGTTCCTCGAGTACGGAAACGTGGTGAACTCGGTCAACTTCCCCGAGTGTCAGATGCCGGCTCGAGACTACGACCGGTTGCTCATCGCCAATCGCAACATCCCGAACATGGTCGGACAGGTCACGAAGATCCTCGCCGATGCAAAGATCAACATCCTCGACCTCGTGAATCACCACAAGGACGAAGTGGCATATAACATCATCGACGTCGACGGTGACCTCGACGAGCAGTCGGTGGAGGCCATCCGGGACATCGAGGGCATCATTATGGTGCGCCACCTGCAGCTCGCGTCGCGTTGACGCCGGCAACCGGAAACATGCATTTTCGAACCGTGCAAAGGACCAATATGAGACGCTATTTCGCAATCGCCGTGACGTTATTCGCCGTTGGGGCCCTGCTCGCGGGCTGCGGCGAGGAATACCCCGACCTCGAGAACGGGCTCTATGCGGAGCTCGAGACCACCAGGGGCACGATCATGATCGAACTCGCCTACGAGAAGGCGCCGCTGACGGTGACAAACTTCGTGGGTCTCGCAGAGGGTACGATCGATTCCAGCGCGCCCGACGGGGAACCCTTCTACGACGGGCTCTCGTTCCACCGCGTGGTCGAGGACTTCGTCGTACAGACGGGCGACCCGAACGGCGACGGCTCGGGCGGGCCCGGCTACCGCTTCCCGAATGAGATCGACCAGTCCCTGACGCACGGCTCGGCCGGTGTCGTTTCGATGGCAAACAGTGGACCCGACACAAACGGGAGCCAGTTCTTCATAACGAAGAGCGCGGCGCCGTGGCTCGACGGGCAGTACTCGGTATTTGGCGAGGTCGTCGAGGGGCAGGATGTCGTCGACTCGATCGAAGAGGGTGACACCCTCGAAACGGTGAAGATCATCCGAAAGGGCGAGGCTGCGACCGAATTCGAGACGGATCAGGACGCATTCGACAGCCGACTCGCCGAGCTCGAGGAGAATCGCCGCGAGGATCAGCGGCGCACCGTCGGCCAGCAGCTTTCCTACGTCGAGAAAAACTGGCCGGACGCAAAAGACGCCGGGGAAGGCATGCGTTATCTCATCGAGGAGGAGGGCTCGGGTCCCTCGCCTGAAGCGGGCGACACGATCGCGGTGCACTACACCGGCTACCTGCTCAACGGCATGCCCTTCGAGTCCACCCGCGAGCGGGAAGAGCCCGTTGAGTTCACCCTCGGCGAAGAGAGCATCATCGAGGGATGGGAGCGAACCCTCCTCGACATGCGTGTCGGAGAGAAGCGCAGGGCCATCATCCCGCCGAACCTCGCCTATGGTTCGCGGGGTGCCCGAGACATCATACCGCCGAACTCGTTTATCGTGCTGGACGTTGAGCTCGTCGAGATCGTCGAGTAGGTAGAATGGCCGGCCATGGCGCGAAGCAAGACCGTCTATCGATGCACCTCCTGCGATCACCAGGAGCCCAAGTGGCTCGGCCGCTGCCCGCAGTGCGGTGAGTGGAACACCCTCGTGGAGGAGGCCCGCGCGCCCGCAGGCCGCGCCTCCCAGGGCTCCGGCGGGGGCGGCGCGGCCGGCGGCCGGGACCGTGACCGGCGCGCCCGCGTCGAGTCGGTCGCGACTGCCTCGACCGATGAGGCCCCGCGGATAGAGACGGGCATCGGCGAACTCGACCGCGTCCTCGGCGGCGGTGTGGTGTCCGGGGCGTCGGTGCTTCTCGGCGGCGAGCCCGGCATCGGCAAGTCCACCCTCATGCTGCAGACCGCTGCCGCCCTCGCCTCCCGTCGCGTGCTCTATGTCTCCGGCGAGGAATCGGCGCGACAGATCCGCCTGCGCGCGGAACGGCTCGGCGCAACCGCGGACATCGATCTCCTCTGCGACGGCGATACCGCGTCCATTACCCGGGCCCTCGATGAGCGCTCACCGGAGCTCATCGTCATCGACTCCGTGCAGTCGCTGCACTCCGCGGAAGCCGGCCCCTATCCGGGCACCGTGAACCAGATCAAGTACTCGACATACGAGATTCTCGACTGGGTTCGCGCCCACGACGCCGCGGTGTTCTTCGTTGCCCACGTGACGAAGGAGGGCTCCATCGCCGGCCCGAAGGTCATCGAGCACATGGTCGACTCCGTGCTCTACTTCGAACACGCCGAGGAGCATCTGCGGATTCTGCGCGCCAGCAAAAACCGCTTCGGCTCGACCGATGAGATCGGGCTCTTTGCCATGGAGGGACAGGGCCTTCGCGAGGTCACCGATCCCGCCTCGGTCTTTCTCGTGCAGCGGGAGGGCTCGCTTCCCGCCGGAGTCGTGGTCGCCCCCGTCTACGAGGGGAGCCGGATCCTGCTCGTGGAGATACAGGCGCTGACCGTTCCCGCCAAAGGCGGAGTTTCCCGCACCTTCTCCGACCGCATCGACTCACGCCGCATCTCGCGTGTTGCCGCCGTCCTCGAGAAACATGTCGGCGTCAGTTTCTCCGACCAGGATATCTACGTGAACGTGGCCGGCGGGATCAGAATCGGTGAGGTGGGTGTAGAGCTTCCCCTCGCCCTCGCCCTCTACTCCGCGCGGACCGGGATGTCGGTGCCGACCGCAACGACCGTCACCGGCGAGATAAGCCTTGCCGGCGAGATTCGCCCCGTCGCGCAGCTTCGGCGCCGGCTCCGCGCCGCCCGCGAGATGGGCTACGAGCGGCTCGTCGGGCCGCGACGGGTGAGAGAGGGGGAGGCGCCCGAAGAGGGCTGGGTCCGCGTGGACACGGTGAG
>CAYOFA010000026.1:22763-28374 GCA_964402885.1 uncultured Spirochaetaceae bacterium
GCCGGTCACACGCTGCCGGGAAACAGAAACGGAAACGCGACGAAGGTCCCGATGGCGCTGCCGAGGCTCGAAAAGAAGAACACCAGCAGCACGTGAGTCACGCGGTTCCGGAAGAAGCCCCGCACCGAGAGGATGTCCTGCTGCAGGTTCTCGAAATCGAGGACACGGGGTTTGCGGACCACCGCTTCGAGCAGTCCGGTGACGATACCCACGCCGATCGTCGGATTCATCGAGGTAATGGGAGCGGCCACGAAGGATGCGACGATGGTCACGGGATGCGCAAGCGCGATGAGCGCACCAATCGCCGAGAGGGTGCCGTTCACCAGAACCCAGCGCATGAAGAGCTCCAGACCACCCTGCCAGCCGGACTGCACGAAGCCCCACCCGATGAGCCCCAGCACGAGGGCCGGGATCGCGTAGGGCAGCGCCCGCGTTATCGCCTTTTTCGGCGGAATCACCTCGAGCTCGTCGAGAGATACGGCCGCCTCCTCACCCCGCCCGAGGCGATGGAGATGCTCGACGATCCCGTTCACATGCCCCGCGCCGACCACGGCAACGATATTCGTCTCCGGCTGCTCGAAGATACGCGTTGCCAGATACTGATCGCGCTCGTCGATGAGAACGTTCTTTGCCGAGGGCAGGAAGTCCGCGAGCTCCTCCATCATCCCCTGCAGAGCACTCTTCTGCTTGAGCTCTTCGATCTCTTCGCGAGACAGTTCCTCTCGCGTGAAGAGGGAGCTCAGCAGGGCCGCCAGCATCTTGTTCTTGCCCCACAACCCGGTGTTCGCCCAGGCACGGCGCAGGGTCACCTGGATATCACGATCGCAGAGGGCCACCGGGATGTCGAGCTCCTCGGCGGCGCGCACGGCCTCGCGCATCTCCTGGCCGGGTTTGATGCCGAGCTCCTCACCGATGCGGCGCTGGAAGGACTGAAGCACGAGGTTGCCGAGCAGGAGGAAGCCCTTGCGCTCCTTGATGACGCGGTAGATATTGAGGTTCGACCAGTCCTGCCCCTCGGTCATTGCCTTGAAGCGCGCCTGGTCGATCTCGACGCAGACCCGCTCGGGGGCAAGCTCGTCTATGGCCGCGGTAACATCCTTCACGCTCTCCTCGGAGACGTGGGCTGTGCCGATGAGGGTTATGTGCTTTCCGGCGACCTCGACGGTCGTCCGGGCATCGTGTGTCTGCACTGCTTCTTCCACTGTAGGTTTACCCCTTCCCCATTGCGGTCAGAAACCGCTTACGCAGCACCTCTTCGCCGGGGAAGAGATCTCGCGGTATGCTCCCGCCGCCCATGTGCACATGGCCGCCGCCGGAGCCGATGCCGTCGAGCGCCTTCTTTATGATGACGTCCGTGGGACGTGAATTGTCCTCGCTTCGCACCGAGATACGGTACTCCTCGCGCTCGGGCTCGAGCACGACGACGAAGTGAATCTCCCGAAGACCGAGAAAGAAATCGGCCACGAGTGCCATGACCTCGGGCGTACACTCCTTCGTCACGGGCACGAAACAGAAGTCGGTCGCCACTATACACGCATTGATGGCCTCCCGGAAGACCGAGAGGTCCGCAAGCGAGAGCGAGTTCTTCAGCAGCCTGCTCCCCGTCTGCCAGTCGCCACTGAAAAAGAGCGAGGAAAATGCCTCGAGGTCGATGGGAGCGACCCCGCGCGTCATGAAGGCGGTATCCATCATCAGGCCGATGAGCAGCCCCGTGGCGACGTTCGGCTCCATTTCCGTCGTGGAGATCTTGTAGTACTCGTAGAGGATGGTCGAGCAGGCGCCCATGTGCGGGCGAATATCGAAGTACTTGCAGTTCGGCTCGGTCGGAGGAACGTGATGGTCGATCACACCGACGACTTCCCCCGGAACGCCGCGAATGTTCGTGTTACCGACGAAGCCGTCCACGATGATGATCTGAGCATCGTCATCCAGCCCGGCCTCGCCGCAGGCGGTGATGGGAATCTCGAGGATTCGGATCATCTCGGCAAGCGACTCGCTCTGAATCTCGCCCCCGTAGCAGAGCTTCGACGAAATCCGGTTTGCCGCGAGCAGCCGCGAGAGGGCGTAGGCGGTACCGACAGCATCGTGATCGGGAAAGTCGTGCGCCTGAATGACGACTTCCCGCTCGAGGTCGATGTGCGAGATCAGCTCCTGAATGCCCTTCATTGACTATTCATCACCTTCGAGCTTCCGTGCCGCGAGTCGCTTCTCTATGACGGCCGGACCTCCCTGATCTTCGACCTCGACGTACATCGTCTGTGCCAGCCGCACGCGTCCCTGGAGCTCGTAGAGTGCCCCGAAGTGAAACAGCAGCTGCGCTTTGACGACGGCGTCGTCACTGCGCTCAATTTTGCGCAACAGGGAGCTATCGCCCTGCGGGGTCAGATAGTAGCGTGCCATGTCATAGTACAGCGTGTCACGGGGTATATCCGAGAGTACGGACTCGACGTAATCGCGGGCCGCATCGTCTCGCCCGGCCTCGCGGTGGGAAAGCGCGGTCAGGAGCGGATAATTGTACGCGCGGGGCTCCCGCTCGAAGGCCTTTCGAAACATCTCCGCAGCGGTGTCCCAATCCTCCTGCATGAACGCATACATGCCGTAGGGCGCATATCCGGGGTGATAGTCGGGCCGGAGCTCCAGCGCCCGCCCGTAGTCTTCGTAGGCCGCCTCCCGGTCTCCAAGGCTGTCATGCACGCGCGCCCGCTCCACGTAGGCCATGAACATCTCGGGCATCATTTCGATCGTCTTCGTGAAGTCTTCCTTCGCCCCCTGCAACCTCCCGATCTCCACTCGAACGCGGCCCCGGTCGAAGTAATTCCAGGGATACTCGGGCTCGAGCTCGATAGCCCGGTCCAGGTCTTCCTCCGCACCTTCGAGCTCGTACTCCGCGATCCGCGCGCGGCTCCGGTCGACATATGCAAAGGGATACTCAGGCTCCTGCTCGATCGCGCGCGTCAGCGTTTCCTCGGCCTGTGCAGCTTGGTCGGTACGCAGGTATACGTTTCCGAGCCCGATCAGAGCGACGAAATTCTCCTCGTCGGCGGCCAGACCGCGCTCGAAGGCCTCCTGCGCCCGGCTGTAGCTCTCCTGTTCGAGGTAGAGCTCGCCAAGGGCGGCGTGCGACGGCGCATGCTCCTCGTGCTGCGATACGACCTGCTGCAGAAGAGACTCCTTGCGATCGGTCTCGCCACGCGCACCTGCGATCAGCGCCTTCTGATAGAGGGCGTCGGCATGGTCGGGGTGGTCGGCGAGGATCTCGTCGAGCACGCGCTCGGCGTCCTCGAGCCGGCCCGCGGAAATCATGAGGTTTGCCAGGAGCAGCATGGTTTCGGGGCGATCGGGGTCACGCAGTCGCGCCTCTTCGTAGGCGGCGATCGCGCTCTGAGGGTCTCCAGCCGCGACAGCGAGACTGATGCTGTCGTATGCCTCGAGCTCGGGCTCGGCCTCCTCTGCAGGCGGCGCTTCCTCCTCTGGCGCACGCTGCGGCCCGGTCGCACAGGAAGCCACGAGAACCATAAGAACTGCGATGCTTAGAATCCAACGGTATAGTCGTTTCATGGGTACGTTCGCCCATAATATCGATACGGTCTCGGCTTTGACAAGAACGGCGTGAATGTTGCAAGGACAGGTGCCTCCTGCTACAATCCGCGCATAATGAAAAGTCGGCTCCGGGGCGCGTTCGTTCTGATTCCCGTGGTGTACGCGGGGGTCATTCTTCTCCTGCTGTTTCTTCAGTTTTCAGACGGTCAACGCTTCTATGAGTCAACGGACGGGTTGACCCTCGAGGGCCGAATGACGGCGACTGTGGAGCGCGAAAGCAGCACGATATCGTTCGTGCGTGTCTCCTACCGCGGTATGGCCTTCGAGTTCGACGACGAAGCGTCCTTGCGCCTCATCGACGGGAACAACGAATCGCGAATACTTGCCCCTCGCTCCTATTCGAACACCGACACGGGTTTTCGCATCCGCTTCGAGGAGAACGTCACCCTCTCCTTCGACCTCTCGAGTTCCGAAGGCGAGGAGCTCCGCGTGCGCCCCGAGCTTGCCGAGGCGCTGACGTCGGCGGACTCCATCAGCTTCCCGGTGACCACCATCGGGGGCGCCGCATTGCAGCGCACGACCCTGCCGGGCATATATCCGGTACGCTTCGAGTCCAAAACGTACCACCTCGCTCCACCGCCGCAGTCGGAGCTCGACAGCGAGAGGGGCCTCCTGCGCATCCCAGCCGATGCCGATACGCAGACCGTGCGCTACCTGCAGGCGAACGCCGAGCAGCAGGATGTGTTTGCCACGTGGTTCTCGGACGACCGGCTGTGGATTCCTGCCGGCGAGTACGAGGCCACCGTAGACGCGTTCATCGACGACGCCTACCTCGGGTGGAGCAATACGCGGCTGAACGACGGTAGCGGCACCTGGGACATGCGATCGGGCTCACCTGCATTTTCCGAGCAGATCCTCACAGCAACCCTCGCGGAGGCCTGGCAGCGTGATGAGTATGCGGCCGTTTTCACCGATATGCGACGCGCGGCGGACCGGCACTCGGGTCAGGTCTCGTTGCTCTCCGCACCCTTTCTGGGTAACCTCGATGATATCCGCGAACGGTTTCTCGAGGCGGACGAGAGGCGAACCGAGCGGCTACTCGACCTCGCGAGCAATGGCGACCCGGAGCTGTTCCGAACTCCCGACCTGGCAAAGTTCGCCATAGACCGCGGCAGCGAGGAGCTCTACCGGGCCGTGCTCGCCGCGTCGGAAGACATCGATTTCGCGGAATCAAACATGGCACAGGCGATCGGGATGCTTCGTAACTACTACCTCGCCGACTTTCCGAACGAGGAGAGCCGTGACGCGTTCAGCCGCTTCGCCTCTATCATTGAGACACGGCTGTTGCCCAATCTCTACCGGGCCGGGGAGGAGGGCTTCTTTCTGCGCAGCGGGCCCGGGCGCGTGGAGGTCTTCCAGTCGATTGTGGCCGGGCGCATTCTGCAGGCGGCCGGCACCGAGCAGCAGGACCGACGCCTCGTTTCGGTGGGCCGACAGCTCGTGAGCTCGAGCCTCGCACTTGCCGACGAGGACGGCTTCCTGCCGGCGGTTCTCTACGTCGGGGCCGATGGGCTCGAAGGCGTGGAAGGCGCCATCGGACCGGAGCGCGTCTACACCCTGCTCAGCAGCAACCCCGCCTATCCGACTCGGATCTCTCTGGCCGAAGACGTGGGCCCCGGCACGTGGATATTGGCCGTCGCCGACTTCACCGAGATCGACATCGCGTCCGACCGCTACCGCTTTGTCGTTGAGTATCCGCGGAACCGGACTCACTACATCATCATGCAGGGTTTCCCGCCGTTCTCCGGCATGGAGCTTTTCGGCCAGCAATGGCGTACCGATCCGTCATTCGAGTCCTACATCAAGGGCAGGCACTACAATCGCGAATCCCGGACCCTGATGATCAAATACACCGACAACTCGGTCCGGGGCGAGATCATTCTCGAATACTGAGAGAACACATACATGACCCACCACGGATACACCCGCAAGTTCCTGAAACTCAGCCGACCGGCAAAGTTCTACTTTCTCCGCCACGGGGAGAGCGAGGGCAACCGCAGCAAGACCATAC
>CAYOFA010000027.1:0-5732 GCA_964402885.1 uncultured Spirochaetaceae bacterium
GCGGAGGCCGGAACCTTCGACAACGTCGAATGCGCCCAGAGCAGAATCTCCTCGGTCGCTTCCCAGCCGAGGCAGGCGTCGGTTATGGAGCAGCCGTAGACGAGCTCGTCGAGGTCGTCCGGAATCGGCTGGCGGCCCTCGACGAGATTGCTTTCGAGCATAATGCCCATGATCTCGCGCTTGCCCTCGGCACGCTGGTGCACGATCGACTCGAGCACCTCTGTCTGCCGCGCGGCGTTCTTGCGGGAGTTGCCGTGGCTGCAGTCCACCATGAGGCTCGGCTCCACGCCGGCCTCGGTGAGCACCGCGCAGGCGGCGTCGATATGGTGGCCGCGGTAGTTCGGCCCGTCCTTCCCGCCGCGCAGGATGATGTGGGTGCTGTCGTTGCCGGCGGTCTCGAGGACGGATGTCTGCCCGGCCTGGTCGGTTCCGATGAAACTGTGCGGATGGCGGGAGGAGGCGAGCGCGTTGACCGCCGTTCTTACATCACCATCAGTGCCGTTCTTGAATCCTACCGGCATCGAGAGGCCGCTTGCCATCTCCCGATGCGTCTGCGACTCGGTGGTTCGCGCGCCGATCGAGGCCCAGCTCAACAGATCATCGATGTACTGCGGCACGATCGGGTCGAGCAGCTCGGAGCCGGCGGGCAGCCCCATATGCGTAATATCGAGGAGCAGCTTTCGTGCCCGCCGCAGCCCCTCTTCGACATCGTATGAGCCGTCGAGATACGGATCCAGGATGAGACCCCGCCATCCGAGCTTCGTGCGGGGCTTCTCGAAATAGACCCGCATGACGACGTAGATCTTATCCTGGATTCGCTCCCTGAGAGACTGAAGACGCGCGGCGTAATCGAGCGCTGCCTCCGGATCGTGAATGGAACATGGCCCGACGACCGCAAGCAGGCGATCGTCCCGTTGGTGAATGATGTCCTCGACGGCCCGTCGACTCTCGACGACGGTGCGGATCGAGGCGTCCGTCACGGGGAACTCCTCTTTCATGACGTTGGGAGCCACCAATGGACGGAGCGACTTGATGCGTAGATCATTGGTTTGCTGCATAACAACATGAATATACATGATGGGGCAGCAAACATGCAACGCGGGGTCGCTGGGGGTCGCGGGGCGCGCCACGACAGCCGCCGGTCGGCGACGGCGCTCGTGCCGCTGCGCCGGGCTCAGCCGACCGGCTCGCGCTCCACGGGAAGAGTCATGCACCGCGCCCCGCCACCGCCTCGGGCGAGCTCGACGCCCGGAGTGAGGACGAGGAGCCTCTCGTGGTCGTCGACGTGCTCCTCGCCGGAGAGAAAGACGTCGACCGGACGCACCGTGAAGCCGGCTTCGGCAAAGGCATCGGCGGTCGCAACGTTACAGTCATAGCCGATGACCTTTCCCGGGGCAAAGGCGAGAACGTTGGTTCCCGACATCCACTGCTCGCGCTGCTGATACACCTCGCTCTCCCCGCCGCAGAGTATCGGCTCGAGCTCGACCCCGAGCTCCGCGAGCCCTTCGATGATCCCCGCTACGTCACGGATGACAGTCTCCTCTCCCGGTGCCACGTCCATGCGAACCACGCGCAGCCGTTTCGGGCCGAGCACGTAGGGCGGGTACACCAGCGCCGCGTGACGGTCGATCAGGGTGAAGACCATATCGAGGTGGATCGTCGAGGGCTCATGCGGAAGCATCACGACGAAGATATGGAAGGGCTCGGCGAAGGTGTCGATGAGGTTCTGCGCAAGGCGATCGACGGCCTCGGCGCTGCTGCGCTCCGAGACACCGAGGATGAGGGTGTTCTGCGAGACCGGCATGAAATCCCCGCCTTCGAGGCGCACATCGCCTCCCCCTTCAAGCACGCCGTCAAACAGTATTCCCTCGGAGCCGAGTTGCGGGACGTAGGAGAACGCAGCTTTCAAGAGCAGGGACTCGTTGACGCGCACCCTGTGTGCCATCGCACCGATGAGGGCACGGTCACGAAAGACCATCGCCCCGTCGCGCATGAAGTAGAGGTTCGGCAGCGGCGGAATGTCGTAGAGGCGCTCGGAGAGGTAATCGGTGAGGGTATGGCGCCGGGCGGGCAGGCCGCCGATGAGGGTGTCGGTGAGCTCCTCGACGCCCATGCGCATGAGCTCGCCTGCGCGGTCATCGCTCGATATCGCGCGCACCACCGCTGCCTTGGCTTCGCCGGTGGCGTTGATCACCGAGTGCACGAGGTCTTTCATCTCGTACACCTCGGCCACCTGCGAGAGAAAGCTCTTGAGCTTCTCGTGCTCGCGGCTCACGACGGAGATCGGGATGATGTCATGATAGAGTAACTGGCGGGCCGACTCGGGCGTCATGCGCTCGATCTCGGTGCCCGGGCTGTGCACGATCACCCGTTTGAGGCGACCGATCTCGGAATCAAGGTAGACGCTCATAGGCACGAACCGGCCATCAGTCTACTTCCACCTGCGGGCTTCTGCAACATATTTACCTCCGCCGGGTTGCCGTGGTAAGTGTAGTGCATACGCCGAGAGAGGAGGAAGAATGTCTGAGCCACGGGTGCGTGACGTACTTCAACTGCAGCCGCAACAGCAGACCGTGACCGTACACGGCTGGGTACGTACGAAACGGGACACCAAGAACGTCACGTTCTTTGAATTGAACGACGGATCCTGCCTTTCCAATGTTCAGGTGATTTTCGACCGCAGCGAAAACGCGCCCCTTGCCGAGCTCGACAGGGCGCAGACCGGCGCCAGCGTGCGCGTCACCGGAACCGTCGAAGCTTCACCCGGGAAGGAGCAGTCGGTGGAGCTCCACGGCACCGCTCTCGAGGTCATCGGCGAGGCCCCCGCGGACAGCTACCCTCTTCAGAAGAAGCGACACTCCTTCGAGTATCTGCGCGAGATCGCCCACCTCCGTCCCCGCACCAACACCTTCGGTGCGATCGCGCGCGTTCGAAATGCCCTGAGCGCCGCGATACACGGATTCTTCCAGGACCGCGGCTTCATCTACGTGCACACGCCCATCATCACCGCAAGCGACACCGAGGGCGCGGGCGAGCTCTTCCAGGTCACGACGATTCCCCTCGAGGCCCTCGCCCGCTCCAAGGACACCGAGGTCGCCTACGACAAGGACTTCTTCGGGCGCCCTGCCTATCTCACCGTCAGCGGCCAGCTCAATGCCGAGGTCTACGCCCTCGCGCTGGAGAAGGTCTACACCTTCGGGCCGACCTTTCGCGCGGAAAACTCCAATACGAGCCGACATCTTGCCGAGTTCTGGATGATAGAACCCGAGGTCGCATTCTGCGACATCACCTGCAACATGGATCTCGCCGAGGAGTTCGTCCGACACATCCTGCGCCACGTGCTCGATGACTGCGCCGAGGACATGGCCTTCTTCGACAAGCGTATCCACCCGGGCCTGATCGACAGCCTGAAGCACGTCGTGGAGTCCCCATTCCGCCGCATCTCCTACGACGAGGCGGTCGAGCAGCTCGAGGCCTCAGGCGTCGATTTCGAGTATCCGGTGAGCTGGGGAAGCGATCTGCAATCGGAGCACGAGAAGTACCTCACCGAGGTCGTCTACAAGGAGCCTCTCATCGTCACCGACTACCCGAAGGAGATCAAAGCCTTCTACATGAAGCTCAACGACGATGAGCGGACCGTCCGCGCGATGGACGTCCTCGTGCCGCGTCTGGGGGAGATCATCGGAGGGAGTGAGCGCGAAGACCGCTACGCCGTCCTGGAGCGGCGGATTGCGGAGATGGGGCTCGCGCCCGAGAATTACTGGTGGTATCTGGAGCTCAGAAAGTTCGGCGGCGCGCCGCATTCGGGCTTCGGGCTGGGCTTCGAACGGCTGGTTCAGTACGTCACCGGAATGCAGAACATCCGCGACGTCATCCCCTTCCCGCGCACCCCGAAAAACGCCGCCTTCTAATGACCGGGAAGGAACGCCCCCTTGGTAGGGACGACAGGCGAGCCTGTTGCCGGCACCGGCAACAGGCTACCTTATTCCTCTACGCGTTTACCTCTACGCGTTGCACCATTCTTTGACCTTGACCGCGAGCTCTTTTCCGCGCTGCTTCAGGAGTTCCTTCTCGTCCTCAGTCGGCTTGCCCATGAACTCCACCGACTCGAGGAAGTCCCACTTCATCTTGTTCCGCTCCACGATGTCCTGGAGCTCCTTCTGGGCGCCTCCGGACCAGCCGTAGGAGCCGAAGCTGAAGGCCTTGCGGTTGAATGCCTTCTTCTTGCCGATCTCGTCGACGACGGCCGCCATGGCCGGGAACATCTTGTACTCGTAGGTCGGCATGCCAAGCACGACACCCGATGACTCCCAGACCGACTGCAGAATGAACCCGACATCGGTTTCGGGAACCTCATGCACATGCACCTTCACGCCCTCACTTTCGATGCCCTGGACGACCGGCTCGACGCCCTGCTCGGTGTTCCCGTACATGCTGCCCCAGATGACGGTGACCTCCGGCTTTGCCGGCCCTTTGGAGTAGCTTGCGTAGCGCTTGTAGTCGTCGACGATCTTCTGCGGATTCTTGCGCCAGACGATACCGTGTCCGGGGGCTATGATGTCCACCGGCAGGGACTCCACCTTGTCGATGGCCTTCTTCGTCGGCATCGAGAAGGCGGCGACGATATCGGCGAAGTAGCGTGAAGCCTCGCGCTCGAAGAAGTCGATCTGACTCTGGTCGAGCTGGTCGTCGTAGGGCGCATCATCGGAGACGGCGCCGAAGGAACCGAAGGCATCACAGGGGAAAAGCGTCTTCGACTTCGTATCGTAGGTCGCCATTGTCTCCGGCCAGTGCACGTTCGGGATCTCTTCGAAGGCCAGCACCCGCCCGTCGCCGAGGTCCAGCGTGTCTCCGGACTTCACCGGGCGAATATTCTTCGTGATCCCGTAGAAGCTTTCGAGCAACGGCACCGCGCGCTGCGTGCAGAGGATTTCAAAGTTGTCATCGCCACGTAGCTGCGAGAAGGGCTCGAGCCAGCCGGAATGATCCGGCTCCATGTGATTGATGATCACGTAATCGATATCCTCGAGCTTGACCTTCATCTGATCGAGCTGCTCGAAGAGCTCCTCGGGAACACCTTCCCAGGTACACACGCCGTCGATGATCGCGGCTTTTTCGCCTTTCACGACGTAGGAGTTCATTGCAATGCCGTTCGGGATGGGCCACATGCCCTCGAACAGGATGTTGTCGACGTTTGCGGAGAGACGGAACACACCGTCGGTTACTTGAGTCGTCCTCATGTGCGACACCTCATGCTGATTGAATTGGTCATCTTTGCCACTACCGGTAATTTAATAACGATACAGTCCCTATTTCAAGCGTTTTTCCAGCTCACGGTCGAAGGCATTTGCGAATGCCGTAACCTCCCGCGTTCCGTAGCGCCTGCCGGGCTCGGTAAAGGACGCCGCGCTTCGGAACTCGTACATGAAGTCCCGCTCGGAGAGCCGCTCGCGGACGTTCTCACTCGTATACACCTCGCCGCGGGTGTTGAGCACGACCACCGAACGTTCGACCAGCCGCGCGGCAAGCGGTATGTCACGGGTGATCGCGATATCACCCTCCGCGGCCCGGGAGACGATGACTTCGTCGGCGTCCTCCTCGGTGACGATGCTCTCCACGTTGCCTGCGCTGCGGACCCCGGCGTCCTGCCGCGAAACGAAGCGCGCCGGCACCCCGCGGCGATCCGAGGCGCGAATAATGATATCACGAACCCGCTTCGGGCACGAGTCCGC
>CAYOFA010000027.1:5832-11121 GCA_964402885.1 uncultured Spirochaetaceae bacterium
CCCCGGCGCGGGCTCGAGCGGGACGGTGGCGACGAAGACGCGGGCCGTCCCCTCGAGCGTATAGTCCCCGGTATCGGCGGTGACGAAGGCGGACTGCCCGCGCGAGAGCTCCACACCCTCGCCTGCGCGCTCGCGCAGCCGGACCGAGCCTTCGAGCGCAAGCACCACCTCCGGCGCCGCGGCGGGTCGCGGGCGCCGGGCCGTGCCGTCCACGCGGGTCTCCTCGAGGGCGAACTCGGGTGCAGGCGTCGCGTAGCGGTGCCACCGACCCGGCGGAGTGTCAGGGTCTGCGCGCAGGATCTCGGGCTCGTCGGGGGCGAAGGCCAGCGTTCGTATCAACTCGGGCACGTCGACATGCTTCCTGGTGAGGCCGCCGCGGAGCACGTTGTCGGAGTTTGCCATCACCTCGATACCGACGCCCTCGAGATAGGCGTGCAGCGTCCCGGCAGGCAGGAACATGGCCTCACCGGGCTCGAGCTCGAGGCAGTTGAGGTAGAGCGGTGCTGCAATACCGCGGTCGGCGCCGTACTCCTCACCGAGGCGTCGCACCCACTCGTAGCGCGTTCGCGCCCCGGCGTTCCGCGCGCGAAGGAGCGCGGCCTCGGCCAGCTTGGTCTCGTCCGTGCTCATGAGCGCGGAGAAAAAGCGCCGCAGTGACGACTCACCCGGTGCCGCCCGAAGCTCGGAAACGGCGGCGGCCAGTTCGGACATTCCGTCCCCCGGGGCCGCCGAGCCCGACGATCCCGCGCCTGAGAACTCCGAGCCGGAGAACTCCTGTGCAATTTCTGCAAGGGGGCGAAACCCGCGCAGGGCCGAAAAACGGGTGAGCGCGCGGATGAGCTCGGGTTTGTGGTTGTCGTCACGGTAGGATCGCTCGAAGGCATCGAGGGGAATACCCGCCTCGTTCTCCCGCGCGAATCCCGCCCGGGCCTGCTCGAGGTCGGGGTGCGCCTGAATGGAGAGCGGTCGGCCGGCGGCGAGAATCTTCAGGAGAAAGGGCAGACGGCGGTCGAAGCGCCGGGCAACTTCAGGGCCGAGGGTCCTCTCCGCGTCGCGGGAGAGGTACTCGGGAAGCGGATGTGACTCTCCCTCGAGTCGCACGGCGGAGGGTGCGCCGGGATGGGCGCCCATCCACAGCTCAGCCATCGGCTGACCGCTGGGATTCTCGATACCGGTGAGGCGAGGTATTTCGGTGGTCGAGCCCCAGTCATAGGGCCGGATCGAGTTGACCATCCTGAGGATCGCCATGGGCGACAGTGTAGCGTCGCCCTACCCGACCGTCAACGAAGTCGAAGAGCTTTCCTGCCCCGGAGCCCTGTGATAGGCTTGGACCAGTATGGGCATTGCTTCACAGTTCGCAGGCAATATTCGTGAGGGACGGTTCGATCGCGCGCTTGCGGGCGTGTATCCCGACACCTACCGCGAGGAGAGGCCGCGGCTCGCCGATCTCGCCGCGGAGCTCGACCGCCGCTTCGGCGGCGAACACATCCACCTGTTCTCCGCACCGGGCCGCACGGAGCTCGGGGGTAACCACACCGACCACAATGCGGGACGGGTGCTTGCCGCAAGCGTATCGCTCGATACCGTGGCTGCTGTTTCCGCGCGCGAGGACGATCTGGTCGAGATCGTGTCCGAGGGCTACGAAGAGCTCATCCGGGTCGATCTCGGCGTGCTCGAGCCCGGCGAGCGGGAGCACGGGAGGCCGGAGGCGCTGATTCGCGGCGTTGCCGCGTACCTGCAGGCCGCGGGATACGTGGCGGGCGGCTTCAGCGCGGTCGTCACGAGCCGCGTCGGGTCGGGATCGGGATTGAGCTCATCGGCGGCCTTCGAGGTGCTCATCGCGGAGATTTTCTCCGTCCTCTACAACGGTGGTCGTCTCAGCACCCTCGAGCTCGCGCTCGCCGGGCGTCATGCGGAGAACCGCTTTTTCGGCAAGCCCTCGGGGCTCATGGATCAGATCGCCTGTGCGAGCGGCGGTGTTGTAGCAATCGATTTCAGAAACGAGGACGAGCCGCACGTGGAGCAAATACCGGTGAGCTTCCAGGATCACGGGTACCAGCTATTCGCGGTAGACTCCGGGGAGGATCACGCCGACCTCACCGACGACTACGCCGCAATCGTCACCGACATGGCGGCCGTCGCACGTCCGCTCGGCGCTGAACGGCTTCGTGAGGTCGACTACGGGGAGTTCCGGAGGCGGATCCCTGAGCTTCGAGAGGCGGCCGGCGACCGCGCGGTCCTTCGCGCATTCCACTTCTTTCAGGAAAACGAGCGGGTGCTTCGTCAGAGCCGCATGCTCACCGACGGCGATCTCGACGGTTTCCTTGCCGAGGTCGGTGAGTCGGGTCGCTCGTCCTGGCGATTTCTTCAGAACTGCTACTCGCCGGGCACGCCCCGGCGACAGGGAATTGCCGTGGCCCTCGCGCTGAGCGAGGAGTTCCTCGAGCGGCCGGACCTCTTCGCACATCCGCCGCGGATCGAAGGGGCGACGCGGGTGCACGGAGGCGGGTTCGCCGGCACGATACAGACCTACGTGCCACTGGCCCGCGCAGGCGCGTACCGGGAAACCATGGCGGCCGTCCTCGGCCGTGAGGCGGTGACCGAGCTCACCGTGCGAGGGACCGGCGTCTGCAGGCTCTGCGACAGCGGCACGGATTGAACAACGCGCCGCGCATCTTTACCATCATCTTCAAGGAGCAGATCAATGGAACGATCCCCACTTCAGAACGCACGCTATAGTTATGAGCCGAAGCTTCCACCGGTACTCAGGGACAAGCTCACCAACATCACCGTCGAGCTCGGCGAGCCGACCGAGGCAACCAGCGACCAGAGCGGGTTGAAGCAGGCGTTCCCGTTGACCTACGGGGCGCCCATTGCACGCTTCACCCCCTCGGACTCGGCACAGGATATCAAACCGCTCAAGGTGGGCGTTGTACTTTCAGGCGGACAGGCCCCGGGCGGACACAACGTCATCGTCGGCCTCCTCGACGCGCTGAAGAGCGCCAACCAGCAGTCCCGGCTCTACGGCTTCCTCGGCGGGCCGAGCGGTATTCTCGAAGATCAGGTGATCGAACTCACCCCCAAGTTCGTGGATGAGTATCGCAACACAGGCGGGTTCGACATGATCGGTTCGGGCCGTACCAAGATCGAGACGGAGGAGCAATTCGACACCGCTCTCGCGGTGTGCACGAAGCATGAGCTCGATGCGGTGGTGATCATCGGCGGGGACGACTCCAACACCAACGCGGCGCTGCTGGCCGAGTACTTCCGCTCGAAGGATGCCGATGTGCGCGTCATCGGCGTTCCCAAAACGATCGACCGCGACCTGAAGAACGAGTACATCGAGACCTCGTTCGGATTCGACACCGCCACGAAAACCTACGCCGAGCTCATCGGGAACATCGCCCGCGACGCGAGCTCTGCGCGGAAGTACTGGCACTTCATCAAGCTCATGGGGCGCTCGGCCTCGCACATCGCCCTCGAGTGCGCGTTGCAGACTCACCCCAACGGCTGCATCATCTCCGAAGAGGTGGCCGAGAAGCAGCAGACACTCGACGACCTCGTGGACCGAATCGTGGATCAGGTCGTCACGCGCTCGAAGAACGGCGAGGATTTCGGCGTGTTCCTCGTCCCCGAAGGGCTCATCGAGTTCATTCCCGAGATGAAGGGCATGATCTCCGAGCTCAATCGCATCCTAGCCCACGACGCGGCGTACTTCCAGACACTGCACACCTATGAGGATCAGTCGGAGTGGATCAACCGGAAGCTGTCCCGCGACGCGTCCCATGTATTCTCATCACTTCCCAACGAGATCCAGCGACAGCTGCTGATGGACCGCGATCCCCACGGCAATGTGCAGGTCTCCCGCATAGAAACGGAGAAGCTCCTGATCGACATGGTCGATTCCCGCCTCAACGAGATGAAGGCCACCGGGCGGTTCAACGGCAAATTCAGCGCCATGCGCCATTTCTTCGGCTACGAGGGCCGCTGCGCCTTCCCCTCCAATTTCGATGCGGATTACTGCTACACGCTCGGCTACACCGCCTGCGCCCTTATCGCCGGCGGGCTCACCGGATACGTCACATCCGTGCAGAACCTCGCACGCCCCGCAGAAGAATGGAAACCGGCGGGGGTCCCGCTGACCATGTTCATGAATCTCGAGCAGCGGGCCGGCCAACTGAAGCCGGTCATCAGGAAGGCACTCGTGGAGCTCTCCGACACACCGTTTCGAACCTTCGCCGCTCACCGCGCCGAATGGGAAATCAAGACCTCCTATCGCTTCCCGGGGGCCATTCAGTACTACGGTCCGCCGGAGGTATGTGACAAGCCCACGCTGACACTCGAAATGGAACACTCCTCCTAACAGAAAACTAAGTTGCGTGTACACGGAAGTCGCCTTATGATGGAAGATGGTGGGATGTGCGCCGCTTTCGGGTGCACACGTTGGTTTCAACCCGAACAGGAGGAGGAAACATGCGAAAACTCGTACTCGTGGTAGCACTTCTGTGCCTGCCGTTCGTACTGTTCGCCCAGTCAACCGTTGTAGACGACAGTTTCTCGCGCATGGGAGCGTGGGTACCCGGCTACGGCGACTGGAGCGTAGAGCGCGGACAGCTCGTGCAGGGGAGCACCGCGGCCGGGATGGCCCGTATCGACCGGGAAGTTCCCCAGGAGGGGGTCTACCAGATCGATTTCACGATCCGCTACGTTGACGGCGGCTACCGCAGCATGGCCGACTATGAGGCCGGCCGGTATCATGCGGGCTTCGGCGTCCATCTCGGTGTCACTGATCCGCCTCTCCGCGGTAAGTCATGGGGCAACGACGAGAGTTATCTGCTGTGGCTGAATCTCGACACACGACCTGAAACGCGGCGCAACGACGCCACGCACTATGGCTTTCGCGCGCAGGTCTACGAGAGCTCGGACCACGTTACGATGGATCTGATGAGAAGCAGCGAGATGCGTCGTCTCTTCGGCGACTCGCGGGCCAGCATCGATCTCGTACGCGCACTCGAAGAGGTCTCGGGCCGGCGGTTCGCTGTTTCGGACCTTCGACCGTATCTGCGTCGAGACATCCCGGTGAGCATCCGCGTGAACACGCGCACCGGTGAAGTCGGCGTTAAGGACCCCACGGCCCCGATCCGCTTCTACTTCAATGTCGATCCGGACATGCTCGACGGAGACTACGTAAGTCTTCGGACGAACTCACTTGCGGCACGTTTCGATAACTTCACCGTTACTCGGAGATAGACCGCCTTCGGCGGTGGCCCGGAACCCCGGGCCGCCGCT
>CAYOFA010000027.1:11221-27651 GCA_964402885.1 uncultured Spirochaetaceae bacterium
TTTCCACGATATGGACGAGCGCCTCGGTATCGAGTGAGCAGTACCGCTTGAGGTCCTCCAGCACGGCCTCGCCGTCGAGCTCCTGCCCCGCGGGAAAACCGTGTCTGAGAAAGTAGTAGAGCACATTCGCATCGCGCCCGTCGGCTACCTCCAGCTCAGCGTAATCGCTCCCGATCATGGCGTGATAGACCGCCTTCAATGAGGCACTGCCCTCCTGCCGCGGATCGTAGTACTCACCGCGCGCGAAGATGCGTGAGATATCGACGAGGCGGGGAATGATGTTCTCGAGCGGCGGCGACGGGACCGACGCAGCCCCGACGGCGAGGCGCTCGAGCATTCGTCGTTCGAAGCCCTTCCCGTACACGACGATGCTTCCGCCCTCGCCGATTCGGGAGACCAGGTCACGATAGAGCGCGGCACGTCCGTCCTCGCCCGGCGGGGCGGCGTAGACGTGGTGATCCGGGGGAGCGCCCGGGCGCGCCCGGCGGTGCAGAGAGTAGATCACCGGGACATGCTCCCAGGGGGCAATGCCGGCCGCAGTCGGCACGGCCTCGCTGTAGGCCTCGAAGTCGAGGAAGCACAGCGGATACTCGAGCTCTGAGAGAAAGGCGGCAATCGCGGGGCGATCGAGGTGGCGCTCGCCGCTCGCGCGGGCTGCGAGGTGGATCTCCTGCACGGGAGAGAGCTCGCTGTCGGGAGGAAGCTCGGCGAGTCGCTCGACCTTGCTTCTGCCCGCGGTGCACACCGGACAGGTGCGGCGCCTGCAGGGCTCCACCTGCGCGAGCATGTCGGCCTCGGGGAGCGCGAGGATCCCCATCATCCGCTCCAGGCGCGACGGCACCTCCGCAGCTCTGCCGCGCGCACGACGGGTCACATCGGCATCGATGAGAAGCCCCCGGTAGCCATCTCCGGGAATGCGGCGATAGGTCTTTCTCAGGTAGCGGAGAATCACTTCACCGCCGCCGTCACCTGTTCGGGCGAACACGTGATCGGCGAAGGCGGCTTCCCAGACGAACGAATCTTTTACCGAGGTTGCCGGACGAAGGAAGATGAGGCTCCGACCGGATTCCGATTCCGCGAGCTCCTCTACGCGTGCCGAGACGCGCCACTCGGGCGTGAGCTCGTACTCCCTGACCTCGGGCTCGGAGGACAGGCCGGCAACGGAGGCAAGCCTGCGGTGCTGATCCTCCTGATAGGCACGATGCAACGCCGAGCCCTCGTCGTCGGGGCCCCGTGCTCCGCCCGACCCGTCCGGGTCGCCTGCGCCCGGCCCGTCCGGGTCGTTCATGCGGTACCACAACTGTCTCGGACACCGCACGCCGGTGACGAAATCGTCAGTGGCAAAAACGCGCTGCACGCCTACTCCGTGGGCTTGACCAGGTCATAGGTGTCGATGGCGATCTGCAGCTCCTCGTTGGTGGGTATCACGAGGATGGTCACGGGGGAATAATCCATGGAAATGACGCCCATTCGCGGGCCGTTCTCGAGGTTCTTCCGGTAGTCCATGACGATGCCGATGTTCTCGAGGCGGTTGCAGATGCGCTCGCGCATGCGGGTGCCGTACTGCCCGATGCCGCCGGTGAACACCAGGAGGTCGGTCTTGACCATGTTTGCCGAGTATCCGCCGATGTACTTGCGGATGCGGTAGGCGTACACATCGAGTGCGTCCTGGGCGTTTCGGTTGCCGCGCTCGGCCGCCTCCTCGAGATCGCGCAGGTCGTTGGAGATCCCCGAGAGCCCGAGAAGGCCGCTCTTCTTGTTCAGCATCTCGTTGAGCTGCGAGGCGGTGTATCCGCGCTCCATGAGATAGAAGAGGATGGCCGGGTCGATGTCGCCGCTTCTCGTCCCCATCACCAGACCCTCGAGCGGAGTGAAGCCCATCGAGGTGTCGATGGACTGTCCGTTCTTGATGGCCGTTATCGAGGCGCCGTTTCCGAGGTGACAGGAAATGACGTTGGTGTTCTCGAAGGAGCGCTTGGCGAACTTCATCGCCTCCGCGGCAACGAATCGGTGGCTGGTGCCATGGAAGCCGTAGCGGCGGATTTTGTACTGGTCGTAGAGCTCGCGGGGGAGTCCATAGAGAAATGCCGCGGGAGTCAGGCTCTGGTGAAAGGCGGTATCGAATACCGCGACCTGTGGAACGTCGGGAAGGAGATCCCGTACGTTTCGAATACCGGTGAGGTTCACCGGATTATGCAGGGGTGCGAGCTCGATGTTCTCCTCGATAGCGGCGATCACGTCGTCGTCGATGATGACCGACTCGGCGTACTTCTCACCGCCATGCACCACGCGATGGCCCACACCAACGATCTCATCGAGGGTGCCGACGACCCCCTGGGGATCGTTGACGAGGGCATCGCCCATGAGCTTGACCGCGGTCTGGTGGTCGGGGATCGCCTGTTCCTTGACGATGCGGCCGTTCTGCGAGGTCTGCTCGAGGCGACCGGTCTTCTCGCCGACGCGCTCCACAGACCCCTTTCCGAGGCTGCTGCGCGAGGGCATTTCATACACTTCGTATTTCAGAGACGAGCTTCCGCAATTGACGACGAGTATCTTGTACGGGTCCATGGCCTCAAGTGTAGCGACATGCCGGCGCCACGTAAATGCCCGGTTGCAACAGGCTTGTCGATGCTTCGCCGTTGCTGCTACTGTTTCCAGACATGCCGTCGCATCTTGCCCACCTGATCCACACCGAGGACAGCGTCGCCCGGGCGTTTCCCGATCTCGCGGACCCGCCCGGGCGCCTCAGAAGCTTTCTGACCCTCGGCGCCCAGGGACCCGATCAGTTCTATCACAACCGCCGTCGAAAGCCCTCGGGACTGCTCTACGGCTCGCTCTCGCACCGAAAGAACTACGGGCGGTCCGTGGCGGGAATGATCCGGTGGGCCACCGGGCAGGAACTGCCGCTGCGCTCGGAGGCGGGAATGTTCGTCCTCGGCTACGCCGCACATGCCGTACTCGACAGGAAGCTCCACCCCTTCATCAATTACTTCAGCGACCTCCCCGACAGTCGCGTGTTTCCCCGCGCCCACGCATTCTTCGAGCGCATCGTCGACGTGCTGCTCCTTCGCCGTTTTCGCCATACCGAGCCGCGGGAGATCGATTTTCGCAAAATCGTAGACTGCGGACCACATCTCCCGGCCGAGATCGCGGCCATGATCACGGCCGGATTCCTCGCGGCCTTCGACCGTGCCGACGGCGACGCCGATCTTCCCGCGCGTCTGCAGAATGCCTACCTCGATTCCATGGGATTCTACGGCTACACGAACATGGTCGGCGATGCGGCGATGCGAAGAGCGATTGATCACGCGGAAAACGAGCGACACGAACGGGCCCTCATCGCCCTCCTTCACCCCCCGCAGATCCCCGCCGGCTATGATTTCGCCAACGCCTCCGGTGCGGAGTGGTGCCACCCCTGCGACGAAACCGAGCGGCGCACCGACTCACTGTATGACCTCTACGAGGATGCAGTCACTCGCGCGGAGCGGGTGCTCACCGGCATCGAGGCAGGCTGGTCGGGCCGCGTTCCCCTCTTCGATGCCGACGCCGACGCGTCAGAGCCGTCGGTCGAGGCTCTGGTGGGGAACCACAATCTCTCCGACGAGCGGATGCTCTCCTGTCCCCGCACCTGCTCGGCGCCGTTTCCACTGATCGAGATCGTCGATGAGCTGCGCAGGAGCTATCAGGGGCGGAAGTAGGTCCGCTGCTTCGCACGGGACGTCGCCGAGAAGCGCTCCGAGAGCGCGTCCGCGATGATGTTCAGGCTCAGCACCGTCAGCGCGACCGCAATTCCCGGATAGAGGGCGAGCCACGGCGCCCGCAGGAGATAGTTCCGCGCATCCTTGAGCATCAGCCCCCAGCTCGGATTGGGCGGCTGGGTTCCGAGGCCGAGAAACGAGAGCGAGGCCTCGATCACCACCGCGAGCGCAAAGGTGATGGAGGCCTGCACGATGATCTTCGGTAGCACGTTGGGGAGGATGTGCATCCTGATGGTCCGCCGCAGGGGGCTGCCGAGCGCCCGGGAAGCCTCGACGTATTCCTCGGCCTTCACGGCGAGGGTTTCGGCACGCACGAGGCGGGCGAACACCGGGGTGAAGATAACGCCTACCGCCATCATCACCTGCATGATGCCGTACCCGAACACGCTGACCACGGTGATGGCCAGAAGCACGGTGGGAAACGAGAGGATCGCGTCCATGAGCAGCATGAGTGCGCTGTCGAGCAGCCCCTCCGACAGCCCCGACGCGAGACCGATGATGAGGCCCAGCGCGAGCGCGATGCCAACCGAGGTGAAGCCCACCACGAGCGTGGAGCGGGCGCCGTAGATGAGCCGGCTTGCGACATCCCGCCCGAAGTCGTCGGTACCGAGGGGATGACCGCCCTCCCCCGGCCCCACGAAGCGCGCATCGAGGTCCTGGGCGACCGGGTCGAAGGGCGCGATGAGCGGCGCCGCGATGGCAGACACCACAAGCAGCAGCACGAAGCCCATCGAGGCGTAGAGCAGGATCGTGGTGAGAGTCGGCGCCACCCGCTGCACGTGCGCTACTCGAGGGTCAGCCGGCGGAAATCGTAGGTGTCGAGGGTCGGATCCATCTCGAAGCCCCCGACTTCCTCACGCAGACCCACGTAGAGGTAGGGTGACCCGAGGTACACGAAGGGCACCTCCCGCGCCATGATCTCGAGCACCTCACCGTAGAGGCGCCGCCGGGTTTCGAAATCGCTCTCCCGGCGCGCCTGCTCGATGAGCTCCTCCGCCCGCGGGTCCTCCCAGTTGGTGTAGTCGAACTCGCCGTTAAGGCGGCCGTCGGGATCGAGTTTCCCCGTGTGTCCGATCACGGTGAGGTCATAGCGGGTGTTTCGGTAGACATCGCTGATCCAGGTTGACCAGTCGACGAGGCGGATGCTGGTGTCGAGTCCGACCTCGGCGAGCATGGCGTTGTACATCTCTGCCGCCCGCACGTGGAACTCATAGTTTTGCGGGACCACGAGATCGAGGGTCACCTCATCGTCGATGTCCGCCTCCGCGAGAAGCTCCCGTGCCTTCCCCGGATCGTAGGGGTACATGTCGGTGAAATCGACGTAGTAGGGACTCTGCGAGTCCATGAAGGTGCCCACGACCTCCCCGCCGGTGTAGGCGACGTCGAGCACCGCCTGCTTGTCGATGGCATGATTGATGGCCTGCCGCACCGCGGGCTGATCCAGCGGCTCGCGATCAGTATTCATCGCCATGACCAGGACGATGGCGGTGAGCTGACGGTAGAGCTCCGCGCCGGCCGCCTGACGGATCGTCTCGATGTCGCCGGGCAGCACGGTGTCTATGATGTGGAGGTCACCGCTTATGAGGCCCTGTACCTGCACCGAGGGCTCGGTCACGATGTTGAAATCGACCCGGTCGACTCGCGGCGCCCCCTCCATCCAGTAAGCATCGTGGCGCTCGAGCTCGATGCGATTGTCGCGAATCCAGTCTGTCACGCGGAAGGGCCCGGTCCCGACCGGCTCGTTCCCGAAGTCGTGGTCGGCTTCGATCAGCTCCGCCGGCAGGATCGCGCCCCACCCCGATGCGAGAGAGGAAAGCAGTGGCGCGTAGGGGCGGTCGAGCTCGAAGACCACCGTATAGGGGTCCGGCGTCGCGATACGCGAGATGGAGGAGAACTCCGGCTTCCAGGGGGAGCCCGAATCATCGGCGAGAATACGCTCCAAGGTCGCCTTCACGTCGGCCGAGGTCATCTCCGAGCCGTCGTGGAACTCGACTCCCTCCCGGAGGGTGAAGGTCCACTCGAGCTCGTCCTCGCTCGTCTCCCAGGACGTGGCGAGCGCCGCCTCGATTCGGCCCTCCTGGTTCGGCACAACGAGAGTGTCGTAGACATTTCTCAGCACCTGGAACGTCAGTGTGCCCGATGTGGCGTGCGGATCGAGGGTGTCGGGCTCGCCGGCTATGGCAACCTCGACGACCTGTGCGTCGGCTTCGGCTCCGGACTCGGCACCGCCGCCGGCGAATGCGGTCCCGGCTGTCACAAATGCGAGCGCGCCGATCAGCGCGCCGCGGATCACGCGAATGTGCGTGCGGTTTGTCATGGTTCGCTCCTTCGATCTTCATTGTAGCGCAGCCGCCGGTCGTGGAAAACCGGCGTATCCTCGAAGAGCTGCTTCGTGTAGGGATCCGACGGAGCCTGCAGCAACTGCTCTGTAGGTCCCTGTTCGACGATGCGGCCGTTACTCATGACCGCAATATCGTCACTGAGGAAGGCGACGACATTGAGATCGTGGGAGATGAACAGATAGGTCAGGTCGAGCTCGTCCTTGAGATCGAGCAGGAGATTGAGGATCTGGGCCTGGATGGAGACGTCGAGGCTCGACACGGGCTCGTCGAGGATGAGGAGCTCCGGGCCGGCGGCGAGCGCCCGGGCAATGCCGATACGCTGCCGCTGTCCGCCGGAGAACTCGTGCGGCAGGCGGTCCTGGTCACCGGCGGCGAGCCCCACCTGAGTCAGCAGCTCCCCCACCCGCTCCCGCCGCGCGCCCCGCCGGCGCATGTGCTGCAGCAGTGCCTCCTCGATGCTCGCACCCACGGTCAGCCGCGGATTGAGCGAGGAGTTGGGGTCCTGAAAGACGATGCCGAGGCGCGGGCGCATACGCCTGAGCTCGCGCTTCGATATGCGACCGAGATCCACGTCCCCGACGCTCACGGTGCCCGCGTCCGGCGGATCGAGATAGAGAAGCGCTCGCGCGAGGGTGCTCTTTCCGGCGCCGGACTCGCCGACGATACCGAGGGTTTTGCCCTGGGAGACCGCGACCGATACACCTTTGAGCGCCGTCACCCGCGTACGCCCGAGCACGCCGCGGCGTACATGCGTCTTCCACAGATCCGTCGCCCTGATGCAGTCAGGCATCACGCCCCCCGGGGAGCTCTTCGGCGAAATGACAGGCCGAGAGGTGACCCGGCGCGTGCTCGACGAGCGGCGGCGGGACGTGCCGGCACACCTCACGCGCAAGCGGGCAGCGGGGATGGAAGGGACATCCGGGGGGAACGGCCCGAGGATCCGGCGCCCGGCCGGGTACGGACCGAAGCCGTCCGCCGCGCTTGTCCGCTTCCGGGATCGCACTTATCAGGAGATCGGTATAGGGGTGGAGGGGGCGGTTGAACAGGCGGTCCGCCGCGGCGGATTCCACGATACCGCCGGCATAGATCACCGACACGCGGTCGGCCACCGCCTGCACGACGCCGAAGTCATGGGAGACGAACAGGATGCCCATGTCGAGTCGGCTGCGCAGGCGCTTGAGCAAGCGAAGGATCTGCCCCTGAACCGTGGCATCGAGCGCGGTGGTGGGCTCATCGGCGATAAGCAGCCCCGGTGCACAGGAAATGGCCATGGCGATGAGGGCTCGCTGCTTCATGCCGCCGGAGAGCTCATGCGGGTAGCTCCTGAGCACGCGGCGGGCATCGGCAAGCTCCACGAGCTTCACCAGCCGCAACGCCCGCGACCGGGCTGCTCCCCGCGAAAGGCCGAGATGCTCCTCGAGCGCTTCCGAGACCTGGCGACCGACTCGCAGGGAGGGGTTGAGATGTCGACCGGGATCCTGGAACACCATGCCGATGCGTGCCCCCCGGATGGAGCGCAACCCGTCGCGGTCGAGTGCGGTAAGCTCGGTATCACGGTAGCGGATGCTGCCGCTCTCGAGCGAGGCGGTTTCCGGCAGGAGTCCGGGAATAGCGCGGGCAGTGACGCTCTTTCCCGCACCGGACTCGCCGACGAGGGCGTGGATCTCGCGGTTCCCCACCTCGAGGTTGAGCGACCGTACCGCGCGAAGCCGATCGGCCCCGTGTCCGAAGCTTATGGTAAGATCTTCGATCCGCAGCAGCGATGCCTCCCCGCCGCCCACCTTCGCGTCGATCATCTCAACCTACCCTGATCCGCGGATTCGCCACGCTGTAGAGCACATCCGCCGTGAAGTTCACGAGCGAGAACACAACGGCAAGGAAGACAACCGAGGCCTGTATGACGGGAAAGTCCCGGTCGTAGATCCCGGAGAGGAAGAGCCGCCCGAGCCCCGGCAGCGAGAACACCTGCTCGATGATGATGGTGCCACCGAGCAGATAGCCGAGCTGAATGCCGGCAATGGTGATGACCGGAAGCAGGGCGTTGCGCAGCAGATGGCGATAGTGAATGGTGCTCTCGGCGAGCCCCTTCGACTCGGCGGTGAGCACGTATTCGCGGTCGAGCTCCTGAATGGCGGAGTTACGTACGATGCGCACCAGCACGGCCGAGCGGCTGACCCCCAGCGCGAGCGCAGGCAGCACGAAATGGACCAGGCTGTCCGCGCCGAAAAGCGGCATGAAGCCGAGCTTCACCGAGAACACGAGCAGAAGAAGAATCCCGAGCCAGAAGCCCGGAATCGCCATGCCCAGCTGCGAGTAGACCACTCCCACGTAGTCGATGAACGACCCGCGGCGCACCGCCGAGATCACGCCGAGGGGTACCGCCACCGCGAGTGCGAAGAGGAAGGCGAGTCCTGCGAGAAGCAGCGTAACCGGGAGTCGGGCGAAGATGAGACCCCGCACCGGCTCGTTGGAGAAAAACGAGCGGCCGAGGTCCAGTTTCAGCAGATCAGTGAGCCAGCCAATGTACTGGGTGAGCACGGGCTCATCGGTTCCGAGCCTGTCGCGGATCTCGGCGAGCTCGGCATCGCTTGCCTCGAAGCCCGCCACGACCTCGGCCGGATCGCCCGGAAGAATGCGGATGAGGAAGAACACCAGGGTCGAAATGAGCAGAACGGTCAGGAGCAACCGCCCGGCCCGGCGCAGCACAAAGGAGAGCATGTCGTTTCGTTATACTTGAGCGCGGGGCTCGTTTCAAGCGCGCGGCCCGCCGGGTCCGCCGGGTCCGTGGCTACCGGCCCCGAAAAAACGAGGGGTTCCGCATGCACGGAACCCCGGGGAAGAGAGGACGGTCTATACAGTTTTTACTTGCGTTTTTACATGCTTTCTTACATGTGCGTTCGGTGGCCTTCCGCATATACATAACTGCAAGCCTCGTGCCAGATACTCACTCTCGAGCATAATTCTATATTGTCTTTTAGTGGAAACACTTATAGGGCATGGGCAGGAGACCAGCATGCGGGCCTCGCTATGCAATTTGCATAGAATTGTGGGGTCGGCGCGCTAACACGTTGCAGAATGATAAGTTATGCAGAAAATGCAATGCGGTGTGCTGCAATGCAGAACGCATAGCACCCGCGCCGGGACCGGCCGCGGACGTCGCATGCGGTCGATCCGACTCGCCCCCGGGCGGCGACCGCGCGGCGCCCGCGTGGCGCCGGCGCACGGTCCGCCTACTTGCTGAGCCGTCTGCTGAGGGTGGACTGCGCAACGCCGAGCATCCGCGCCGCAATCGTCTGGTTTCCCTCGGCGCGTTCGAGGGCCTCGTATATGAGGTAATCCTCCACCTCGCGAAGGGTGGGGAATCGGCCGCTGAAAGAGATGACCGGCGTCGACGCCGCGCTCTGTCCCCCGGAACCGGCACCGGCCGTGCCCTGCTGCCGGTCGATGTACTCGCTGAAGTAGCTCAACGCCAGCGCACCCGGCTCGCTCCTGCTGACAGCATCGTAGATCATTGCCTGCAGCTCACGCACGTTTCCCGGGAAGTGGTAGCTCGACAGCAGGGCGAGAAGCCCCGCGGGCACATCGGGAATCTCCCGGCCGAGTGCGGCCGCGGACTCTTCGAGAAAGTGATTGAAGAGCACCGGAAGATCTTCCGGCCGCGCGCGCAGCGGGGGGATGTCGATGCGGTGCCCGATGAGCCGATAGTAGAGGTCGTTTCTGAACTCGCCCTCCTGCTGGCGGCGGGCGAGGTCCGCGTTGGTGGCCGCGAGAATACGGGCGCGCGACCGGCGCGGGCGGTCCGCACCGAGGGGATAATACTCCTGCTCCTGCAGCAGTCGAAGCAATTTGATTTGCGCGCCGTGCTCGAGGTCGCCGATCTCGTCGAGAAACAGCGTACCGTCGGCCGCACGCTCGATGAGCCCGGGTCGCTCGGTCTCGGCCCCGGTGAAGGCACCCCGCACGTGGCCGAAGAGGGTGTCGGAGAACATCGTGTCATCGAGCCCGGAGACGTTCACCGGAACGAAGCTGCCGGTCTTACCGCTGAGCCGGTGCAGCGCCTGCGCCATGAGCTCCTTGCCCGTGCCGCTCTCCCCGGTTATGAGCACGGCCTTCGGACTCGGAGCCACTGCCTCTGCGTAGCTGAAGAGCTTGCGCATGGCCGGGCTTACGGTGATGATCTGCTCGAAGGCCTCGGGGTGCTCGATGCGAGCCTCGGCCTCATTTGCGGCGAGGAGCTGTACCTCCCGTTGCAGGTCGCGGATGCGGAGGGCATGGCCGATCGCATTGACGAGGCGGTTCGGATCCACCGGCTTCGTCATGTAGTCGAAGGCACCGATCTTCATGCAGCTGACCGCCGTTTCCACATCATCCGCACCGGTGAGTACGATGACGGGCACGTCGGGGTATCGGGCTGCTATCTCCTCGAGGAGGTCTTCGCCGCGCACGTGCGGCATGTTGAGATCAAGCAGGACGAGGCCTATCGGCCGGCTCACGAGCAGATCACGCACCTCGCGGCTGTCTTCACAGAGGATGTAGTCGGCGAACTCATGAGTCTCGAGGATCGCGCGATACCGCTCGAGCGTCACGAAATCATCATCTACGACAAGAATGGACCTGCGGGTTCGGCTGTCACTGTGCATCATCGTCGGCCATCAGAACCTTATGCGTATCTTGTATCGCGCGAACCAGTTGTCTTCCAGCCGATCGAGACATCCGTAGCCCAGCACGACATCCATCGTCGTATCGGGATCTATCCCGACATCGAATGGCTCGAGGGACTCACGCGGCATGGCGAATCGGATCTCCGTCCACCCCGGGACCTCCTCGCCGGATACGTCGACGAGGTCGTCGGTGCCGCCGATGGCGCTGTCGGCGCAGTGCGCGTAACTCTCGCAGCCGTAGTCGTCACGCACGACCACGCCGTCGTCGGTGACGTAACCCGCCACGACTCCCGCACCACCCACGGCGCCGGCACCGAGGCCGGGAGTCGGCCCGAAGGCGATTCCGAGCCATCCGTTTGTGGGCGCACCGAGCTCGAAGTACACGAACTCCTCGTCGAAGCGCCACGAGAGCTGCATGTCGCGCACGCTCAGTGAGGAAATGTCCGAGTCGCCGCGGTCGACGAGGACCCCCGGTGCCCGGGTCACGCAGCCGGTGAGGAGAAACAGACAGAGGGCAAGCAGCGTAAGACCACGCATGGCAACAGCATAGACCATCGGCGGGCTTGACGCAACGCGTCGGGCACGCCGCCTGCAGCTTGACGCGCAGGGACCGGCCTACTATGTTTGACGACACGAACAGAGGAGCATCAGTGCGCATCCGCTACAACGCCCCCGTGACACTTACGTTCTCGCTTCTGGCCGCACTGGTGCTGGTCCTCGATCCCTTCACCAACGGACGCCTGGTCTCCGAAGTATTTTCGGTCGGGGCGCGGCTGGACTTCGGGAACCCGCTGCAGTGGCCGCGACTGATCACCCATGTGATCGGACACGCGAACTGGAGCCACCTGATATCGAACTTCGCCTTCGTGTTGTTGCTCGGCCCCATTCTCGAGGAGAAGTACGGCTCGAATCAGCTTCTGTTCATGATGGCGGTTACCGCCCTCGTGACAGGGCTCATCAATGTGCTGTTCATGTCGACGGGTCTGCTCGGGGCGAGCGGGATCGTGTTCATGATGATCCTTCTGGTGTCGTTTACCAATATCAGGTCGGGAGAAATCCCGCTGACCTTCATCCTCGTGGTGGTCCTCTTCCTCGCACGGGAGGTGGTCGGAGCGTTGCAGGAAGACAGCATCGCGCAGTTCGCCCACATCGCGGGCGGCGTGTGCGGGAGCCTCTTCGGCTTCACGCGCCGCGGTTGAGGAGCTGAGGCCGCAGGAGATATGTCGAATGGAAGAAAAACTCGAGCAACTGAAACAGCGATATGACGAGCTGCAGGAGCTCATCGCCGACCCCGATATCCACAAGGATCCCAAGCGTTACAAGGAGCTCATGCAGGAGCACTCTCACCTCTCCGAGCTCGTTGCCGCCTACGACGAGTACACCGAGACGCAGCAGGCCCTCGCCGAAACCCGGGAACTCGTCGAGCAGGAGCAGGACCCGGATATGAAGGCCATGGCGAGGGAGGAGCTCGAGCAGCTCGAGGAGAAGGAGCAGTCGCTCCTCAATAAGCTCAAGATCATGCTCGTACCGAAGGATCCGCTCGACGGCAAGGATACCATCGTGGAGATCCGCGCGGGGACCGGCGGCGACGAAGCATCGCTCTTCGCCGCGGACCTGTACCGCATGTACAGTCGCTTCGCGGAGAAGAACAAGTGGAAGATCGAGGTGATGGACCAGAGTCCGACCGAGGTCGGCGGGTTCAAGGAGATTGTGTTCAGCGTGGCCGGCCGGAACGTCTACGGCAACCTCAAGTACGAGAGCGGCGTCCATCGGGTGCAGCGCGTGCCCACCACCGAGTCCGGCGGCCGCATTCACACCTCGGCGGTGACGGTCGCGGTCCTGCCGGAGGCCGAGGACACCGACATACAGCTTGCCAACGAGGATCTGCGCATCGACGTATTCCGCTCATCCGGGCCCGGCGGACAGAGCGTCAACACGACCGATTCCGCGGTGCGCATCACCCATATTCCCACGGGCACGGTGGTGACCTGCCAGGACGAGAAGTCGCAGCACAAGAACAAGGCAAAGGCCCTGCGCGTGCTCAAGGCGCGACTCTACGAGGCGGAGGAGCTGCGAAAGCGCCAGGAGCGGGACACCGCGCGGAAGAGTCAGATCGGCTCCGGAGATCGCTCCGAACGCATTCGCACCTACAACTTCCCGCAGAACCGCATCACCGATCATCGTATCAACCTCACGCTCTACAAGCTCGATCACGTCATGCAGGGTGAGCTCGATGAGGCCGTGGAAGCGCTCAAGCTCACCGACCGTGAGGAGTCGCTGAAGGCCGAGACCTGACGGACGCGGCGATGACCGTACGCGAGGCCATCCTCGAAGGCACGACCCGACTCACCGGGCACGGCGCGGAAACGCCCTATCTCGACGCAACCGTGCTCCTCGCCTTCTGCATGGGAGTCACCAAGGAGCATCTCTTTGCGGAGTTCCTCAGCGAGGTGCCGACCGGCGCGCTCGAAAACTATCGCGACTCCATAGCCAAGCGCGAGCGCGGCATTCCGGTCTCCTACATCCGCCGACAGAAGGAGTTCTACGGCCGGCTCTTCTACGTCGACGAGCGGGTCCTCGTGCCCCGACCCGACACCGAAACTGCCGTCGAGGCGGTGCTCGAGATCCTGGACCGCGACCAGACCGGCGGCCGCGGTGGGCAGGAGCCGGGTGCGGCTGCACCACGCGTGCTCGACTGCTGCACGGGCTCAGGTGCGATCGCCGTGACGCTCGCCGCCGAGCGACCCGAGCTCGAGGTTGCAGGCTCCGATCTCTCCGCGGGCGCGCACGAGGTCTTTCTGTTGAACGCCCGGCGTATCCTCGGGAGGGAGTTGCCCTTTTTCTCCGCGGACATCCTCGACGGCGTACCCGGCACCTGGGACCTCATCGTCTCCAATCCGCCGTACCTCCGAAGTGAGGAGGTCGCCGAGATGCGCGAGCGCAACTGGCCGGAGCCGCCCGACGCCCTGGACGGCGGAGTGGACGGCCTCGAGCTGGTGCGAAGGCTCGTGGGAGAAGCTCTTTATTCTCTAAAACCCTATGGTTATCTTGTAATCGAAGTCGCGGATGACCAGAATATGGATGTCCGCATAATAATGCAGGACGCCGGCTACGAAGAGACCGGCACTCGAGAGGATCTCGCCGGACGGAGACGAGTCGTGATCGGCCGACGCGGGTAATATATGATAGAGACGCTCACGGCATTCGAAAAGAAACTCGAGAGCTACGCCGACGATGACCGCAAGCGGATCCTATCGGCGGCGAAAACCTCACGTACGCTCCATGAGGGACAGCTACGCGATTCCGGTGAGCCCTATTTCATCCATCCGCTGCAGGTCGCCGAGATTCTTCTTGATCTCAACCTCGACGCCGCCACCGTTGCTGCCGCGTTTCTCCACGATGTCCTCGAAGACACCAGGATGACCCGCCAGGACCTGCGGCGGGAGTTCGGCCGCGACGTCGATGCCCTCGTAAACGGGGTTACGAAGATCGCGACCGTCAAGGCGCAGAACAAGAACGTCCAGGAAACCGAGACCATCCGCAAGATGCTCCTCGCGATGGTGAAAGACATCCGCGTCATTCTCATCAAGCTTGCCGACAAACTGCACAACATGCGCACCCTCGAGTACAAGAATGAAAAGCGCCGTCGTGAGATCGCGCAGGAGACCCTCGACATCTACGCTCCGCTTGCCGGGCGCCTCGGTATTTCATGGCTCAAGGACGAGCTCGAAGACCTCGCGCTCAAGCACCTCAACCACGAGACCTACGACCAGATAAAGGCCTTCGTGAAGCAGAAGAAGCGGGATCGGGGCGATTACCTGCAACGCGTGAAGAACGCCATCTACAAGAAGGCCGCCGAGGCCGGCCTCGAGATCGAGGTCGACGCCCGCGCGAAGCATTTCTACTCCATCTACGAGAAGATGAAGCGGCGAAACAAGCCGCTTGATGAGATCTACGACAGCCTGGGTATCCGGATTCTGGCCGTCGACGAAACCTCCTGCTACACGATACTCGGACTGGTTCATCGCCTGTGGCCACCGATAGAGGGGCGGTTCAAGGACTACATCGCCATGCCCAAGGCGAACCGCTACCAGAGCCTCCACACCACCGTACTGAGCTACGGGGGCAAGATGCTGGAGATCCAGATCCGCACCTTCGAGATGCACCGCACGGCAGAGTACGGCGTCGCCGCCCACTGGCTGTACAAGCAGCAGGGACGCGGCAAGCGCTCCGACAATCACGACCTCGCCATCATGCACCGCGTGAAGGACCTCGACGGGCAGCGCATCACTTCCAGTGAGTTCCTCGAGGAGATAAAGCGCGAGATTCTCAAGGACTGCATCTACGTATTCACCCCGAAGGGAGATGCCATCCAGCTTCCGAAGGGCTCGACCGCCATCGACTTCGCGTATCACATTCACACCGAGGTCGGGAATCACACGTCGGGCGCCAAAGCAGACGGCTCGATCATTCCGTTGAAGGCGGAGCTGAAGAACACGCAGGTCATCGAAGTCATGACCAACCCCAACGCGCACCCGCACCTCAACTGGCTGCGCTATGCCCACACCAGTCGCGCCCGATCGAAGATCCGCCACTGGCTCAATAAGCACGACGAAAACCTGATCATCGACCGCAGCATCGTCGCGCGCCGCAAGCAGGAAGAGCCCGCGAGCCCGAAGCCCGAGGAGCATGCTCCCGACCAGCCGGCCCAACAGCCGGCACAGAACAAGATCTTCGACCGGCGCAAAGTCGGGGTGCGCATCGGGAATGATCGCAATTTCATGATCCACTTTGCCGGATGCTGCAACCCGACGACCGGAGACGACATCGTAGGCTACGTTTCCCGTGGTCGGGGCATCATCGTGCACAAGCGCAACTGCCCCAACCTCAAGCTCATCCCTGATTACGAGGAGCGAGCGATCGACGTCGAGTGGGAAACGGTCTCACCCCGGGCGACCCGCCGGTTCAAGGTGACCGCACGCAAGACCTCCGATCTCTTCAGCGAGATCGAGGGTGCGGTTCGAAAGCTCAACGGTCACCTCATCGAGGGACGCGTTGAGGAGAACGATACGGGCAACCTCGAGGCCTATTTCACCATGGAGCTCGACCGACGCGAACACGTAAAGAAGGTGATGAAGAGCATTCGCACCGTTCCGGCAGTCATGAATATTCAGGACGCCGGAGCACAAACTACCGGCTGAGAGAAGGACGGGCAAGAAGATGGTACAGCGACTCGGACTCATTGGGTACGGCAACATGGGAGAGGCCATCGTCTCGGGCCTCAAGGCCCGCAATCCCGAGCTCGAGCTCGGCGTCGTGGAGGTCTCCGAAGAGCGAAAGGCGGCCGCTATCGAGGCGCACGGCGCCCGCGATTTCACCGAGTCTCTTGCCCACCTCGTCTCCTTCAGCGACGTGGTGGTGCTGGCGATAAAGCCGCAGGACGTCGGGGCGATGATAGAGCGCCTTGCGCCCATCTCGAGCGAGCTCCGACTCGTGAGCATTCTCGCCGGCACGCCGCTCTCGCGTTTCACCGACGCGCTCTCCAGCCCGAATATCTCCCGGTTCATGCCCAGCCTCGCGGCGAAGGTAGGCAAGGCGGTCGTCGGGGTCTCCTTTGCAGAGGGAGCGGATGATGATTTCCGCGAGGCGGCCCTCGAGGTTGCCCGGGC
>CAYOFA010000028.1:0-7048 GCA_964402885.1 uncultured Spirochaetaceae bacterium
GGGCTCCTCTATTCCTACGCCCCCAACCTCACTCAGGACGCCGTCTACGCAATCCTTGCCAACACCGCGAAAGACCTCGGCGAACCGGGCCATGACGAGCAGTTCGGGCACGGGTTGATCGACGCGCAAGCCGCGCTCGAGTACCTGATAAACGCGGGGCGCGAGTACCCGGTGCAGCCGCGCGCGCTCGGTGGTGGCGACGCGAGCGGCGGGGGCATTTCGAGTGCGGCGGTCTCGAGTCTGGCTGTCGACGGTGCCGGACGGAACCGCGGGAGGCGTCCGACGCAGCGTCGTGGCGCGATTCTGCCGGAGGCAGGGGCCGAGCATGATACGGGATCGATCATTATCAAGCTCACCGAGAATGCCGATGCGGGGCGCGGGCTCGCCGCAGCGCGCTCGCTTGCCGATGGCATCGGCGCCGAGGGGGCCGTACCGATCGGCGGGCGCCTCTATCGCGTCGACCTGCGAGGCGCCGGCAACGTGGAGGCCGCCATACGCGCTCTGGGCACACACGAGGATATCGAGTATGCGCAGCCGAACTACCGCTACAGCCTCATCGAGTAGAGCCGACGCCGGCAGGGACGTACGGGCGGTCCTCGCGGTCGTCGCGCTGGCCGCGGTGATGCTGCTCGGACCGGCCGGGACGGCGGAGGCCCGCGGGGCTCCGGAAACCGGATCCAGCCCCGACGCAGCTCCTCCCGGAACGGCCGATCCCGCGACCCCGACGCCCGAGTCCGAGTCCGAGCCGACCACCTTCGCCGACGAGCTCCTCGACACCCCGTGTCCCTGCTCCGGGGAAGGCGTCGCCGAGTCGGTCTCGTTCTCGGTTCTTGCCTCCGGCGCGAACGCGGCGCAGCAGGAGCCTCTTGCGGCCACGGCGACGTCACAGGAGGAGCTCGCGGATCTGTGGTCCCGGGTGGCGCGAACGCGTGTGCCGCAGCCAGATCCGCCGAGGGTGCGTTTCGACTCTCAGACGGCAGTCGCGATCTTCATGGGGCAGCGACCCTCAGGTGGCTACTCGATTGAGGTCGACGCGGCCTGTCGGGTCGATACAAGCGGAACGGTCCACGTCTGCTACACTGCCTACGAGCCTCCCGAAGACGCCATCGTCACCATGGCGCTGACCTCCCCGTATGCCTTCGTCATCATCGACGAGCCTGCGGCCGACATCGTCGTCCACCGGCGGAGCGCCACACGGTAGCCGCCGGGGCGGCCGGGGCAGTAGCTTCAAAGTAAGTAGACATCACCACGACTCACGATCAGGGGGAAACCAATGCAGTACCGACCACTCGGGAACAGCGGACTCATCGTCTCGCGGGCCTGCCTCGGGACGATGGTCTTCGGAGAAGAGGGGGAGCGTGGCGCCGATGAGGAATCATCGCTCGAGATGATCGATCGGTTCATCGACGCGGGCGGGAACTTCATCGATACCGCCGATGTATATGCCGATGGGCGCTCGGAGGAGATCGTGGGGAAGGCCCTCTCGCGAGTCGCACGTGATCGCATCATCCTGGCCACGAAGGTGCGGATGCCGGTGGGCGAGGGGCCGAACGATATCGGCCTGTCGCGAAAGCACGTAACCGACGGCGTGGAGGCGAGCCTGAGAAGGCTCGGCACCGATTACATCGACCTCTACTACACGCACATGTGGGACCCGGTGACACCGCTCGAGGAGACGCTTCGGGCGCTCGATGATCTGGTGCGCGACGGGAAGATCCGCTACATCGGCGTGAGCAACTTCGCCGCGTGGCAGCTCATGAAGGCACTGTCGATGAGCGACGCACGAGGACTGGTGCGCTACATCGCGGCGCAGTATCAGCACAGTCTGGTGCTCCGTGACATCGAGCGGGAGTTCGAGGGGCTTTTTGCCGATCAGGGGGTGGGTGAGATCCCCTGGGGCGCGCTCGGCGGCGGATTTCTATCCGGCAAGTACCGACGCGGCGAGCGGCCCGAGGAAGGTCGCCTGGCGATGATGCCCGAGGGCGCGGAGGAGGCCTGGAGCCGGCGGAACGTGGAACGAAACTGGCGTACCCTCGATGCGGTGGGAGAGATTGCCGATGCCCGGGGCGCAACCTATTCGCAGGTCGCGCTCGCCTGGCTGCTTCGCCGGCCCACCGTCACCTCCGTTCTGCTCGGAGTCCGCACCCCCGCGCAACTCGACGACAATCTGGGTGCGGTGGATCTGCAGCTCACTGACGACGAGTTTTCCCGTCTCGATGAGGCGAGCAGGCCTGATCCGGGATATCCCTATCGCATGATCAGCGAATTCGGTGCACGGCCCTTCGACTGACCCCGCCCCGGACGCGCGGGAAACGGTAAGCTCGCAGGCTCCTTTGTTGACGGTGCAGGTGAGCCTCCCTATTTTATAACATCGCCTGCAACCGAAAGGAGTTTTGTATGAGAACATTTCGTTCAATGGTGGTTGCTGTATTTCTGCTGGTTCCCGTGCTCTTCGCGGGTGCAACCGGTTCTCAGGAGGAGATGCAGGAACAGAAAGGTCCCGTAACGGTGGCCTCCAAGATCGACACCGAGGGCGCGCTGCTCGGCAGCATGATCGTTCAGCTTCTTGAAGCCGACGGTTTCGAGGTCGAGGACAGCACCCAGTTCGGTCCCACGGATGTCATTCGCAAAGCCATTATTAACGGGGAGATCGACATCTATCCCGAGTACACGGGAAACGGGGCGTTTTTCTATCCCGAGGCGGCATCCCCCGATGTGTGGAAGGATCCCCAACAGGGCTACGAGACCATCAAGCGTCTCGACATGGAGAACCATAACATCGTGTGGCTGCAGCCTGCGCCGGCCAACAACACCTGGGCGATTGCCGTCCGTCAGGACCTCGCAGAGGCTGAAGGTCTCGAGACGCTCGACGACCTCGCCTCCTACATCGAGGACGGCGGAGAGTTCAAGCTTGCGGCATCCGAGGAGTTCGTAACCCGCCCGGACACGCTTCCGGCGTTCGAAGACACCTACGGCTTCGACCTGTCCAACGATCAGCTGCTCACCTTCTCCGGCGGCAACACCGCCACGACCACCCAGGCTGCGGCACGCGAAACCGACGGTGTGAATGCCGCAATGGCCTATGGCACCGACGGCAACCTCAGCGCGCTCAACCTCAGGGTTCTCGAGGATTCACGCAACGTGCAGCCATTCTATCGACCGGCCCCTATCGTGCGGCAGGAGGTGCTTGATGAGTACCCCGAAATCGAGACGATTCTCGAGCCCGTGTTCTCCTCTCTCGATCTGGAGACGCTGCAGACACTCAACGCGCGGATCGCGGTGCAGGGCGAGAACGCAGCACAGGTGGCGGAAGACTACCTCACCGAGAACGGCTTTCTCGACTAGCAGCCGGCTGAACCCCCGAGGGGGCTTCCCGTGAAGTCCATACAACTACGAGTCGAGCGGGTCACGATGGCAGGCGCAGTCCTCGCCATCGTGGCTCTGTTTCTACCCTTCGTTCTGCTCAAACCAAATCGTGTGGCCGAGGGCGAGCTCCACGCCCTCATCGACGTGCAGGCCCCGCTGCTCATCGGCGCGCTTGCAGGGTTCGTGGTGGTGAGTTTCGTGCTCGCCACCCTTGGTGAATCCGCGAAGGTTCGCGCCGCGAAGCTCGCGGCCGGGCTCGGCATATTCACCGCGGCCCTGCTGCTGCTTGCATCCGCCGGCGAGCGGCTCATCACGGCGGACACGCCGTTCGCGCGACTCAGCCCCCAGATCGGATTCTGGTTCCTCATGCTCGCGACGTTCGTGATCATGGACGGATCGCTTCGAAATGCGCCGTTTCCGCGGGTGACGAAGGCCGGCGTGGGGCTGCTGCCCTTCGTGATACTCGCGGGCGTGACGGCGATGGGGCACCTCGACGACCTGGCGGTGTTGCAGGAGTTCTACAATCGCGAGGACCGATTTTTGCAGGAACTCGGGAACCATCTCTTTCTCTCGGGTCTCTCGGTGAGCGCGGCGGTGGCGATCGGCGTGCCCCTCGGCGTCCTTGCCTGGCGCCGCACCCGATTCGAGAAGCCGGTGTTCGTGGTGGTAAACGGCATACAGACCATTCCCAGCCTGGCGCTCTTCGGTCTGATGATCGCCCCTCTTGCCTTCATCTCCCAGGCCTTTCCGGTGCTGCGAGAGCTCGGCATCCGCGGCATCGGAAACGCCCCGGCCCTCATCGCCCTCACGCTCTATGCGCTTCTGCCGATCACGCGGAATGCCTACACCAGCATGGCGGTAATTCCGAACGCGGTCGTCGACGCCGGACGCGGAATGGGCATGGGCACGAGAGATCTGCTGCGGCTGGTGGAGCTTCCGCTTGCCGTCCCCATCATTCTCAGCGGCATCCGCACCTCCGCCGTGCAGGCCATCGGAAACACAGCCGTCGCCGCGCTCATCGGTGCGGGCGGCCTCGGCGCGTTCGTGTTTCAGGGGCTGGGGCAGGCCGCTCCGGACCTCATCGTCATGGGGGTAATCCCCATTGTGGCGCTTGCAATCATCGTGGATCGTCTGCTCGGAGTGCTTATCCGCGTTGCCACGCCGCGAGGAATCAGGAATGTAGAGTCATGATCGAATTTCAGGGTGTACGTAAGACATTCGGCTCGGTGGACGCGCTTCGCGGTGTTTCCTTCGAGGTGCCGACCGGCCAGGTGACGGTACTCATCGGGCCGTCGGGGTGCGGAAAGACGACATCGCTTCGGATGATCAACCGTATGATCGAGCCCACCGACGGGGACGTGCTCATGGACGGACGGAAAGTGGGCAGTTTCGCCCCCGAGGAACTGCGGCGCGGGATCGGCTACGTCATTCAGAGTGTCGGGCTTTTTCCCCACATGTCGGTTCGCGACAATATCGGCATCGTGCCCCGGCTTCTCGGCTGGGGGAAGCAGAAACGCTACGAGCGGGCCGCGGAGCTCCTGGATCTCGTGGGGCTGGACCCCGCAGGCTACGGGGAGAAGTACCCGCACGAGCTTTCCGGGGGCGAGGCCCAGCGCATCGGCGTTGCACGGGCACTCGCGGCCGACCCGCCGGTCATGCTCATGGATGAGCCCTTCGGTGCGGTGGATCCGCTCAATCGCGAGGTGCTGCAGAAGGAGTTCGTGGCCCTGCAGCGGAAGCTGCGAAAGACCGTCGTGTTCGTGACCCATGACCTCGACGAGGCAATTCGCCTTGCCGATGAGATCATTCTGATGCGCGACGGCGAGATCGTGCAGATGGGGCCGCCCGAGCGCATCCTCGCCGCGCCGGCGGACGAGTTCGTCCGGAATTTCGTCGGCAACGACCGGGCGCTCAAGCGTCTTGCATGCTTTCGCGTCGAGGACCACATGCAGCGCGCGGACCTCCTCGCAGAGTCCGATCTCGGCGCTGTCACAATCGGCGCCGAGTCCGGAAACGGCCATGACGGCTCCGGGCTGTACTGGGTGCATGACGATAACCGTCATCTGATCGGCGTGCTCGACTCTGCCGGCCTGAGTGACGGCCCGCCGTCGCAGGATGATGTGACCACGGTGCGGGCGCGTGACGTTTCGGTGAGCCCGCTCTCGGACCTGCGTGAGGCGCTGTCCCGGCTTCTCGGGCAGGGGATGCGCGCGGTGCCGGTGCTCGACAGCGAGGAGCGTGTGCTCGGCGAGGTGCGCCTGCCGGACATCGAGGCACTCAATCAGACGGGGTTCGTACGATGAACGCTCGCGGACGAGTATCGATCTACCTGGTGCCGGCGCTCGTCATCACGGCGTTTGCCGTCTTCGTGTTCAGCGAAAGCGTGCAGGAGATCACGCTGACCACGCTGTTTCCCGATGAGCCGGAGCACATCTACAGCCGCTCAGGCTTACCGCAGTTGCTCCGCGAGCATATCGTGCTCGTGGCCGTCTCGAGCGTCGCCGCGGCGCTGGTCGGTATCTCTCTCGGCGTCTTCGTGACGCGCCCGCCAGGCCGGGATTTTCTCTCGGTGGTTCAGGATCTGAGCTCCCTCGCGCAGACCTTCCCCCCGGTCGCGGTGCTCGCCCTCGCGGTCCCGGCCTTCGGATTCGGCTTCAAGCCTACGGTGGTGGCGCTGTTCATCTACAGTATCCTGCCGGTGCTCAACAACACCATCTCGGGGATGGAGGGTATACCGCGCGAGCTCACCGACGCCTCCCGCGGCATCGGGATGACGAAATTGCAGATCCTCTTTCTCTCGGAGCTCCCGCTTGCCGCGCGGGTCATCGCCGCGGGGGTTCGGACTTCGGTCATCATAAACATCGGAACGGCCACCGTCGGTGCGGTGGTCGGCGCGGGCGGTCTGGGCGTGATCATCATCGGCGGGCTCGTTCGGGACAACGTCGCCTTCGTGTTCTCCGGCGCGATGACCGCCGCGTTGTTTGCCCTCATCGTCGACTGGGTGTTCTCGCGGGCGCAGTCGCTGTTTTTCGCGCCGCGGGCGCGGCAGGAGGGTCCATGAGAAGGGAACCCGGCCCACCGATACAGCGTTTGCGGTCATCTTCTCATGGCGGCGGAACGCGTGGTAGTGTAAGAATCTATGGATGATGTGCAACGCGCCTACGATCTCGCAGTGGCCTCCCGCGACCATGCCTACGCCCCATACTCAGAGTTCCGGGTGGGTGCGGCGATCAAGGTTGCAGACAGTGATCTGATCTTCGCCGGTTGCAACGTCGAGAACGCAAGCTACGGCGCCGGTGTCTGCGCGGAGCGGGTGGCGGTTTTCAATATGCTCGCCGCGGCGGATTCTCCGCGTCCGGAATTCCTCGTTGTCGTGACCGATGCCGATCCCGCATCCGTGCCCTGCGCCCTGTGCCTGCAGGTGCTCGCGGAGTTCTGCCCGCCGGAGTTCCCGATTCACCTGGCCAACCTCGAGGGGATACAGCGGACGGTCCGCTTTCGCGATCTTCTGCCTGAGCCCTTCCAGCTCGAACCCCATGAGCACTGAACTGCGTCCCGGCAACAGCGGGCCGCGGCGGCTCGCCCGTGCGGGTGCGGCCGTGGCACATGTTCTCATCCGGATCCCCCGCTACGTCATGCTCGTCCCGGTGTACGCCTACCGCTGGCTCATCTCACCGATGCT
>CAYOFA010000028.1:7148-9615 GCA_964402885.1 uncultured Spirochaetaceae bacterium
AAGGCGCGGGCCGGTGACGCCGAGCGAGCGCGCGGGTGCCGTGTTCGAGCGGCTCGACCCGCTCTACCCGGACAAGAGACCGCTTCTCGAGTATTCATCGCCCTTCGAGCTTCTCATCGCAGTGATCCTCTCCGCTCAGACGACCGACGCGCAGGTGAATCGGGTCACCCCTGAGCTCTTCCGCCGCTTTCCCTCACCGCAGGCGCTCGCCGCAGCGGAGCCCGCCGAAATCGAGACACTCATCTTCTCCACGGGGTTCTATCGGGCGAAGGCCCGGAATATCAGGGCCGCCGCGCGGGCACTTGCCGAGCAGCACGGGGGCGTGCTCCCGTGCTCCATGGCGCAGCTTACCGGCATGCCCGGTGTCGGGCGAAAGACGGCCAACGTTCTTCTCGGCGTGCTCTGCGGCCAACCGTCGATTGTGGTGGACACGCATTTCGGCCGGGTCGTCCGAAGAATCGGCTTCACCACGGCGAGGCAGCCGGACCGCGTTGAGCGCGAGCTCGCGGCCATCGTGCCCGCCGAGATCAGAACCGAGCTCTCCATGGCGCTCAATTTCCACGGCCGCTACGTGTGCACCGCGCGCAATCCCGCCTGTTTCCGCTGTCCGATTGCCGACCTCTGCCTGTTCGAGGAGAAGACACCCGCGCCGCAGGCCGAGGATATTCCTTGATAGGAAGCTGAGTTGCCACTATAGTTGGGTATCCATGAACGGAGTAGGTATCGATGAGCCTGTTGTCCGGTAAGGTCCGCGAGCGGATGGAGGAGCTGAGCATCAAGTTCGCCAGGCAGCTTCCGGACAAAGTGCGGGAGTTGCGCGCCGCCGTCTCGCGCGTTCAGGCGAACGCGGGGAGTGACGACAACCTCGAGGACGTGCGGGGACTCGCTCACAAGCTTGCCGGCTCGGGGTCCACCTTCGGGTTCAGGGACGTGTCGGCGGTGGCCCGGAGAATCGAGCATCATGCCAGGGCGCGCCTCGAGGGGCGTGAGCCGGAGGACGATCTCGGGAGCCTGATGAGTGAGCTCGAGACGGCGGCCCGAAAGCCGCAGGCGTCGACCAAGATCTCGCTGCTCGAGTCCGCGACGATGGAAGAGGTGGAGCCTTCCGAGGACGGTTACAGGGAGCGCCTCGTGTTGCTGTGGCTTACCGACGAGGCAACCACGAACGATCTCCTCCACCAGCTCGGGTTTTTCGGGTTTCCCGTGCAACGCATCGACGGGCCGCAGGCCATAGAGGCGAGTGTCGGGGGAGATCAGCAGGTCATCGTCATCATAGACGTGAACGTGATTCGCGATGATGACGAGTGCCGGCGCATGCTGCCCCAGCTGAAGGACTCCTACAGCGATCGTCTGAGCATCATCTTCGTCTCCGAGGCGGACACCTACGACGTGAGGCTCTCGGCGGTGCGATTCGGCGGCGACGCCTTCTTTGCCTCGCCCCTCGATATCTCCCAGCTCATCGACGCGACCGAATCCCTTGCCTCGCGAAACGAGGCGCGTCCCTATCACGTGCTCGTCGTCGACGATGACCCCGATCAGGTGTCCTACCTTGCACTGACCCTTCAGAAGGCGGGCATGCTCACGGCCGTTGCCACCGATCCCCGGAACGTGTTCGAGATCCTCGTGGAGGAGAAGCCGGAGCTCATCCTGATGGACATGTACATGCCCGGGGCAACCGGTGTGGAGCTTGCAAAGCTCATCCGGCAGCAGGAGGCGTACGTCGGTATACCGATCATCTTCCTCTCGGTGGAGACCGATCCGCTGAAGCAGTTCCGCGCCATCAGTCAGGGCGGGGACGACTTCATCTCAAAGCCCGTGGATCCCATCGCGCTCGTGAACGCAGTGCGCATCCGTGCCGAGCGGACGCGGAGTATGCGATTCTTCATGGAACGTGATTCACTCACCGGCCTGCTCAATCACTCGAACTTGCGGGAGAAGCTCGGGCAGGAGTTGCAGCGAGCAGAGCGGATGGGCCACAGCCTCTGCTTTGCCATGATCGACCTCGACAATTTCAAGTCCGTGAACGACACCTACGGCCATCTTACCGGAGATCGGGTGCTGAAGAGCCTCGCGCGCCTGCTGCAGGAACGCCTGCGGCGCACCGACATCATCGGCAGGTACGGCGGAGAAGAGTTCGGGGTGATTCTCTTCGATACCACCGCCCGCGACGCTGCGCGCATCATGGGCGAGATCAGGGAAACCTTCAGTCAGGTCCGCCAGCAGGCAGGTGATCGGGACTTTTACGTGACCCTGAGCTGCGGAATTGCCGGATTTCCCGCCTACGGGACCATGAACGAGCTCACCGAGGCTGCCGACTCCGCGCTCTACGAGGCGAAAGAGGCCGGCCGCGATCTCGTCGTGGCCGCCCGGGAGTAGGCCGCCGACCGCGGGCGCCGGCCGCGGTCCCGGGGCACCGGCCGCGGTCCGCGGTGCCGCCACCCGCGGGCGCCGGCCGAGGATCGCGGGC
>CAYOFA010000028.1:9715-11451 GCA_964402885.1 uncultured Spirochaetaceae bacterium
GGGGCATCGTCCCCCTCTGCAGACGCCTCTCGAGCCGCCTCGCCGAGGCGCGCTGCAAGCTCCTCGAGCGGGCGGAGAGGCGAGAGTCCGAGAACGATCCCCGCGTTGCCCGCTGCGGGGCCGCCGGTCACGGTCAGGGGCGGAAGCGGTGCCGGGGCCACGGCGGCGAGCTCCGGTGGCGTACGGGACCAGAGAAGCGGGACGAGGGGCGGGAGGGCGCGAGCTGACATCAGACCCTGTTCCCGAAAGAGTGCGGCCTGGAGACCTGCGAGGCGACCCTCGATGTTTCCCGGCATGCGCAGCGCGGATAGCATCATGATTCAGACTCATAATACGGCGCGGCGCCTGTGGTGTTCAACGCGCGCGATTTTGCTATAATCGGGGCGATGAAACCCCGAGTCGAGTCCGCCGTTAATCAGATCGTCGGTATTCTCAAACGCTGGCACGGAGTGGACACGATTTCGCTCGTGGACACCGGCTTCGAGGATATCTACGATCCCTACTTTTTTGTAAGTCTTGATGTCTATTGCTCCGGCGACATTCCTGATCCGGAGTCCCGGGAGGAGGAGTTCGCCGACGTCGTGGCCTTCGAGACGCTGAAACTCACCCGAAAGGATCGCTTCCTACTCGACGATATTCCCTTCCGACTCGAGTACAAGGACATCGATCGATTCAACCGGATCATACAGGGCGCCCGTGGTGCCGGCGGTTCCTTCCGCGACAGTGGTACCTATATGTTCTATCGCCTCAAAGAGGGGCGCGTGCTGTATCAGAAGTCCGAGTGGTTGACGGAGGTCCGGCGCGACCTCGATGCCTTCTCCGAGGATTTCTGGAGTATGCTTCGCGAGGCGTTTCAGGCACGCATGGAGCATTACCTCGGGGATCTTGCTGCCGCGGTCATGCGCGAGGACGACCTCTTCTATCTTATCTCCAGCGCGGGCTTCGTGCGGAGTGCATGCAGCGTCCTTTTCGCCATAAACCACCGGTTCGAGCCGTCGGGGCGACTCCTCTACGAGGAAACCCGCGAGCTGCCGGTGCTGCCGGAGTCCTTCCGTGGACGCTTCGACAGCCTGATTCGCTCCTCGCAGGCCCTCTCCTCATCCCGCCGTGCCGAGGTGGCCGAGTTGCTCGCAAAGAGCATCGTGGCCCTCTGAGGCTCCGGCCATGATGTGGCACACGCTCCTCTCCGCGACGAAGAGACGCAACCCGTCCCGCATCACCATCCTCCTCATTGCCGTTCCCGCGCTAGCCCTGTCGGGCTGCGCCGCAGCCGGTCCGCCGATTTCCGTCGACCGCGGCGACGGCGAGGCTGTTTCGGTCCAGGCGGTAAATGGAGAGGATTTCGTCGAGGCCCTCGGGACGGGTAACGGGGATGCGGGGCAGGAGCCTGTCTATCATTACCTGATCGACCCACCGCTGCCCGGCGGCACACAGAACGCTGCGGTGCTCGTGTCCACCTCCCTGTTGCCGGCGGGCTCGCGCCTGCAGCTCCTGAACCGGGAGGGGACGGAGGTCGGCTCTCTGCGACTACCCGCAGTGCCGCCTGCGCTGGAAACCGGGCGGCGCGAGCACGTGCTGCACCCCGATGAGGCCGCCGGCATACGCGGTATGATCATAACCCCGCCGCCGGACTGGGAACCGCCGGAAACGTCCGAAAGGGATGAGCCGGTCGCGTCGCTTTCGGTGACGACACGTTTCTTCGGCGCGACGCTCACCGCCGATGCCGTGCGTCTCGG
>CAYOFA010000028.1:11551-27167 GCA_964402885.1 uncultured Spirochaetaceae bacterium
CTCGGCCGACAACACGGGCGGGCGCGCCGCCGTCTCCTATCGCGCGCGGCTCACCGCCGGCTCGGGAACCATCGCAATACCGGGGCCCGTGCTGGGCTTCGTGCCCGACGTCGTTACGGTGCGCTCGGTTGATAGCGGGGTGGCCGTGCGGCGGGTGCAGTGGCACGAGACGACGGCGCGGACCGACGCGGCCGATCCGGCGGACCCGGGCCGCGCGGACATCAACGCTCCGATTCCGGCCGATCTCGCGACCATTCTCTCCTCCTACCCGCGGAGTGCCTGGCGCCGAGACGCGTTCGAGGTTTTCTCCTGGTCTGCCTATCCCGACATTCTCGTCTTCGACACGGCCGACTACGGGACACAGGCGCGGCTCTTCAGGCGGCTCGCGTTCTTCGTCGAGAAGCGCGGCTTTCGCGGGCGGCTGCTGTCCGCCGAGGAGCTGTCCGGTCGACACGGGTGGAACGCCCACAACTACCGCCCGGAGGGCCTTGCGACCTTCTTCACGCAGGTCGAGGCCGAGGGTGTGGAGCTCAATGCCGAAGAGGAGCTCCTTCGGGAGCTGCTCCTCGCGAACGGAGTGATTCGCAGGGCCGCCGACGGCTACACGCCCGGCACGGGCGGCATCCTCTCCATTTCACAGAGCTCCTATCCGCTGCTGCGGGAGCTTCTCATCACCCACGAGGCCTACCACGGTGTGTTCTATGAGGAGGCGGGCTTCCGCGACGGTGTTACGGAGATCTGGAACGGACTCTCGGAAGCTGAGCGATCGTACTGGCGGAGCCTGCTCTCCTACATGACCTACGACCCGGCCGATGAGTACCTGATGATAAACGAGTTTCAGGCCTACCTGATGCAGCAACCCCTCGATCGCGTGGGTGGATACCTGCGTGGTGTGCTTGCACCGCGTTTTGCGAATGCCCGCCCGGCACAGCGTCAGGAGATAGAGCGCTTCCTCGCCGAGCACCCCGAGACCTTTATCCGCGCGGCACGGGCGGTGGAGGAGTTGCTCAGTGCCTTCAGCCCCCTCGCCCCCGGAGACGTGCTGCTGCTGCGCCCCGCCGACGGGGAGGCATAGCGCCGCTTTCGGTCAGGATTTGCCCGGAGAGCGTTTGCCGCTCATCTTCTCGATCACCAGCGCGTAGATGGCCATCGCCTGCAGGGCCCGATCCGGCAGGCTCCAGTCATCGCGACCCGAGTACTGGCGCATGACGCAGTTCATGGCGTAGCGCTTCTCCGCCGGCGCCTCGAGAAAGCGGATGTGGCCCGTGCCCATGACGCTGCGGTAGTACATGGTGAACCGGCATGCCTCCTCATCGGTGATGAGCTCGTGGTCGACGTCGACCACGAAGGCGGCCCGCGGGTCGCGCTTCATGAGGTCGATCTTTCGCCCGGTCGCCGCACCGTGGAAGAAGAGGGCGGGGGCGCCGCGGTCCTCCATCGTCGCGCCGCCTTCCGCGGCCCCTGCCGTCGCCGAGCTCGCCGGCATCCTGCCATAGCCGTAGTTCAACGGCACCACGTAGGGGAAGGGCTCGTCCTTGAGAGCGAGGTGGCAGACCTCCCCGGTTGCGAGTATCTCGTCGATCTCGGTCTGTGAATCGATCTCTTTGTCACTTCGACGCATTTCGTGCATAGAAGATCATCATATCATGCCGCCGCGGCCTGCGACCCCCGCGACTTCCCGCGGCGCGCGACGAGAATTGCAATTGTCGACCATTTCACGTAGATTGATGGCGACAGCCGGGCAGGATCTGCCGAGGAGGCCCCGATGGACGAGAAGACGTCCCCACCACGACCACGCGGAGAAAAACCGCAGTGGTTTCACGAGCTCAAACAGTTTCGAGAGGGGGCCTGGGCGCGCGCAGCCCTGCAGCTCGCAAATACCGTTCTTCCGTATCTGGGGCTACTCGCGGTCATGGTGTATGGCAGGCTGCAAGGGTGGCCGTACTGGGCGCTGCTTCTCATCGCGGTTCCGGCTGCGATGTTTCTGGTTCGCACCTTCATCATCTTTCATGACTGCGCGCACGGCTCGTTCTTCCCCTCGACCCGGGCAAACCGCATCGCCGGGTTCGTGACCGGTGTGCTGACCTTCACGCCCTACGAGGCCTGGCGGAGGTCCCACCTCAAGCATCACGCAACGAATGGTCAGCTCGACCATCGCGGGGTCGGGGATATCATGACCATGACCTACGAGGAATATCGTGATGCTACCCCGTGGCGAAGGCTGCAGTACCGGCTCTACAGGAATCCGGTCGTGCTGTTCGTTCTCGGGCCCTTCTACAACTTTCTCATCTTCAACAGATTCGCGGGCCTCGGTGGTACGGCCGGCGAACGCCGAAGTGTGCATCTGACCAACCTGGCTATTCTTCTCCTTGCCGTCGGTACCTCGGCGGCGTTCGGAGTGTGGACATACGTCGCCGTGCAGTTGCCCGTGATACTCACCGGCGGTGCGATCGGCATCTGGCTCTTCTACGTCCAGCATCAGTTCGAGCCCGGTTACTGGGCTCATGACGATGCGTGGAACCAGCTCGATGCGGCCATGCTCGGGGCGTCACACTACAAGCTTCCACCCGTGCTCCGGTGGTTTACCGGGAACATCGGGATACACCATCTCCATCACCTGCAACCGCGCATCCCGAACTACCGGCTGCGCCGCGCGTACCTCGCATTTCCCGAGGCGCGGGTGGGGAGACCTCTGACCCTGTGGCGAAGCTTTCGCTCCGTGCGCGCCAACCTCTGGAGCGAGCTCGAGGCACGGTTTCTGAGCTTTCGAGAGGCTCATCGTATGATGCGCCGGCGGGCGCAGACGTGATATGATCCTCCGGTAGATGCGACGACGTACGCTTACCCGGAGGAGCTCAGACAGATATCGACCGCGGCGCCGGCGCCGCCGGACGTCTCCGGCGCGCACTTACTCGCTCGCCTATCTCCTCGAACGGCAGCCGAAGTCCCTTGCGAAACACCCGCACCACGGCCTCATGCTCGAGCACTACCGGAACTCGTCGGCGCTTCAGGGACTGCGTTTCTCACGTCGTTGCTACTCACTGCTGCAACACGCACGCATCGCCCCGCAGAACCTCTATCACTTCTACCGGACCTACCGCCTTCCCGCCGATCCGTTCTTCCCGCTTTTCTTCGAGATAAAGCGGGCCTATCTGCAGGAGCGCGAGCGGGTGCAGGAGAGGCGCCGGCGATACATCCTCGAGACGATGCGCGCGCTTCCCGAGCCGGTGCTCGAGTTCATCAAGTACCTCGGTCGCCTCGAACAGCACTACAGCGGCGGAGCGCGTTATCCGGTGTGGCGGACAAACCTCTTCCCCTCGACCAAGAAGCAGGCCGACGCCTACCGGCGATACGACCACCACCAATGGCTCAGAACCTTCCGCGCCCACCTCGAGCTCCTGAGCGGGCGCTACCGCGGGCTCAATGCGCAGATAGGGGCGCGGCTCATCGCGTGCCACGTGCTCGAGATCCCGCTCGACGGGCCCCCACCGCGCCGCCCGACACAGGCTGAGGTGACGGCGCACTATCGTCGTCAGAGCATGCGCCATCATCCCGACCGTGGCGGCGACCCGCGCATGTTCGTCGAACTGCAGCGGGCGCGGGACGTGCTCGCGGGGCGCGGTTAGCGGGTTCGAGCGAAGGCCTTCGACCTCCGCCCGCCCGATCAGTCTGCCGCGCCGGTTCGCCCGAGGGCCGTCCGCGCACCCTCGAGGAGGTACTGGGCATCGTAGCCGACGGCGATCATCCGCCACCCCTGGCTGACGCGCTCGGGGATGGTTTTGCCCGCCCCCTGCCAGATGCCGCCGGGGAGTCCGTGGCGTGAGCCGACCTCGAAGACGTGGTCGATCGCCTTCTGCAGCCTCGAGTCCGACAGGTCACCCCGAAGGCCGAAGGAGTAGGAGAGGTCAACGGGGCCGAGAAAGAAGCCGTCGACGCCCTCTACGGCGAGAATGCTTTCCACGTTCTCCACCGCTTCCTCGGACTCGATCTGTATGATGACGAGTGTCTCCTCGTTGGCCGTCTTCAGGTACTCGGGGTCCATGACGAGCGCGCGGGAGGGGCCGCACCCCCGGATGCCCTCCGGCGGATACCTGCACGCGCGCACCGCCTGCTCTGCATCCGCCGCGGAGTTGACCATCGGGATGATCAGGCCCTCCGCGCCGATGTCGAGCGCCTTCTTGATCCGTACCTGGTCGTTCCAGGCCACCCGGGCGAGCGGGGTGATGGAGTCATCGGCGATGGCCTGAATCATGACCTGGGTCGTATCGACGTCGAGCGGGGAGTGCTCCTGGTCGAATACGAACCAGTCGAAGCGCAAGGTAGAGAGAAACTCCGCAACCACCGGATGCGAAATCGTGATCCACGACCCGAAGGTCGTGCGGTTCTCGGACAGTTGTTCTTTCAGTCGGTTTTTCATTGCAGTTGGCTCCTTTTATGGGTTGCGTTCGACAAGCGGCAGAAGCCACGGCGCCACAAAGCGCTCGGCCCACAACAGCAGCCGGTGGCGCCACTCGAGCGGGCGCCCCGTGATGCGGTCGGTCGCGTCGGGCCGGGGCTCGGGGCCGGGCGGGTAATCGTTGGTGCGCGCCATCCAGTTGTCGAGCTCCCGGAAGAGGCGCTGCTGCTCGGCGGCATATTCGGGGTTCCAGGCCCGGTTGGTATACTCATGCGGGTCCCGGCGGAGGTCGTAGAACTCCACCGGCGGCCTGGGAAGGGTGAAGTTCAGTCGCTGCTGCGGATTCAATCGCCCTTCCTCGCGGCGGGCGAGGAGGCTCTTCCACGTGTCGCTCTGGGCAATGTCGGGCGGAAGGCCGAAGGGCTGCGTCTCATAGGTGTTGATGATGAGCTTGAATCGCTCGGTGCGAACGGCCCGGATGTGGTCCTCGGTCCCGTGCCAGTTGCGCTGGCTGAAGGCGGCCTCCCTCCCGTGGACGCCGGCCGGTTCGGCGCCCGCGAGTAGCGCGAGAATGCTCTCACCTTCCATGTCTGCGGGGATCTTCGCGCCGGCGGCATCGAGCAGGGTCGGAGCGAGGTCGATGGTGCTCGCGATGCCCTCCCGGCGTGTCCCCGGCTCCACGACGCGCGGCCAGCTCCAGATATAAGGTGTGCGCATCCCTGCGTCGTAGAGGCTTCCCTTCGCACGGGGGAAGGGCCACCCGTTGTCGGAGAGATAGATGACGATCGTGTTCTCTCGCAGCCCGCGCGCCTCGAGTGTGTCGAGGAAGCGACCGATCCATCCGTCCATACGGTTGATCTCGTCGTAGTAGCGGGCGATTTCGCGCCGGGTCTCCGGCGTATCGGCAAGATGGGCCGGCACCCGCACGTCGGCCGGGTCGTGCGGCCTTGCGATTGTGCCTCGCACATACGGGCGGTGCGGATCCATGAAGCCCACCCACAGGAAGAACGGTCGCCCGTCCGCCCGATCGAGAAATGCCTCGAAGCGGCCGAGCCGCGCAGAGTACCATTCGAACTGCCGGCTTGCGGCTCTGCCGATGTGCTGCTTCAGCATACTGCCGGTGAAGTATCCCGCCTCCTGCAGGTAGGTCGGGAGGATCGTCACGTCGGCCGGGATCGGCTCGTGGAGGTCTTCGGCGCCCGTCTGATGCGGGTAGAGTCCGGTGAGCATGCTGGCCCGCGAGGGGCTGCACTGAGGACTGGTAACGAAGGCCCGCGAGAAGGTCATGCCGGTATCGGCAAGTCTCTGAATATTCGGCGTCCTTACCCGCGGATTGCCGTAGACGCTCGAGTCGTCCCACCCGGCATCGTCCGCCACGAAGACCACGATGTTCGGTTGGGTGGATTCCTCGTCGGCCACGGCGCCCTGCGCGCTCAGCATGAGGATGAGAAGCGCCGTCACTGCGAGTATGAAGGCGTGGCGAGCCCGCAAGGGACCATCAATCATAGGACTCACGAACCTGTGCATGCCTCGCGGAACCGGGTGAAAGCGTCGGCGAGCAGCATCTTGTCGGTGCCCACGAGCACGGCCCCCGCACCTTCGGAGCGCCAGTGATCAGCCAGTCTTCCGGCCTCTCCGACATCGGTGACGAAGATATTCGGGATAACCATCACCCCGTGCTCTCCGGCTGAGGAGATGATACGAGAGAAGGCTTCGAGGACCTTCGGATGCTCGGTTTCGCCTGCCACACCGAGTGCGACCGAAAGGTCGAACGGCCCGAGCATAACGGCATCCACGCCGGGGACCGCGACGATCTCCTCGACCTGCTGTACGCCCTCGGCTCCTTCGACGAGCAGCACATTGACCGCCCCCTCGTTGGAGCTCTGCGCGAAGCTCTGCCAGTCACGCGCGAGGTGGTCGGTGGCGCGGACAAAGGGGCATGCCCCGCGGTTCCCATCCGGCGCGTATCGGCTGCCGGCTGCGGCCTCGCGGGCCTCCTGCGGCGTCGACACGCCCGGGTAGACGGTGCCCTCGGCGCCCTGGTCGAGTGCCTTTCCGATCAGTGTGGGATCGCGACGAGCAACGCGCACGAGCGGGATAATGCCCGCGGCATCGGCAGCCCGGACCAGGTTCTCCGCGCCGCCGATCTCGAAGAAGCCGTGCTCCGTGTCGATGACCACGAAATCGAAGCCGGCCGCTGCCGCCATCTCCACACTCTCGGGGCTCAACATCTGTATCCAGGTGCCCAGGAGTGGTTCGCCTCCACGGGCGCGTGTCTTGAAGCTGAACTGTCTCATTCTCTCGTGTCCTCGATTTGCCGTTGGGTCTATGCGTTGATTATACCATTGCGATACGAACTATTGACACCGACTCGGCCACTCTCGATACTGACCTTGTGGTGGCGACCCCGACTGACCGAGAACGCCTCGAACAGGAGCTCCAATTTCGAACCGCTCTGGTAGAGCTTACGAACGAGCTCCTCTCGTCCACGCTCGACGCCACCTTCTACCAGACCGCACTCGAGCGCACCGTCCATCTCGTCCCTGATGCCGAGGGAGGAAGCATCGTAATCCGTCATGACGATGGGCTCTATCACTTCGAGGCCGCCGTCGAGTTCGACTTCGACGTGCTGAAGTCCGTTACGCTGTCCGGGGAGGAGCTGGGTCCCCGACACAGCGGGGTGAAAAGCGAGAAGGTCGAGATCCACGACTACGAGCAGCGCCTCGATGCGGACAAGGCCGATGCGTTTCGCAGGGCCGGCAGACTCAACGAGATTCGGGCGACGCTTTCGGTTCCTCTGCGGATGGGCGATGAGACCATGGGGTATTTCAACCTCGATAACTTCTGCAGTGCGGGGGCATTCTCAGGACCCGATATCGAAATTGCGGAAGCGCTCGCCGCCCAGGTATCGCTGGCCCTCTACCGTCTGTTTCTCGAACGACGGCTGCAGCAGGAACGCCAGCACTACCGCCACATGGCTCATCACGATGCGCTCACGGGTCTCCCCAACCGCCGCCTTTTTCTGGATTCGCTCGACCGGGCACTCGAGCCTGCCTCGCGGCGCCGCTCCCGACTGGGCCTGCTCTACATCGATCTCGATGATTTCAAGGGCGTAAACGACGCATACGGCCACGATGCCGGCGACTACCTTCTCGTTCAGACTGCCACGCGCATACAGGCGGCTATCAGAAAGGGCGACCTGGCTGCGCGGCTGGGAGGTGACGAGTTCGGCGTACTGTTGATGGACGTACGATCCGTCCGGGACGCTCCGTCGGTGGCGGATAAGATCAGAGCCGCCTGCTCCGAGCCCGTGGGATTTGGACTGCAGCAGCTGATGGTTACGCTCAGCATCGGCGCCGCCACCTATCCCGACCACGCACGGGAAACCGACGCGCTTCTCAAGCTCGCCGACAGCAGCATGTATGAGCTGAAGGCGTCCTCCCGCCAGACGCGCGGCCACGCGCAGGCGCTCTAACCGGGCAGAGTAACCTCGATCCTCGTGCCGGCGCCCTCAGCGCCGGCCGTGACCCTGAGCTCTGCCTGCACCTGCTGGGCGAGCACGAACATCATCCGAAAGCCGAGCGAGTCCTGCTCCCGGACATCAAAGCCTTCGCCGAGCCCGACACCGTTATCCTCTACGGTCAACACACAACCTTCGGCCTCCGCTTCGGCGCTGGTGCTGCCGGCGGCGCCGCCGGCCTCGCTGAGCCGCACCAGGAGCCGGTTCTCCCCCTCTTTCCCGGCAAACGCATGGGTCAGCGCGTTCGTCACTGCCTCGTTGGCTATGAGCCCGAGCGGAAGAGCCGTGCCGATTTCGAGCGGAATCTCTTGCAGATCAAGGTCCAGGCGTACCGATCGGATCGCCGAGTACTGCTCCAACAGCTGGTTTGCCACGCGCTTGAGAACGCCGCTGAACTCTATCTGCGAGAGGTTCTGCTCGTGATAGAGCATGTTGTGGATGAGGCTCATCACCTCCATGCGGTCCCGGGTCTTACTCAGCGCCCCGGCAGTTCCGTCCTCCGCGGAGGATTCATGCAGCTGCAGGCGCACGAGTCCCGTCATCACCGCGAGGTTGTTCTTCACGCGGTGGTGAACCTCTCGGAGCAGGGTATCCTTCTCGTCGAGAGCACTCCTGAGCTCCTCCGCCCGACGACGCTTCTCGGTGATATTGCCCGCGATGGACATGACCCCCGTAACCTCGCCGTGTCTATCGTAGAGCGGCACGGCGGAGAGCTCGATATAGACCTCCGAGCCGTCCTTGCATACCCGCAGGAGCTCCGTCCCGACGACAGTCCTGCCCCGAAGGACCTCCTCGAAGAGCGCCTCGAACTCCTTCTTGCGGTCTTCGGGGATGAAGGGGAGCGGGCGGCCGAGCACCTCCTCGCGGCGCCACCCGAACAGCGCCTCCGCTGCAGGATTCCAGAGCCGTTTCACCCGTCCCTGCGTGTCGATGTCATAGAGCGCGAGCGGCGCGGCCTCGAAAAGCGCTCGCAGGTAATCGGCCGAGGTCCGGTGCTCTTCTCTGCTTTCCCCGAGCTGACGATTCGTCTCGCGGAGCCTGTGAAACGAGCGGTGCAGCAGCAGGTAGATGACGAGGGCGGTGAGGGCCACGAACACTACGCCCTTGACCGACTGCAGCCGCGCGACATGCGTCGGATCTGTGGCGATGCTGTTCACCAGAGAGTCCGAGAAGAGAATCCAGAGGGTGCCGAGGGCGAGATATATTCCGGTTATCCACAGCGCGTGGGCAACGGGGTGTGGATGGCTATCTGTTGTGCGCACGCGCTCATGCTCCGTGAGTTTGACGATGAGTCCCCGAGTATAAAGCCCGATGCTGGCTGTGGCAAGGAAGAAGCTGAGGGTGTCGCTTCTATACGTCGATGCAATCGGCAGCGATCGTGTCGCCGAGCCGCCTACCGACGCTCGACCTCGTAGCGTACCGAACCCGCCACCCGACGGTCGAAGCGGTGGATCCCGAAGCCGGCCGCCGCGAGCATTGCGGCGGCCGTGGCAAAGGCGCCGAGGGGCTGAAGAGTTTCCCCGGCCTCGGGGAAGAGAACGTAGTAGCCGAACAGGAGACCGGCGAAGAATGCCACGAGCGGCACCCCGTAGACAACGGCGGTGAGGCCGAGGACGGAGGTGTTTCGAATGCGAAGCTTCACCGACTCGCTCGAGGCGAGGCGCCCGGCGCCGACGCCGCTCACGTGGTCACGCGGCACGGAGACGACCCCGTCATCGCGATAGCACTGTTCGCGGATCGAGCACGCATCGCAGGCGCCGGTCTGAATGATCTGGAAGACAACCTGGTCGTCGTCGGTATGGCGAACGATCGCCGATTCTTCAATCATGATGCTTACTCTTCCCCGGCGGAGTCGCCGCCGCTCGCGTCGCCGGCCGCGGCGTCTGAGCCCGCCGCAGCGCCTGAGTCCGCGCCGGCCGCAGCGCCAACCGTCGCCGGCGTCTTCACGAAGCGCTCGTAGCGGGTGATGTTGGCACGTGTGGTGTAGGAGTCGGTCGGGCACTTCTCACCGTATTCGGGTTTGGCGGTGTAGTTCTCGGTGTTCACCACCGCGAGGTTCCCCTTCATCTGCACGGCTTCGGGGTTCTCGTCCTTGCCCGCCGCCTTCACGCAGATGCCGCAGGCGATGCATGCCTTCTTGCAGACCTTCTTGGCGATGGGGCCGGGGTCCTGGGACTTACAGAACACGAATGCCTCGTGATCCACCGGGTGGAGCTCGATGAGGTCGCGCGGGCAGGCCGCCACGCAGTTGCCGCAGGCGGTGCACTTCTCCGCATCGACATAGGGGATACCGGTTTCAGAGAGGTGTATCGCGTCGAAGGGGCAGGAGCGCACGCAGGAGCCGAGTCCGACGCAGCCGTACTTACATCGCTTGGCCACGTCCTGCGAGTAGATGGCGGCGGCGCAGTCTTCGATGCCGCGGAAGTCGCCGGGAAAGTTTGCGGCATCCGAGCCGCCCTGGCAGAAGACCACCGCGACGAGCTTCTGTTTGTCCTCGTTGGCGACTTCGATACCCATGACCTCGGCAACGGCGCGGGTGGTTTCCTCGCCGCCGACCACGCACAGGGACACGTCTTCGCCGTTCTCGGCAATGGCCTCCGCGTAGGCTGCACAGGAGGGATAGCCGCACCCGCCGCAGTTGACGCCGGGGAGCACGGCCTCCACCTCATCGATTTTGGGGTTCGTGTCCACGTGGAACTTGCGGTTTGCGAACCCGAGGAATATGGCAAACAGGAGTCCGAGGACCCCCATGAGCAATGCTGCTTGCAGAATCATCTCAAAAACTCTCCTTTATGCGGATACGAGGCCGGTGAAGCCCATGAACGCGAGCGCGAGCACGCCTGCCACGATGAGGGTGACCGCGGCGCCCCGGAAGGGCTTCGGTATATCGGCCGTCTCGAGCTGTTCCCGGATGCCCGCCATGATCACGATTGCCAGCGTGAAACCCACACCCGCGCCGAAGCCGAAGAAAATCGACTTGATGAAGGCATAGTCCCGCATCGCCTGAACGAGGGCGACGAAGAGGATCGCACAGTTGGTCGTGATCAGAGGCAGAAATATGCCGAGCGTCTTGTAGAGCGCGGGCAGGGTCTTCTTGATGAACATCTCCACGAACTGCACGAGCGAGGCGATGACCAGGATGTAGGAGACGTACTCGAGAAACGGGAGGCCGAAGCGAATCAGAACCAGATTGTTGATGAGCCACGTCGCCGCTGCGGTGAGCGTCATCACGAAGGTCACCGCGATGCCCATGGAGAGCGACGCATCGATCTTCTTGGACACCCCGATGAAGGGGCAGATACCGACGAAGTAGTAGAGTACGAAATTGTTCACCAGGACCGCCACGAGCAGGACTGCAATGTACTCCATACTACGCCGCCTTCCTCAGAATGAGAGTGCCGCCTGCCTGCAGGTGATTGAATACCGCCATGAGCAGGCCGAGCGCGATGAACGCACCCGCCGGAAGAATCATGATGAGCATGGGCGTGTAACCCGGCCCGAAGAGCGAGGCGCCGAAGAGCTCGCCGCTTCCGAGGATCTCGCGGACGCCGCCGAGTACCATGAGCGCCGCGGTGAATCCCGTGCCCATGCCGAGTGCGTCGGCGATGGAGGGGGCCACGGTATTCCGGCTCGCAAACGCCTCGATGCGGCCCATGATCATACAGTTCACCACGATGAGCGGCACGTAGGGCCCGAGCGCCTCCGAGAGGGGCGGGAAGAACGCCTTGAGAACGAGGTCGGCGATGGTTACGAACGTGGCGATGATGACCGCGTAGACCGGGATGCGCACCTGGCCGGGCACGATCCTGTTGATGATGGACGCGATCGTGGCCGCCGAAACCACCACGAAGGTCGTGGCAAGCCCCATGCCGACGCCGTTCACGACCGAGGTGGTGACGGCGAGGGTCGGGCACATACCGAGCACCTGCACGAATACCGGATTATTGTCGACGAGTCCCTTTCCGAAATGGGACACGATGCTTGGACTGCTACTCATGACTGACCTGCCTCCTCGCGGAGTATCTCGATCGCGCGGCCGACGTCGGCGTTGACGCCGTCGACCACGGCCTCACTTGAAATCGTCGCGCCCGATATGGCCTGAACCTCGTTTTCCTCGGGATCCGGCTCCTCGTTCTTTACGTAGGTGACGGTTTCGGTCGGATCGAGGCCCTCGAACTGGGCGCGAAAATCTTCCTCGGTAATCCGGGCGCCGAGGCCCGGCGTCTCTACCTGCTGCACGACCTCCAGGCCGCCGATGGTGGAGAGATCCGGATTGATGCCGACGAGGAGCCGAATCTCCCCGCCGTAGCCGGTGGTGGTCACCCGCACCGCGTAGCCGAGCAGGTCACCGGCGGAGGACTCCGCGCGGTAGATGGTCGGCCCCTCGGTGTCGAGCGTCTCGAACTGCGGTTCCTCCGCACCCTCGAAGAGCGCGCTCAAGGACCGCTCGAGCGCGGCCTGCTGGTTGGCCTCGATCCGCGGGATGAGGCCGGTGTATATGCCGGCCAGCACCACGCCGGAGATCAGCGTGACCAGGCCGAGTACCAGAATCATTTTCTTCATGCCGACTCTCCTTGCTGTGCTTCCACCGAGCCGAAGGTGGTCGTATTGGTGTAGCGGTTGATGATCGGTGTAACTGCGTTCATGAGCAGAATCGAGTACATGACGCCCTCAGGAAAACCGCCGAAGAGCCTGATGACGATGACGATGATGCCCGCGCCCACGCCGAAGATCGCCTGTCCCACCTTGGTGATGGGCGACGTGACCATGTCGGTTGCCATGTAGAAGGCCGCGATGACGAGACCGCCCGAGAGCAGGTGGAACACCGGATCGGGGTAGGTGCCGGGATCGATGAGATAGAAGATCCCGCCGAGCGCGAACACCGTCCCCAGGTAGGAGACGACGAGTTGCCAGTTGATGATGCGCATGGCCAGAAGTGCGATCCCGCCGATCAGCAGGAACAGCGTGCTCGTCTCGCCGATGCTGCCGCCGATCTGCCCGAAAAAGAGATCGAGATTATCCACGCGAACTCCCTCGAATCGTGCCGCCGAGAGCGGCGTCGCCGAGGTGGCCGCGTCGGTGCCCGAGGTCAGGAACGAGAAGACCGGTCGGGGGGCGGCGTAGTTGGTGATCTGCACCGGATAGGAGGCCGAGAGGAATGCGCGGCCGACGAGCGCCGGGTTGAAGATGTTGGCGCCGAGGCCGCCGAAAACTTCCTTCCCGATGAAAATGGCGACCACCGAAGCAAGCGCCACGAGAACGGGCGATATGGTCGGCGGGAGCACCATCACCAGAAGCAGTCCGGTCAGCGCGGCACTGCCGTCTGTGATGCTTCTCCAGTCCCGACCGCGCACGATCTTGACGACAGCCTCGGTGGCCATGGAGGCCGCAATGGCCACCACGTAGAGCAGCAGCACCCGGGCCCCGAAGTAGAGAACCGACATGATCGCCGCGGGAATCAGCGTCGCGATGACCGCGAGCATGATGCGCTGGGTCGTCGTCGAGGCGAATACGTGCGGCGAGGAGGTTATTATGAAGCCTTCGCTCCGTGTACTCATGATCTTCTACAGCTCCTTCCTTAGAGGCCCTTCACGCGAATGTAGTTTTTCGCGTAGCGGATCCATGCCACGATGTCGATCTTCGCCGGGCATCCGAACGCACAGGCGCCGCATTCGAAACAGGCGTTGACATCGAGCGCTTTCGCATCCTCGAACTTCTCCGCCTTGGCGTAGGCGGCGAGTTTCAGCGGCATGAGATTCATCGGGCATGCGGACACGCACCGGCCGCAGCGGATGCAGGGCCCTTCCGGCGTGTAGTCGGCCTCGGTGAAAAAGAGGAAGCCGGAGGTTCCCTTTGCCACCGAGTAGTCGAGAGTGGGGAGGGCTGCGCCGGTCATCGGACCGCCTACTACAACCTTGTCCACGTCCTCGGAGATGCCGTCGCAGAACTCCACCAGGTTTTCGAGAGGGGTGCCGACAGCCGCCCGCACGTTCTTGGGACTGTTGATGCCCGCCCCGGAGAGGGTGACGACCCGCTCTATGAGCGGCTTGTTGTAGAAAATGGCCTCGTAGGTGGCAAAGATCGTCTGCACGTTGGAGACGATGACGCCGACCTCGAGGGGCAGCCCGCCCATCGGAACGGTGCGGCCGGTAAGCGCCTTAATGAGCATCTTCTCCGCGCCCTGGGGGTACTTCACCGCAAGGGGCACGACGCGAAGCGGCAGGTCCGCAAAGGATGCAGCCTCTTTCTCGAAGGCCTCGACGGCATCCGGCTTGTTGGACTCGATGCCGATGTAGATCGCCTCGAAGCTGTAGGCCGCATGCAGCGCCCGGCAGCCCTCGAGGAGCTCCCTGGTGTTCTCGAGCATCAGACGGTGATCGCAGGTGAGGTAGGGCTCGCACTCAACGCCGTTAATGATGAGCGTGTCCAGGGTCGCGGTGGGCGGCGGGGAGAACTTGACGTCGGTGGGGAAGGTTGCCCCGCCCATCCCGACGATACCTGCCTCCCGCATCCGCGAGGTCACCGTTTTGCGGTCGAGGGTGGACAGGTCGATGTCCTGTCGCTCGAACTCGTGCGCCTCGGTTGCCTCGTGGTCGACGGTGATCTCCATGTACTGCGCCATCTTCCCGCCGGGGAGCGGCTTATCCACGAGTTTCTTGATCTTGCCTGCCACCGGTGAGTGTACGCCGGCGGAGATCTTGCTCGCCGCCTCGGACAGCTGCTCGCCGACGGCCACCTCGTCGCCCCGGCTCTTCACCGGCTTGGACGGCGCGCCGAGGTGCTGCGACAGCGGCACGAGAATCGTATCGGGGATCGGTGCGCGCTCTATCGCTTTTGCGGCCGTAGCGTCTTTGCTCGAAGGCGGATGCACACCCTTCTTGAAGGTCAATAATGACATGATCTCACTCTCTGCTTTCGTCGTATTGATGAATTTCCGCGAGCCCGCACGGAGGGCCACTCGGCCTTATTCGACACACCGCACTGTGGTTCGCCGACGGAACGCGCAACACCCCGGTTGTCCGGCAACGTGTATTCTGCCGTTCCGCGATTCTTCGACTTTAAGTGATTTTGTCAAAAAGCTTAGCCTACTTTGCGTGTCCCGTCAATGGAGAAATGCAGCCGATTCAGTCGGGTTTGTTGTTAGCGTTGTCTAACTGTATCGGCATGCCACAACACTGTCAACGTGTGCGGCTCATGTCAGAATCATTTGACACGATGGAGGCTCCGTCACTATCATTACCCATCGTGGAAGCGCAGAACACCCTGACCGGGCTGTCCGAGACAATGCAGATGTATCTCAAGACGGTATACGAGATCCAATCGCGTAAAGGTGCTGCGCGCGTGACCGACATCGCCGGGGCCCTCGACGTGAAGAAGGCTTCGGTCACCTCGGCCCTGCGAACCCTGGCCGCCGGCGGCTACGTCAACTACGCCCCCTATGACGTGGTAACGGTGACCGATTCCGGGCGGCAGATTGCCGAGGACCTCCACCGGCGATACGCAGTCCTCCACGACTTCTTCGTAAACGTCCTCGGTATTGATCCGGAGACCGCCGACACCGACTCCTGCAACCTCGAGCACCACCTCTCCGAGACCCTCTACGAGCGGCTCATCGGCTTCATCGAGTATTACCAGAGCTGCGCAACGTTGAAGTTCCGCTGGGACCCGGCCATCGGCGGGTTCTGCACCGATCCCGATCC
>CAYOFA010000029.1:0-7990 GCA_964402885.1 uncultured Spirochaetaceae bacterium
ACGCTGAAGGTACCGAGCGCGAGCACGATAATCATGAGAATGTTGACGAGAACCGGGTTTCGGGTGGAAAGGCGGCCGAGGCTCATAGATCCGCTCCGTTCGCCTCGCCTACGGTGGCGCTGATTTCATCGCCGTCGCGAAGCCTGCTGGTTGCGGTGGTAACCACGATGTCTCCCTCGGAAAGACCTGCGGTGATTTCGGTGCGGGCACCCATCCGGCGGCCGACCTCCACCCGCGCACGCCGCACGACGCCGTCGGCGGCGACGAAGACAAAGGCGCCGTCGGCATTTCGAACAACCGCCTGTGAGGGCACCTGGAGAACGCGCTCGACGCCCTGCGGCTCGATCGTCGCGTTGGCCGACATCCCGGATCTGACCCGGTCGGGGCAGGTGTTGTCCCAGCGAATCACCGCCGCGAAGCTGCCGGTTCCCGGATCGGTCCCGGCCGCGATGGAGGCTACCTCGGCACCGGCCGCCTCGGCGTCCGGGCATGCCGGGACGGCCACATTTACCGGCGCGCCGATCTCGAGATACCCGACCTCGCGCTCGCCGACCGAGATCTCCATTTCGAGCCGCGCGAGGTCGACGATGCGTGCCACCTCCACGCCCGCGGTGAGATAGTTTCCGGGCGTGAGGCTGCTGCTCTTTGCGGCAATGCGGCCTGATATGGGCGCGGTGATACTTTTGTCCTCGAAGCGCTTCTTTGCCTGCTCGTAGGCGGCCTCCGCGCCGGATGCGGCGGCACGCACGCGTGCCAGTTCCACCGGCGACGCATTCCCGCGCTCAGCGAGTTGCTCGGTCGCCCGCAGCTCCACCTGCGCGGTCTCCAGCTGTCGCCGCGCCTGCTCCATCTGCAGGCGCTCGATGTCGCTGTCGAGGGAAACCAGGCGTTCACCCGCCGCTACCGTCTGCCCGAGCTCGAAGTCCGTGCCGCGGATGATACCCTGAGTCTCCGACACCACCCGAGCCTCGCGAATACCACGAATAAGCCCCGATGCCGTGACGTTCGCGAACAGGGGTGCCCGCCGCACTTCCACGGCCGCCACGGCGAGTGGCCCGTCGGACCCGGCGTCCTCGGCCTGCCAGGTTGCACCGGAGCCTGTGTCATCCCCGCTCTCAGCCTCGCTGCCGCCGCCCTCACCGCCGGCCCGGCCCTCCGCGCCACCGCCGCATGCGACGATCACCAGTACAACGCCGAGCACGAGAAATACCCACCGAGCAGTCTTCATCCGGTCCTCCTTCCAGCTTCACGGTCGGGGACGAAATTATACAAAGCTTAGTTAGAAATCAAGCAATAATTGCGCGGCTTGCTTACAGGCGCCAGGTCATCTCGAAGAGGTCGTCCAGGGCCGAGAGGAAACGCTCGCGGTCCTCGGGTGAGAGCGCGTCGAGTTTGGAGAGGATATGATTGTGCATGCGCCCGATCTCCTCGCCGACGAAACGCACACCTTCGGCAGTGAAGTCGAGTATGACCCGCCGGCGGTCGTCGGGATCGCGCCGCCGCAGCAGGAGGCCCTGGGCGACGAGGCCGTCGATAACCGAGGTGAAGCTGCCGCGCTCGAGGTTCATGTGCGCGCCGAGCTCGGACAGCGGACGGTCGCGCTCGTAGTGCACGAGCATGATGGTGCGGTACTGGGTATAGTTGAGCTCGACACGCGCGGAGCGATAGTCGAAATCGTAGAGCAGCTTCCGCATGAGATGCGGAAAGGTACGGAGAATCTTGAGGACGAGCTCACTCTCGCCGGCGGAGGGGTGTTGTTCCTTGCTCACGCTGATCGCTGCCGGCTACTCTTGTACCACGACGCGGTATGAGCCGCTCTGGTCGTCCCAGTATGCGGCGACGACAATCGTGTAGTCGCCCGTCTGTTCGAAGTCGATCTCCACGCGGGAGTTCCATCCTGTGCCGAAATCGTCGTTCTCCGCGACGAGGCGGCCCTGCGGGTCGAAGACCGTGAGTATCGGATCGAACTCCGTCGAGCGAGCCTCGATGACGGCGGTCTCACCGGCACGGGCCGAATACGGATGCTCCGAAACCGGCCGACCCGTCTCATCCACCGGCGATTCCGGCACGAGCCGGCCCTCGAACTCCGCCACGAGCGTTCTCGGCTCACTCTCCTCGTAGCTCACGGTGTAGGTGCCCAGACCGCCCGGGCCGTAGGTGGTAACGCGAACACGGTATATGCCGCTCTCGGGAGCCTCGAGCTCCAGGTATGCATCACCTGCCCCGCCGCTGTCGTCGTCGGCATACTCGCGCCCCGACGGGCTGTAGACCTCGAGGTATGGATCGAAGAGGTCGGATGCCAACGAGAGGCTCACGAGCCGACCCTCCTCCGCGGCCAGCGTGAACTCGTGATAGTAGCGTCCCTCGGCCTCCGGCGCCGCTGCGGTGAGCATGCCCTCGAACTCCTCTCCGACCTCGAGCCTTCGGCCTTCCTGGTAGGTCGGATACTCCTCCTCGCTCACGAATCGGAGCGCGGAGAGGCGGTAGGAGCCCCCTTCCTCGGCGCTGAAGCTTGCTGCCTGCACCGTCACCACACCGTCCTCGAGGAACGAGTAGAAGAGCTCCGAGTCCGTCGTCCCGGGCTCGGCGTCGTCGTTCTCCGCATGGAAGCCACCCTCGGCGCGAAGGCGCAGTACGGTATCGAAGTCATCGGACTCGAGCTGCACGAGGACCATCTGTCCGGCCTTCCCCGAAAGCATGTAATCGTCGGTGTGGTTTCCGTCACTGCCGAGGCGTCCGTTGACGGTGCTTCCCACCTCGAGCTCACGAGGGGGCTCGAGCTCCTCCACAACCAGCTGATAGGCGCCCCGCTCGGAGGCCCCGAAGGCCGTAGCGCCGACCTGCGCGATTCCGGGCTCCACGGCGGTGTAGACGAGTCCGGCATCGGTCGCTTCCAGGTCGTCGTTCTCCAGCACTCCGCCGGCGGGGGTCCGCATCCTCAGGAACGCATCGAACTCCACCGACTGAAGCTCGAGGCGTACGCGCTGGCCCTTCTCGAGGCGAAGGGGATACCAGTCGATGACTCTCCCGTCGTCAAGTCGCTCGTCCTCGTCGGTGAGATTACCGCCGCGCGTCTCTCCCGGCTGCAGCAGCTCCGGCGCGGGCCCCGCGACCGCGCGAAGGCTGAAGCCCAGCGGTGGGCCCGCTTCGTCGGCGACGTCGGCGCTCACTCCGACGCGAAGCTGCTCGCCCGCCTCCAGGAACACGGCTCCCGTCGCGGCACCGGCCGCGCTCGCATGCTCGCGCCTGCGGCGATCATCCTGTTCGAGCAGGAGGATCGGGTCAAAGTCCACCGAGACCACCGTGACCTGTACGCGACTGCGCTCGTCGACGGATACCGAGTACCAGATGACGGGCTGACCCTGCTCGGTCATCGTTCCGGGCTCCGAAAGTGTGCCGTCCTCTCTGAGGAGTGTTTCCTGTCCCGCGGCAACTCCCGCAGCCAGTATCGCGAGTGCGACCGCAATCGCCGTTACCCTGTATTTCATACGCGCCTCGTGGGTATTGTTATATCACGCCGACGGGGCGTTGCAAAACGCTTTGCGACGGCGCACTTCCTCGCTATCTTGTCGGATATGGCTGAACCGCTCATTCATGTCAGGCACCTCTACAAGTCCTACGGCAATCTCGTCGCGGTGAACGACCTCGACTTTGACGTGCCGCCGGCCCAATGCTTCGCCTTTCTCGGTCCCAACGGAGCCGGCAAGACGACGATGATGAAGACCCTCTACGGCAAGGCCGATCCCGACCGGCGCGACGAGACCGAGATACGGGTCCTCGGGTTCGATCCGCGCACCGACGAGCTCGAAGTGAAGGCCCGCTCCGGCGTGGTGCCTCAGGAGAACAGCCTGGACGTCGAGCTCAACGTCCTGCAGAACCTGCGCATTTTCAGCACGTTTTACGGCATCCCCTGGCGCCGGGCACGCGATCGCGTCGATTATCTTCTCGACTTCATGGAGCTCGAGGAGAAGCGCACGGCGAAAGTGCGGGAGCTTTCCGGCGGCATGCAGCGTCGCCTCATCATCGCCCGGGCCCTTCTCAATAACCCCTCGCTTCTCATACTCGATGAGCCCACCACCGGCCTCGACCCCCAGGTGCGCCAGCTCATCTGGGACAAGCTCCGCAGTCTCAAGCGCAGCGGCGTGACGATTCTGCTCACCACGCACTACATGGACGAGGCCTTTCAGATTGCCGATTCGGTGCTCATCATGGACCACGGGGTGAAGGTCCTCGAGGGTAACCCCGGGCAACTGCTCACCGAGCACATGGAAAGCCACGTCCTCGAGCTCATCAATGTCGACGCGCAACCGAGAGTCGAATCTCACATATCCGACGGCGAGATCCGCACCGAGGGCTCGGGTGAGCGTATTCTGTACTACAGCTCGGACCTCGAGCGTCTGCAGGCGATGGTCGGGGAGCTCACGCCGGGAGACTATCACCTCAGGCAGGTAAACCTCGAGGATCTGTTTCTCAAGAGCACCGGAAGGAGTCTCAATGTCCACCAGTAGCACCACTGCCCCGGTCGGCCCGGGCGGCACCGCCGGCACGGGTTTTGCGGACGGTACGCATCACGAGCTTTCGGCGGGGCGACCGCCACTGGCACACCGGCTCTACAGCGTCTGGCTACGCCACGTTCGGGTGTACTCGAAAAACCTCATAAGTAATGCACTCCCGCCGTTTCTCGAGCCGCTGATTTTCCTCGTCGGCCTCGGTCTCGGCCTCAGCCGCTACATCGGCGTCATGGAGGGCCTCCCCTATGTGGAGTACCTCGCATCGGGGCTGATGATGACGGCGGCCATGTTCACCGCGGCCTTCGAGTGCAGCTTCGGCACCTTCATACGCCTGGAGTTCGACAAGGTATACGATGGTATGCTCGGCGCCCCCATTACCGCGGACAACCTCCTCGTGGGGGAAATCCTCTGGGCGGGCACCAAGGGCTTCGTCTTCAGCCTGTCGGTGCTCGTTATCGTCGGCGTGTTCGGCATTCTTCCGGTGGGTCGCATGCTCCTCGCCCCCTTCCTCGGATTCCTCACCGGCACGATGTTCGCGGCCCTGGGATTTCTTGTCACCTCCTGGGTGAAGAACATCAATCAGTTCAACTTCTTCTTCTCGGGATTCATCTCGCCGATGTTCTTCTTCGCAGGCGTCGTCTTCCCGGTGGAGAATCTCCCGGCGGTCGTGCGCCCCATCAGCGAAATCCTGCCTCTGACCCACCCCGTTCGCGTCACGCGGGCCTTCTCCACCGGCGAGTTCGAGCCCATCCTGTGGTGGGATCTCGCCTACATGATTCTCATGACGGTGGGTGTCGGGTGGTATGCCATTCACCGGTTACGGCGGAAGCTGATTCAGTAGGCATTTTGCGGTAAGGGCCCAACCCGGGCCGGCGAGTCGGTGGGGGGCACTTTGCGCAGCGACCCGATTCTGCTACCTTCATCCCATGCCGCTTGAAATCGATCCGCGCGCACGTGCGCTTATCTTCGACGTCGACGGGACGCTCGCCGACACCATGCACCATCATTATGAGGCCTGGAGGGAGGTCATCCGTGGCTACGGCGTAGAGCTCGGCGAAGACCTCTTTGCGGAGCTCGCCGGTCAGCCATCACCCTCGGTCGCGCGTGTCGTCGCAGAACGCTACGGCCTCGAGCTCGATCCGCAACGGGTTGCGGCGGCAAAAGAAGAGGCGTACATCCATCACGTGGACAGCATAGAGCCGATTGAGCCCGTGGCCGTCCTTGCCCGGGAGGCACACGGACGGCTACCCATGGGCCTCGCTACCGGTGAGCGTCGGGCCATCTCCGAGCGGGTGGTACGGGCCACCGGCCTTTCCGACCTGTTCGACGCGTTCGTCACCGCAGATGATGTGACCCATCACAAACCTCATCCGGAGACCTTTCTCCGTTGCGCGGAGCTCCTCGGCGTAGAGCCGGTCTATTGCCAGGTCTTTGAGGACAGCGTGAGCGGCATGGAGGCGGGCCGTGCCGCGGGCATGATCGTCACGGACGTGACGGCGAGCGAATAGCTCATCGGTCTGTACCACTTGACCTCGTATCGATCCATCGATATAAATAAGCAAACAACAATGGTTTTCGGGGCGGGGTGAGCGCGCACGCGCGCAATTCCCGACCGGCGGTTATAGCCCGCGAGTTCCGACCTATGGAGCAGAACCGGTGAGATTCCGGTGCCGACGGTACAGTCCGGATGGGAGAAAACCAGTCACGTTCCGGGATCGTCGTCCCGGTTTCCGGGAGGATACTCCCGGGTCGATACACGTGAGCCAAACGCCCCGAGGTGTCCGTCAATGGATGTCTCGGTTTTTTTTGGCCCTGGAAGGTTTCGGGTTTTTCGGCCCGAACCGACCGCTCCCTCCCATCCGACATGCCCCTCCCCGACCCGAGAGGAGGCACTGATGCTTCACAACGCCGACCGCCGCATGCTCGCACGCGCCCTCGAACTGGGGACTCGTGGCGGTGCGGCCGTTGCACCCAATCCCATGGTGGGAGCGATCCTCACCCGCAACGACGAGGTCGTTTCCGAGGGTTATCATTCCGCTTACGGCGGTCCGCACGCTGAGGCCGTAGCCCTCGAGCGGGCAGGCACACGTGCCCGCGATACCACCCTCTACTGCAACCTCGAGCCCTGCTCCTACTCCGCCCCCGACAAACACAACGGCGCCTGCACCGACCTCATCATAGCCGCAGGTGTGAGCCGGGTAGTGGTCGGACAGCTCGATCCCAACCCGCGCGTACGCGGCGCCGGCATCGCGGCACTCCGGGCGGCCGGCATCGAGGTGGATTCACCGTCCGACTTCGACGAGGTCTGGTACGAGAACGCCGCATTCAACACCACGGCAGCCCTCGCCCGCCCCTTTGTCACCATCAAGCTTGCCCAGTCACTCGACGGCAGGATGGCGACCCGAACCGGGGATTCGAAGTGGATAACGGACGAGGAGGCGCGCGCGGAGGTCCACGAGCTTCGCGCCAGGCACGATGCGGTACTCGTGGGAGTCGCCACCGCCGTAGCCGATGACCCGCGCCTCACCGTGCGCGGCGTCGCCCCGGCCTCCGACGGGCGTCAGCCGCGCGCCGTCGTCCTCGACCCCGCCGCTCGCCTCCCGCTCGAATCGCAGCTCGTCGAAAACCGGGCAGCGGAGACGATCGTGATTACCGGCGCGGAGCACGAGCGCGGTATCGAGGAGCGTGTTGCCGCACTGCGCGCTCGCGGCGTAACGGTTCTCGAGGTCGAGACAGACGCCGCGGGACATGTAGAGCCCCCCGCCGTATTGCGGGCGCTGTGGGGTGCGGACATCCGGTCGGTGCTCGTGGAGGGCGGCGGCCGGGTCGCAACCTCGTTTCTCGCGACGCGCTTCTTCGATGCGCTGCGGGTGTACGTCGCGCCCCGCCTCATCGGCGGAGACGGGGTGGGTATCGGCCCGCTCGGCGTCGACGCGATGTCGGAGGCCCTGTCCCTCGAGCGGGTCCGCACGCGGGCCCTGGGCGAGCAGCTCGTGCTCGAGGGCTTTCGCGACGGGTGGCTCGCGTCGGTTCAGGCCGCGGTGCAGGAGGGAGCCTATGTTCACCGGGCTGGTTGAGGAGATCGGAACGGTACGGCGGGTCGAAGGAGGCTCCGAGTACCGAAAGATCACCATCGATGCTTCGCGGGTGCTCGGCGACCTCGCACTCGGGGACTCGGTCTCGGTGGACGGTGCCTGTCAGACGGTCACCGATATCGACGCGGGCGGCTTCGCCGTGGAGACGCTTGCCGTGAGCCTCCGGAAAACGACCCTCGGGCGCCTCGCGCGGGGTTCGCAGGTCAACCTCGAGCGGGCGGTCACGCCGCAGAGCCGCTTCGGCGGACACCTCGTCCAGGGACACGTCGACGGCCTCGGCCGTGTCTCGGCCCTGCGTCGCCGCGGGCACAATATCTACCTCGAGGTCATTCTTCCGGGTGAGCTCGCCAGATACTGCATCTCGGAAGGCTCGATCGCCCTCGA
>CAYOFA010000029.1:8090-14351 GCA_964402885.1 uncultured Spirochaetaceae bacterium
CGCCCTCGAACGACTTGCCACAGGCGGTATCGTCATTGTGGTCGACGACTTCAACCGCGAAAACGAAGGCGACTTCGTGGCCATTTCGGAGCTAGCCACACACGAGACCATCAACTTCATGGCAACGCACGGCCGGGGCCTCATATGCCAGCCCATTACCGAGGCGCGCGCCGGGGAGCTCGATCTGCCTGCGATGGCCGAGCGCAACACCGACTACAACGGGACCGCGTTCACCGTGAGCGTCGATCACGCGTCATGCACCACCGGCATCTCGGCATATGAGCGCGCGGTGACCGTTCGCGCCCTCGTGGATCCGGCCACGACCGCGCCGGACCTCAAGCGGCCGGGCCATATCTTCCCGCTCGTTGCGCAGGCGCGAGGGGTTTTCGACCGGCGTGGCCACACCGAGGCGTCCATCGACCTTGCCCGCCTTGCGGGTTTCAAGCCGAGCGGGGTGATCTGCGAGATCATGAACGAAGACGGCAGCATGGCACGCCTGCCTCAGCTCGAGGAGGTTGCCGGGCGTCACGGCCTTCCGATTCTCTCGGTCGAGGACGTGGTGCAGTATCGTGATTCGATCGGCGACGTCCATGTGCAGCGGCACGGCACCGCCGACCTTCCCACCCGCTACGGGAACTTCCGCATCTCCACCTACACCTCCGACGACCCCGCCTCCGGTGAAGTCGTGCTCCTGGAAGCGAGAACTCAGCCGGCCACAGGGGAAGCACCCCTCGTGCGGGTGCACTCGGAATGTCTCACCGGCGAGGCCTTTGCAAGCTCACGCTGCGACTGCGGGCCACAGCTCGATACGGCACTCGAGCGCATCGGCCGCGAAGGCGGGGCGCTCGTCTATCTCAAGCAGGAGGGCCGCGGCATCGGGCTCATCGAGAAGATCCGCGCCTATGCCCTGCAGGACGAGGGGATGGACACGGTGGAAGCCAACCTCGCCCTCGGGCATCAGGCGGACGGACGTCGATTCGGCGCCGCCGCAGCGGTACTCCGGGAGGTCGGCTACTCGCGGGTGCGGCTTCTGACGAACAATCCGGAGAAGGTGCGCGCGGTAGAGGGGTCCGGGATCGACGTAGTCGGCCGGGAGGACCTTACCGTCGGAATCACACAGGAAAACCGGCCCTATCTGGCGGCGAAGATCGCCAAGTTCGGCCACGTCATACAAGGAGTATAGGATGACCATACACGAAGGCGAACTCTCAGCTCGAGGGAAGAAGACGGCGATTGTCGTCAGCCGCTTCAACTCATTCATAACGGAGAAGCTGCTCGCGGGGGCAACGGACTGTCTGCTGCGACACGGGGGCGCGGATGAGGACATCACAGTGGCCTGGGTGCCGGGGTCATGGGAAATCCCGCTTGTGGCAAAACGGGCGGTGGAGAGCGGGCGCTACGACGCGGTCATCTGCCTCGGCGCCGTCATTCGCGGGGATACACCCCACTTCGATTACGTTGCGGCCGAGGTCAGCAAGGGTATCGCGGCGATATCGCTCGAGTCCGGCGTGCCCGTGAGCTTCGGCGTGCTTACCACCGACACCGTCGATCAGGCGATCGACCGCGCGGGCACCAAAGCCGGAAACAAGGGCTTCGATGCGGCGCAGGGCGCGCTCGAAATGGTCAATCTCCTGGAGAAAATCGCATGAGAGATTTGCTTGACGTTTTTTCGCTTCCACCGTAAAGTTAACCGGTAACTCTCGGATTTCGTGACTGCCGTTCTGCTACGTTTCCCTTCTGGGACAAGACAGACAAAGCTGATTCACATTCCGTAGAAACCAACTTTATTTGTCTGCGTTCGCGCAGAAGGAGAAGCGTTCATGGCTAGCAAGCTGTACGTAGGTAATCTCAACTTTCAGACTCAGGAGCATGAGCTCCGCGACCTGTTCTCTCAGCACGGTGAGGTGGTTTCCGCCAACGTCATCACCGACCGTGAGACCGGCCGCTCCCGCGGTTTCGGTTTCGTCGAAATGGCTACGGAAGAAGCTGCCGAGGCAGCAGTCAACGCACTCGACGGACAGGAGTTCGACGGTCGCCAGCTCAAGGTCAACCCCGCCAAGCCGCGGAACGATCGCCGCTTCTAGTTGAGCCGAGCCCTACACAACTGTAGTCTTATACAACGATAGCGTTTACAACCGAAGAGCTGGGTCGCACATGCGGCTCAGCTCTTTTTTGTGCCCTTCGAGCCGCCGGTGCGATTGCCACCGTCGTTCGCACCGCCGCCGGTGCCGTTCTTGCCGCCGGCCGCCCCGCCGCCCCGCTTCAGCACGAATGATCCGCTCTTGAGGTCCTTGGTCGAGAGGCGCACTCCGGCCGCGCGGACGCTCTTCACGAGATGCTCTGTGGGGTCGAAGATCTCCTCGAGCTTCTTGAGGCGGGGCTTCGGCTTGTACTGCAGGCGGGCCACCTTCCGATCATCGGTGGTGAGGTCGAGCACTTTGCACCCGTCGGGAAGCATGGAGTACTCGCGGTCGGTTATGTAGGTTTCGATGCGGAACCGCTTGAGGTAGGTCTCGCCTTTTGCGTTGCGGTACAGGAGGGAGAAGGTGTGCTTCGGGACCTCCTCCTTCTCTCCACGGGCGCAGAAGAGCATCCCCTTCCCCACGAAGAGCTTCTCCGGCACGTTCCTCACGTAGTAGGTGCCGTCGCGCTGCATGACGAGCACCCGATCGTAGACCGAGACGTCGAACTGTTTGCTCCCGGTGGTCACCTCGTACCCGAGATAGCCGGTGTTTCCGTCGTAGCGAAGCGTGAGGTCCCGCTGGGCCGCCTCGCGCACATCGACCTTCTCGAAGGATGTGAGGCTGGTGCGGCGGCCGAAGTCGTCGCCGACGCGGGCAATGATGTCGCCGAGGTAATCGATCGTGTAGCCGGTGATGTTCGAGAGGTGCTTCTTGATCTCCGCGAGGCGGGCGGTGATCCGCTCCATCTCCTCGCGGGCCTTGTTGATGTCGTAGAGTGAGATGCGGCGGATGGGAATCTTCAGGAGGCGTTCCACATCCTCCTCGGTAACCTCGCGCGGGATCTCAGCCTTGAAAGGCTCGAATCCTTTAAGCACGGCGTCTATGACCGCGCGCTCGGTCTTCATCTCCTCGATCTTCTTGTAGATGCGCTCCTCGACGAAGATGCGCTCGAGGGTCCGCGCATGGTACTTCTCGCGCAGCTTGTGCCGCTCGAGCTCGAGCTCGCGCTTGAGGATCTCTACGAGCTTTGCCGAGTGATAGGCGATGATCTCGCTCACCGGCATGATGACCGGGCGGTTATCGCGAATGACGAGCGGATTCACTGAGATGGCGGTCTCGCAGTCGGTAAAGGCGTAGAGGGCGTCGATGACGTCGTTGGCGTACACCCCGCGGGCGAGCTTGATCTCTATCTCCACCTCCTCGGAGGTGTAGTCGCTTATGCCCGCAATCTTGACCTTGCCGCGCTTGGCGGCCTGCTCGATGGAGGCGATGAGGCTCTCCGTCGTCGAGCCGAAGGGGAGCTCACGGATGACGATGCGTTTGGGATCGCGGGTATCGAGCTTCGCGCGCACGAGCACCTTCCCGGTGCCGTCGGCGTAACCGGAGACATCGAGCAGCCCTCCGGTGGGGAAATCGGGAAAGAGCTCGACCTCGCGGCCGTTCAGCACATCGACCATGCCCCGCAGTACCTCGCCGAAGTTGTGCGGCAGGACCCGCGTCGACATACCGACTGCGATGCCCTCGGCGCCGTGAATGAGCACCAGGGGCACCTTGGCGGGGAAGACAGCGGGCTCGCGGTTTCTGCCGTCGTAGGAGTCCTCGAAGGTGGTGATCTCCGGGTTGTAGAGGAGCTCCTTCGCGAGCGGGTTTATCTTGCACTCGATGTAACGCGAGGCGGAGGCCTCGTCGCCGGTGAAGAGGTTCCCGAAGTTGCCCTGCTTGTCGATGAGGAGGTCCTTGTTGGCGAGGACCACCAGGGCGGAGTAGATGGAGGCATCGCCGTGCGGATGGTAGCGCATGGCGTAGCCCACGACGTTTGCCACCTTGTGGTACTTCCCGTCGTCCATCTCGAAGAGGGTGTGGAGGATGCGCCGCTGCACGGGCTTGAGCCCGTCCTCGACGTCGGGAATTGCGCGGTCCTTTATCACATAGGAGGCGTAGTGCAGGAAGTTGTCGTTGAATACCGTGCCGACGTACGCCATCAGACCAGGTTCTCCATGATGTAGGTCCGGCGCTCGGGGGTGTTCTTTCCCATGTAGAAGCCGAGGGTCTGCTGCACGCTCTTGATCGACTTGATGTTCACCGGCACGAGGCGAATATCGTCACCTATGAACTGTCCGAACTCCGACGGGGAGATCTCCCCGAGTCCCTTGAAGCGGGTGGTCTCCGCGCCGGAAAGCTTCTCGAGGGCCGCCGCGCGCTCTGAGTCGTTGTAGCAGTAGATGGTTTCCTTCTTGTTGCGTACGCGGTAGAGCGGCGTCTCGAGGATGTACACCCGATTCGCGACGATGAGCTCCTCGAAGTAATTGAGAAAGAAGGTGAGGAGCAGATTGCGGATGTGGAAGCCGTCGTGGTCGGCGTCCGTTGCGATCACGATGCGATCGTAGCGGAGGTTCTCCACGTCGTTCTCTATCCCGAGGGCCATCATCATGTTGAAGAGCTCCTCGTTCTTGTAGATGTCCGCCCGCTTCTTCGCGTACATGTTCTGCGGCTTGCCGCGCAGCGCGAAGATGGCCTGCAGGTACACATCCCGCGCGGAGACCATGGACCCGGCCGCCGAGGGACCCTCCGTGATGAAGATCGTCGACTCGTGCCCTTTGGCGCCGTCCTGCAGGTGGTACTTGCAGTCCTTGAGATTCGGAATCTTCAGCGCGACCCGCTTCGCCGCCTCCTTGGCCTCTTTCTTTACCGCATTGAGCTCCTTGCGGAGCTTTTCGTTGTGGACGATCTTGTCCTCGAGCTTGCGCGCGGCGTCGGTGTTCTTGTGCAGGAAGTCGGTAACCGCGTCCTTCACCTCTCCGACGATCCAGCCTCGAATCTCGGTGTTTCCGAGCTTGTTCTTGGTCTGGCTCTCGAAAACGGGGTTCTGCAGTTTCACCGCGATGGCGCCGGCAACACCTTCGCGAACATCGAGCCCGGAGTAGTTCTTCTTGAAGTACTCGTTCACGCCCTTCAGCAACCCCTCCCGGAACGCGCTCTGGTGGGTACCGCCGTCGGAGGTGAACTGCCCGTTGACGAAGGAGAAGTAGGTTTCCCCGTAGTTGTTGGTGCTGGTGAAGGCAAACTCGAGCTGCTGGCCGCGATAGTGCGCCGTCTCGTAGATGGCCTCCGTGCCGACCTCACCTTTAAGTAGGTCATAGAGGCCGTTTTTGGAGTGAAACTTCTTCTTTCCGAGATAGAGTGAGAGCCCGGAGTTCAGGCAGGCGTAGTTCCACAACCGCTGCTCGATGAAGTCATCCTGGTAGTGATATTCACCGAAGATCTCGGGGTCGGGTGTGAACTCGACGTAGGTTCCGTTTCGCTCCTTGGGCGCCTTGCCTGAGCGCTCCGAAACTTTCTGTCCCTGCTGGAAGACGGCCTCGAAATACTTCCCGTCGCGAAAGGAGACCACGCGAAAGTGCGAGGAGAGGGCGTTTACCGCTTTCGTGCCCACACCGTTGAGGCCCACCGAGAACTGGAACACGTCGTCGTTGTACTTGGCGCCGGTGTTGATGACCGACACGCACTCGATGACCTTGCCGAGAGGGATGCCGCGGCCGTAGTCGCGGACTTTGACCAGCTCATCGCTCACTACGATGCGGATGGCATCGCCATGGCCCATGATGAACTCATCGACCGAGTTGTCGATGACCTCTTTCAGCAGGACGTAGATACCGTCGTCGAGGCTCGTGCCGTCGCCGAGCCGGCCGATGTACATACCGGTGCGAAGCCGGATGTGCTCCAGCGAGGACAGTGTCTTGATTTTACTTTCGTCGTAGGTTGCCGCGCTTGACCGTGCCATTCCCCTCCCAGGAAGTGTAAACGGGTATTTACGTTACCCATAATGTAGCACGCGCGCCGACCCCGCTACAAGCTTTTCTCTGCGGCGGCGTAAGGTGCGGCAGCGCGGGCCGGAGCCCTTCCCGCGGCGCGCGGAGCGGTATTACTATATACCCGACATGAGTGATCATAATCAGAAACGGCTGGAAGTTCCCGTCCGCGGCATGGACTGTGCCGAATGCGCCGCCCACGTAAGAAAGGCCATATCTTCGGTCGACGGTGTCACCGATGCCGACGTCCTCCTCGGGGCCGAGAAGGC
>CAYOFA010000029.1:14451-21610 GCA_964402885.1 uncultured Spirochaetaceae bacterium
CAGGTGCTCTCTCTCTTCGGGATCGCCTTCGGAGCGGTTCTTTTCATCGTGGTCGTCGGCGAGTGGCTGGGACTGTTCGACGCCGTCGCCGAAGCCGTGCCGTGGTACATCGCCCTTGCCGCGGTCCTTGCGGGCGGATACCCCATATTCCGAAACGTGATAAGGGCCACCCTTCGCGGTCAGGTGCTCGCCCACACGCTCATGACCGTCGGGGCGGTTGCCGCGATGGTAGCCGGCGAGTGGGTGACCGCTGCAATCGTGGTGTTCTTCATGCGACTCGGTGACTTCGCCGAGCGCTTCACCGCCGAGAAGGCGCGGGGCGCCCTCCACGACCTCGAGCATATGGCGCCGCAGCAGGCCCGCGTCGAGCGAGAAGGGACGGAGGTGACGGTCGCCCTCGAGGAGCTTTCGGCGGGAGAGACGGTTGTCGTGCGGCCGGGTGAGCGGATCCCCGTGGACGGCACCATCGTCTCGGGAACGGCAACCATCGACCAGTCCGCGATAACCGGTGAGCCGATGCCGGTTGACGTGACAGCCGGGAACTCGGTATACGCCGCCACCATTCCGCAACTCGGTGCATTGCGGGTCCGCGCCGAGCGCATCGGGTCGGAGTCCACCTTCGGCAAGGTGGTGCGCATGGTCGAGGAGGCGGAGGCAAACCGCAGCGACGTTCAGCGCGTGGCCGACCGGTTCTCCGGATACTATCTCCCGGTGGTCGCCCTCATTGCCGCGGTAACGTATATCGCAAGCGGCGACGCGCTCGCCACCGTCGCAGTCCTCGTGGTCGCCTGCTCGTGTGCCTTCGCGCTCGCGACCCCGATCGCCATGCTCGCATCGGTCGGCGCGGCGGCCCGGCGGGGACTTCTCATAAAGGGGGGCAAGTACATCGAGCTCCTCGACCGTGCCGATGTTCTCCTCGTCGACAAGACGGGTACGCTCACCCTCGGGAAACCCCGTGTGCTCGAGGTCGTTCCCGCGGCGGGCGGCCACGGTGGCGCCCACGCCGGCGCCCACAGCGACGCGCTGGACGAGGATGCGGTGCTGTCACTCGCCGCCTCGGCGGAGCGCTACTCCGAGCACCCCATCGCGGGCGCACTCCGGGAGGCCGCCGAGTCTCGCGCACTCACCCTCGACACTCCCGCCAATTTCACCGCGGTGCCGGGCCTCGGCGTGCGCGCCACCATCGGCACCGCCGAGGTGCAGGTCGGCAAGATCTCGGGTGACAGGCAGGCGGCCGCGGTGCCCGAACGTGTCGGCGAGCTCAGCGCTGAAGGCGCCACGGTCGTCGCCGTCTCCCGGGACGGCACCACCGTCGGCTATGTCGCCGTCGCCGACCGTGTCCGGGAGGAGGTTCCCGCGGCGCTCGTTCGCGTGAAGGAGCTCGGCATCCCGACCGTCGAGCTACTTACCGGCGACGCGGAGCAGACGGCCGCCCGGCTTGCCGGGGACCTCGGCATCGCGCACCGCGCAGAGCTGCTTCCCGAGGACAAGATCCGGATCGTGAAAGATTACCAGCAGCAGGGCCGTACCGTGGTGATGGTGGGCGACGGCGTCAACGACGCTCCGGCGCTCGCACAGGCCGACGTCGGAATCGCAATGGGAGCTGCCGGCACGGATGTCGCCGTGGAGTCGGCGCACGTGGCGCTGTTGCGTGATGACTGGGCGCTGGTTCCCGAGGTACTCGCCGTGGCGAAACGCACACTCCGGGTGGTACGCGGGAATATCGGCTTCACCGCCGTCTACAACCTCGCCGGGCTCACCCTTGCCGCTTTCGGCATACTCCCCCCGGTGCTTGCCGCCGCCGCGCAGTCCCTTCCCGACCTCGGTATCCTCGCCAACTCGTCGCGGCTCCTGCGCCGGTGAGGGGGCCGGCGCCGGTGGCGCCGGCGCGTTGCACATCACCTGTATTCCTTCATCCCGTCCTGCATGAGCGCGCCTCGCCCACCGTCGGCAAGGACGGTGGTCCCGGTTATGAACGCGGCATATCGACTCGCGAGAAACACGAACAGGGCACCCATCTCCTCCGGCGTGCCGAGCCGCCCGACGGGGTGCATGGCCTCTGTGCGGCGGCGTTCTGCCTGCGGGTCCTCGAACCTCGCAAACCACTCGCGGTTGGCTTCGGTCTCGATGAAGCCCGGCGCAACTCCCACCGCCCGCATCTGCGGGCCCCATTCGATCGCAAGAGACTGCACGAGGGCGGTCATGCCGGCTTTCGTGACATTGTACGGGAAGCAACCGGGAATCGTTGAGTAGGCATGGTTGGAGGTGTTGACCATGAACACGGGTCCGGCGCCGTCGGGAGCTCGCGGGTCATCCGCCGCAGCGCGCAGATGGGGTGCGACCGCCCGGGCGAGAAGCCAGTGCGAGCGCAGGTTCAGGTCGATGCATTCCTGCCAGTCGGTGAGGGAGCTCTCGTCGATGCCGGTGAAGACGTTCCGTCCGGCGTTGGAGACGACGAAGTCTACGCGTCCGAACCGGTCCGCTGCGGCGGCGACTACCCCCGCGGGCCCGTCGGCATCCGAGATGTCGCAGGAGACATACTCCGCGGGCACTCCATGCCGCTCGGCGGCCTCGTGGAAGGCGGTGGCTTCCTCGCTTTCGGGGCTCCGTCTGCCGCAGCCCACGACGGCCGAGCCGGCCCGCGCGAAGACCTCGGCAACGCCGGCACCGATTCCGCTCGTGACGCCGGTGACAATCGTGACACTTCCCGATAGATCAACTGTCAGCGCCATCTCGCCTCCTGGCCATCTCGCCTCCCCGCGCAGCTACACGTAGAATCCGTCCCGCATCTCCCGGATCCCGGGATGGCGCTCGAGCTCGTCCTCGACGAGGTCGATCCCGAGCCCGGGCCGGTCGCTGAGGTGCAGATGCCCGTCTCGGATGTCGAGCGGGTGGTCAATCACTTCGTCCCTCCAGGGAACATCGTGGAACATGAACTCCTGCCGGAAGAAGTTCGGCAGCGAGGCACATACGTGGGCGCTCGCGAGGGTCGACAGGGGACCGTTCGGATTATGGGGGGCGATGAGAACACCGTAGGCTTCCGCCATCGTGGCCATACGCTTGAGCTCGCTCGGCCCCCCGCAGCGTGTGATGTCGGGCATGATGATATCGCAGAGCTGTCGCTCGAGGACGGGACGAATGCCGCTTCGCGTGTAGTGTCGCTCGCCGACACAGATGGGAACCTCGGCCGGTATACGCGTGCGAAATGCGGCGAGTGTCTCCACGTTCTCAGGCCCTACGGGCTCTTCGAACCAGGTCACCCCGTAGGGCGAAAGCCGATTCGCCATCTCGCAGGCGGCCTGGAAGTTCAGCATCGCATGGGTCTCGATCATCATCGCCGCCTCCGGCCCGATCGCCTCCCGCACCGCCGCGGTCACCTCCTCGGCCAGGTCCTTCTGCCGCTCGGTCAGACCCAGATTGGGCGCGAGGTTCTCGCCGTAGAAATAGCTCGTGTGGGCGAAGGGGTCGAACTTGACCCCGGTGAAACCGGCCTCCATCACCCGGGAGGCGGCGCTACTGTATTCAGCCGGACTCAACCCGCCGCCGGTGAACCAGTAATTCGCGTAGAGGAGAATCTCGCGCCGGAACGCGCCGCCGAGCAACTCGTACACGGGAAGCCCGTAGTACTTCCCCTTGAGGTCGAGAAGCGCCATGTCGAGTCCGCTGATGGCGCAGAGCGAGGCGCCGTAGGGACCGATCCAGTTGAGGTCCCGATACAGCTTCGACCACACGTAGTCGGTGCGGAGCGGATCCATGCCGATGACCCGCTCGCCAACGTGCCGCGCCGCGGCCTCGACGATGGGGCTTCCGGGCCAGTTCGTCGCCTCTCCGACGCCGGTAACGCCGTCGTCGGTATAGACCTTCAGCATGGTCCAGTTGTACTTGATCCCCTCGACCAGCCACACTCGAACATCGGTAATCTTCACGACGACATATCTCCGGAACGTTCCATGCTACAGTATCCCATACGTATCGAAGGCTTCGGTGGCCGTCATGCCCCCGGCGATGGCCTTCTGCACGGTCTTCTCGGCACGTGCCTTGGCCAGTGCCCGGGTGAAGACCTCGACCTCGGCCTCCTGCGGCACGATGAGGACACCGTCCACGTCGCCAAGGACGATATCACCGGGCTCGATCGTGATGCCGCCGATCTCCACGGGAACACGATAGTCCATAACGATGCCCCGGCCCCGCTGATCCTGCGCGTAGGAGCCGCGGGAGTACACGGGAAAGTCCAGCGCGAGGATCCCCTCGCTGTCGCGAATGTATCCATCCGCCACCGCGCCGACGGCCCCGCGCGCCATCATGGCCGTCGCCATGAGCTCTCCGATGAGGGCGTACCGGGGGCTGGCGCCCGCGCACACATAGATCTCGTTGTGACGCAGATCGTCGAGGGCGCTCAACATCGAGCCGAAGGGCGATCCGCCTGCGGGCTCGGAGAACACATCCGCTTCGAGCACCGTCATGGCCCGGCCGATCATCACCGGCACTCCGGGCGCCGGTTTCAGCGGGCGCAGCTCCGGCGGCAGGAACCGTCGTCGCATCCCGAGCTGGTCACAGATGTCGCCCACCACGGCGGTGTAGAGCTCCTCACGCCCGATGCGGAAGAGCTCATCGTCATTATTCCACTCCGCCATTTATCGGACCTTGCCCTGTTTGAGGGTGTCGAAAATGACCGCCGCGAGGAGAATCGTGCCCCGCGCCACGTACTGATAGAACGTGGGTGTGTTGAGGAGGTTCATGGCATTCTGTACGGACCCCATGATGAGGACACCGACGAGCGCGCCGGTCATCGACGCCACACCGCCGGAGAGCGACACACCGCCGAGCACACACGCCGATATCACGGTGAGCTCGAAGCCCTGCGAGGTATTCGGCTGCCCGCTCGTCATGCGGGCAGCGAGTACGATGCCTGCAAATCCGGTCATGAGGCCCTGGATGCTGAAGATGGCGATTTTGATGCGATCGACATTTATGCCGGACAGCCGGACCGCCTCTTCGTTTCCTCCGATGGCGAGGGTGTTGCGGCCGTATGTGGTCTTGTTCAGGATGCCCGCGAAGAGCAGGAAGTAGCCGAGCACGATCCAGATGGGCATGGGGATCCCGGCAAACGTTCCGGTGCCGAGGACGTAGAAGTCGGCGTTACGAATGCCCACCGCGCTTCCGCCGGAGACGATGAAGGCGAGCCCCCGCACGACCTGCATCATGGCCAGCGTCGTGATGAGCGCATTGATCTTCAGTTTCGCGATGACCGTACCGTTGACGAAGCCGATCAGCATGCTTCCGGCCAGCCCGGCGAGAATTCCCAGCAGCGTGCTGCCGGTGATGTTTATCACGACGGCGGCGGCGACGCCGGAGAACGCAACAATGGAGCCGACGGAAAGATCGAAGTTGCCCGAGGCCAGCGCAAAGGTCATGGTACAGGCGACCATGCCGAGAGTTGCGACCGAGAGGGACAGCCCGACCATATTGCGCCACGTAAAGAAGAACGGAACGAATATGGAGAGGATTGCAAAGAGGATGAGGAAGACCATCAGCATACCGGAGTTGCGCCAGATTCTGCCGATGGAAGCTGCAGAGAATGTAGTGGACATGGTGGACACGGTTCGTTACCTCCTGTGTGTCTATGCCGTCCGGGCGGCCCCGGCGCCGACGCTGTCGGGGAGTGCGAGTTTCAGGAGGAGCTCCTCCGTTGCTTCTTCTCGCGATACCTCACCGGCAATGGCGCCCTCTCTCATGACGATGATCCTGTCGCAGACGCCGAGAATCTCCGGCAACTCACTGGAGACCATGATAACCCCCAGGCCCGATTCGGCGAGATCGTACATGATCGAATAGATTTCACTCTTGGTTCCCACGTCGATACCACGTGTGGGCTCGTCCATGAGAAACACACGCGCATGGCGGCTCAACCACCGCGCGAGAATCGCCTTCTGCTGGTTGCCTCCGGAGAGATTCCGCATCAGCTGGCGAGTCGACGGTGTCTTGATCTTGAGCTTCTCGACGAAGGCGTCGGCATTCTCACGCTCTCGACGCTCGTCTATGACGAGGCCGCCGTAGGACGCAAAGGTCGGTCGCACGGCGAGGTTGATGTTCTCCGCCACCGAGCGCACACCGATTATGCCGTGCAGTTTGCGGTCTTCGGGCATGAGGGCGAGACCATGGCGAATCGCGTCGTGGGTGCTTTTGATCTTCACCGGAGTATCGCCCACGATGGTCGTGCCGCTCTCCGCACGTTCGGCTCCGAAAAGCAGCCGCATCAGCTCGGTGCGTCCGGCGCCGATCAGTCCGAAGAAGCCGAGAATCTCGCCCCTGTGCACACTGAAGGACGCCGGCGCGGAAAGTCCGTAGCCGAAGAGGTCCTTTACCTCGAGGACAGTCTCCCCCTGGCTGCGCGGCGTGTAGTGGAAGATGTCGGCGATGGAACGGCCGACCATGTTTCTTACCAGAAACCCGTGGTCGATGCCGTCGAGAGAGTCCTGCGTGACGACCAGCTTTCCGTCCCGGAAGACCGTGGCGGCATCACAGAGCTCGAAGACTTCGGCCAGACGATGAGACACGTAGATAACGGCTCGTCCGTCCTGCCGCAGGCCCCGAATCGCGCTGAAGAGGAGCTCGACTTCTTTGTGAGAGAGGCTGCTCGTCGGCTCGTCGAACGCGATAACTTTGGCGTCTCTCATGAGCGCCTTGGCGATCTCCACCATCTGCTGCTGGCCGATGGACAGGCTCCGCACTTTCGCCGCGGGATCGATCTGCTCGCCGAGTCGCTCGAGGGCTTCTCTCGCCCGCGCCCGCATGTTCCGCCTGTCGATGACGCCGAGTCTGGTCGGCATGTGGCCGAGCAGGAGATTCTCTTCGACGCTCATCTCGGGTATGAGATTGAGCTCCTGATAGATCACCGCCACGCCGGCCTCGAGCGCCTCGCGCGCATTGGCGAACGCATGTTCCACGCCTCCGAGGGAAAGCGAGCCGCCGTTCGGCTGGTGCGCACCGCTGAGGACCTTCAACAGGGTGGACTTGCCCGCTCCGTTCTCTCCGACGAGCGCATGCACGCTGCCTTCGGCCACGCCGAAGGTGACATCATCGAGCGCCTGCACCCCGGGAAAGGCCTTGCTTACCGAATGAAACTGTAGATACGGTTGATCGCCCATAGTAGTCCTTT
>CAYOFA010000029.1:21710-27085 GCA_964402885.1 uncultured Spirochaetaceae bacterium
GCGCGCGCCACGATGGCCGGCCCGAGTCGCACGTCAGGGGCACAGATGATGAACCCGTCCGCGCCCTGCGCCGCCAGGTTGTCGATGGCGTTGAGGGTCACCTCGCCGTCCTCCGCGCCCAGGGTCACGAGCTCGAACCCGTAATCTTCCGCAGCTTCTGCTGCGAACTTCCATTCATCCTGAAACCAGGTCTCCTCAGGCTGCTTCACCAGGAACCCGATCTTGACATCGTCCCCGGACTGAGCTTCCTGCTCACCCGAAGCAAACAGCGGCATCGCGGCGCCGAGAGCAATCGCGATCATCAGCGCAAAAACCAGTAGTCGTTTCATCGAACTACCTCCTTGTCGGTATTGCCGGACATGATGCAAAGTACGTGCCACGCATGCCGCACGAGAGCAGGAAAGGGCAACTCGCTGCAGGGTCGTCACTTGACCGCCCGGCCGGAGCACCGTGCAGTCTGCCGGTTTCGCGTCCGCTGTGCAACCGATCACCGCGCGCCACACCCCACGTGCAAAAAATTCCACACTTCGACGTTTTGGACTGTCGGTTGCCCGCTCAGGACTTTGCCTCTACAATTGGTGCCGATATGGATTTCACCGTCCTCATAGTCGACGATCAGGAGGAGATGTGCAGGTCACTTCAGGCTCTCCTGGAGCGCAACGGTCTGCACACCCTCTATACGACTCAACCCGCCCGCGTCGTGGAGATACTCAACTCGGCGGAGATCGATCTCCTCGTCCTCGATGTGAAGATGCCCCGGCTCGACGGGCTGACCCTGCTGCAGCGAGTGCGGGCACTGCGCCCGGAGTTGCCGGTCATCATGATCTCCGGCGTCGCGACCATCGACCATGCAGTGGAGGCCATGCGGGTCGGAGCGCGAAACTTCTATCAGAAGCCCGTTCCGTTGAAGGACCTCCTGGCTGAAATCGGAACCCTCAAGACGCGCAAGGCGCAACGCAAGGAAGCACCCCCGGCCGGGCAGATCATTACGCGCGACAGCCGCATGAACCGCCTCATAGAGGAAATCACCCGGATAGCGGCCACGGATGTGTCCGTGGTGATCGTCGGTGAGAGCGGAACCGGCAAGGAGCTGGTCGCGGGCGAGATTCACGCGCGCAGCGCACGGGCCGGGCACAAGCTGGTCAAGGTCAACTGCGCCGCCATACCGGACGCGCTGCTCGAGAGTGAGCTCTTCGGACACGAGCGCGGTGCGTTTACCGACGCCAAGGACACCCGCGTGGGCAAGTTCGAAGCCGCCGCCGGCGGCGGGCTCTTCTTCGACGAGATCGGAGAGCTGAGCACGGTCACGCAGGCCAAGCTCCTGCGCGTATTGCAGGAGGGCGAGTTCGAGCGACTCGGCTCGAACGAAACCCGGTCGACCGACGTGAGAATCATCGCCGCCACGAACAAGGACCTGGAGGCATCAATCCGCGACGGTAGCTTCCGCGAGGATCTGTACTACCGCCTCTCGGTCGTGAGACTCGAGTTGCCGCCGCTGCGGGAGCGCCGCACCGACATTCCGCTCCTGGCCCAGCACTTCCTCGACAAGTTTGCCACTCTCTACCGGAAGGACGTCGTCGGCTTTACGGAATCGGTCATGCGAGTTTTTCTCAACCACAGCTGGCCGGGCAACATCCGGGAGCTGAAGAACGCGGTGGAGCGTGCCGTCATATTCTGCGATGCCCGTTACGTCAGTGAGAACGACCTCCCCCAGCAGTACGAGCAGGTCTCCGATACCCTCGACGAGCGTATGAGCAATCTGCACGACAGCGTGAACCGGGAAATGATTCTCAGGGCACTGCAGCGGTGCAACGGCGTCAAGAGCGAGGCCGCTGCACTTCTGCGCATGCACCGCAAGACGCTGTACAACAAGATGAAACGACTCGGTATTAACTCGTGAAACCGCAGCTGCTGTTGAGACTGCGAGGGCTCGCGCACAGCTACGGAGAGAACGCCGCGCTGCGCGGGGTGGACCTCGACCTCTACGCCGGAGAAATCCACGCCCTCATCGGCGACCACAAATCCGGAAAGTCCACACTTGCACACGTAGCCGGCGGCGTCGAGCCCGTACAGGCCGGCAGCTACGAGCTCCGCGGCGCCACGATGGACCGCCTCACCCCGCGCCGCGCACGGCGTGTCGGCGTGGCACTGATACAGGAGCAGATTCAGGTGATGCCCGCTCTGACGGCCTGGCAGAATATGGCGGTCGGCAATCTCAACCGCCTGATCATCCGCAGGACCGACGAAGAGCGCCTTCGGGATCGCTGCCGGGACCTGTTGGAACGGCTGGATCTCGACATCGATTTTCAGTCACCCGTGCGGACGCTCTCCGAGGAGGAGCAGCAGGCCATCGAGCTCGTCCGGGTGATGGCGCGGGATCCGGAGGTCCTCATCCTCGATGAGATATCCTCTCGCTTCAAACCGCACCGCCTGAAACGGCTGTTCGCGCTGCTCTCCGAGTTGAAGGCCGACGGCAAAGCCATCCTGTTCGTGACCCCGGACATCGAGGAGATCTTTCAGTTTGCCGACCGGGTCACCGTCCTGCGGGATGGAGAGCGCATCGGGACCGAGCGCGTGAGCGATCTGGACCGAATACGGCTCGTGCGGATGGCCTACGAGTTCACCTCATACCTGCAGGATGGCGATGACGATCGGGGCCCGGTGTATCTGCGTCGACAGAACGATCAGCTCATCAGGAACCTCCCGATTGCGGCCGTCGTCCTGGACGCCGAAACGCGGGTGTTCTCGGTGAACGCGGAAGCCGAAAAGCTGCTGCAGTATCCCGACCTGCAGCCGGGAAAGACGGAGCTCGGAGGCATGCTTCGGCATCTGGGCGTAGGCGCGCGCGAAGAGATTCAGGAAGCAGTGCAACGGCGCGAGGCCCGCACCTGGGAAAGCGTCCCGATCGCGGGAGACCGCAAGGTACGCCTCGCCTGTCACCCCATCAAAAACTACGAAGGGACCGCCCTCGGAACCATCCTCTTCATCGAAGATGTGCTGATGGACGACCTCGTCAAGGAGTACCTCGCCCGGGCGGAACAGATGACCTCCATCGCGGAGCTCGCGGCCGGCGTGGCCCACGAGATAAACAACCCCCTCGGCATCATCCAGAACTATCTCGAGCTTCTCAAGATGAGCAGCGGAGCCGACGAACAGACCGGGTACCTCGAGCGGATCGAGGGCGAGGTGAACCTCATCACCGAAGTGGTAAGCAGTCTGCTGTCCTTTTCGAGAGTGAAGCAGTTGCCGATCCGACACGTTGATGTGGGCCGCCTCCTCGAAGAGGTCATGCTGCTCGTCGGCCACCGACTCCGCGACAAGCAGATAACGGTCAGCCGCTACATTCCCCGCCATCCGGTGTACGTACACGGCCTCGAGAACAAGCTCAAGCAGCTCTTCGTCAACCTGACCGCCAATGCAATAGAGGCCATGCTTCACGGCGGGGTTCTCAAGCTCAGCGTGGAGGAGGACCACGACACCGGTCAGGTCGAGATCTCGATCTCGGACACGGGACATGGGATCCCGGCGGACCTGCAGGACGATATCTTCAAGCCCTTCTTCAGCACCAAGGTGACGAAGACGAATACGGGGCTCGGACTTGCCGTATGCCAGCACATCGTGGACCTCCACGACGGCGTGATCACCTTTCGCAGCAAACCGGGAGACACCACCTTCAATGTTGTTCTGCCGATGAAGCCGGCTCCCGTGCCCGATACTGGCGCGGCGAGCGGCCGAGCACCTGACGGAACACTCGCGAAAAGTGGAGCGGATCGGCATACCCCACCAGCTCCGCCACCTGAGAGATCGGCGCGTCGGTAGCATCCAGGTAGTGGCATGCACGCAACACGCGCTCGCGACGGACGTAGCGCTTGGGGGACTGCCCCACGTGACGGCGGAACAGCTGCGTGAGCCGTGAGGCCGAAAGGCCCACCGCAGCCGCCAGCGTGTCCACGCTCATCGGTTTGTCCAGATTTCGATTGATGTACTCGACAGCGGCCTCGACGTACCTGTTCCCGTGGCGGTCGGCCCCGGCTTCCAGGGCCGGATTGTCGAAGGCGAGAACCGTGAGGACGGCCCGGATGAGAGCCGAGGCGACCGTCAGGTGCGCGAGCGAGAACCCCCGCTTCATCACGTCGAAGGCCAGCTCGAACAGACCCTGTGCCTCCGATTCGGTGAGCGGCGCGATGCTGAACGGCGCCCGGGTGAGCGGGAGTCGCTGCGCGAGAATGTCTCCGTCGACACCCGTAAAATGGCACCATGAAATCGTCCAGGGATCATCATCGTCGGCGCCATATTCGTGTGGGGTACCCGCCGGGATGAGAACGAACTGCCGCGGGCCGAGCAGAAGCGATCCGGCGGGTGTCCTGCAGAAGCCGCTGCCGGCGTCGCAGACGATGAGGATGTGCTCCTCCGCTCCGTTTCGTCTGCGGTAGAAATGACCGTACGCCCGGGGATAGCGGCCGATATCGGTGACCGCCAGTTCGTGCGTAAGCGGGCGGGAGCGCAGATCGCCCCGCACGCGATGAGGCACGATCTGGTAGATCTCTCCGCTGAAGCCGTGCGGCTTCCGCGGCCCTGCGCCCGGCCTGCCCATGGCGGCGAGCATAGCCCACACGTTATCGTTTTGTCCATGTATTTGCGCGGCGGTCCATACCTTTCTCCCGGGTTCGGGTCTACAATCGGATCATGAGACGCGCAGAACAGAGTTCGGTCGACGGTTCACATGCGCAGGCATGGAACGAACCCATCTCCATTCCCACCTATCCCGCCGCCGAGCCGGACCACAATCCGATGTTTCTCGAGAAGCGGGTATACCAGGGCAGCTCCGGAGCGGTGTATCCCTACCGCATGATTCACGGAGTTGCCGATGAATCCCGGCCGCGGTCCTACGACGCCGTATTCCTCGAGAACCGGTATCTGAAGATCATGATTCTCCCGGAGCTCGGCGGCCGGGTGCAGATGGCGCTGGACAAGACCAACGATTACCACTTCGTGTACTACAATCGTGTCATCAAGCCCGCCCTGGTTGGGCTTGCTGGTCCATGGATCTCCGGCGGGATCGAGTTCAACTGGCCCCAGCACCATCGCCCCTCAACCTTTGCGCCGACCGAGTACGAGATACGCCACGGAGATGACGGCTCGGCGACCGTGTGGATATCCGAATGGGAGAAGATGTTTCGCACACGGAGCGCCGCGGGCTTCCGCCTGTATCCCGATCGGGCCGTCCTCGAGATAAACGGTCGGGTCTACAATCCTACCCCCGTGGCGCAGACCTTCTTGTGGTGGGCCAATCCCGCGGTCAGCGTCAACGACGACTATCAGGCGGTCTTCCCGCCGGACGTGACGGCGGTATTCGACCACGGCAAGCGGGATCT
>CAYOFA010000030.1:0-23805 GCA_964402885.1 uncultured Spirochaetaceae bacterium
GGCGAGCCCATCACGGTGGAAAGCGCCGACAAGGACTTCAACTCGATGTTCTTCACCTCCCGCCGCTACGACCTCGGTCGGGTGGGGCGCTACAAGCTCAACAAGAAGTTCGACTACACCGAGCCGCCCGAGGAGCACGTGCTCACCCGGGAGGACATCGTCAATACGATGCGCTACCTCATTCAGGTCTACATCGGTGAGGCCAACGTGGACGATATCGACCACCTCGGCAATCGCCGCGTGCGCTCGGTGGGCGAGTTGCTGGCCAACCAGCTGAAGACCGCGTTCTCGCGCATGGAGCGCATCGCCAAAGAGCGCATGTCGCTCAAAGAGACCGACACCATCAAGCCGCAGGACCTCATTTCCATAAAGCCCATCGTGGCGGCGATCAAGGAGTTCTTCGGCTCGAGCCAGCTCAGTCAGTTCATGGACCAGGTCAATCCGCTCTCGGAGTTGACCCACAAGCGGCGGCTCAACGCGCTCGGTCCCGGCGGTCTGTCGCGCGATCGGGCGGGCTTCGAGGTCCGCGACGTGCACTACACCCACTACGGGCGGATGTGTCCCATCGAGACGCCGGAAGGTCCGAACATCGGCCTCATCGTTTCGCTGGCCAACTACACCCAGGTGAATGAGTACGGGTTCCTCGAGACCCCCTACCGTAAGGTCAAGGACGGTAAGGCCAGTCGCGACATCGAGTACCTCTCCGCCATGGACGAGGAGAAGCACTTCATCGCCCAGGCCAACGCGCAGGTCGACGAGAAGGGGAACTTCCTCACCAAGACCGTGAGCGTGCGCAAGGCCGGCGACTACACCACCCGGCCCCCGGCCGACATCCAGTACATGGACGTCTCGCCGAAGCAGATTATCTCGGTCTCGGCATCACTTATTCCCTTCCTCGAGCACGACGACGCGAACCGCGCGCTCATGGGCTCGAACATGCAGCGGCAGGCCGTGCCGCTGGTCTCGCCGGAGCCACCCCGCGTGGGGACCGGCATGGAAGGCAAGACCGCCTACGATTCGGGAGTGCTACTGAAGGCAAAGCGTGCGGGCACCGTCGAATACGTGACCGCGCTCGAGGTGGTCGTGAAGCCGACCGGCGCCAAGAACGGCGAGGAGCGCGACGTTTACGAGATCGCGAAGTATCAGCGCACCAATCAGGACACCTGCTACAGCCAGAAGCCGATCGTCCGCAAAGGACAGAAGGTGAAGGCCGGCGACGTCCTCGCGGACGGGCCCGCCACCTACCATGGTGAGCTGGCGCTCGGGCGAAACGTGCTCGTGGGCTTCATGCCCTGGAACGGGTACAACTTCGAGGACGCCATCCTCATCTCCGAGCGGGTGGTCAAGGAAGATGCGTTTACCTCCATTCATATAAAGGAGTTCTCGGTCGAGGTTCGCGAGACGAAGCTCGGTCCCGAGAAGATTACCCGCGACATTCCGAACACCTCCGAGAAAGCGCTCGATCAGCTCGACGAAGAGGGTATCGTGCGCGTGGGCGCCAAGATCAACTCCGGCTACATCCTCGTCGGAAAGGTCACGCCCAAGTCGGAAACCGAGACGACGCCTGAGTTCAAGCTGCTCAACAGCATCTTCGGCGAGAAGGCAAAGGAAGTCCGCGACACCTCCCTGCGCGTGCCCCACGGTATCGAGGGGACGGTCATCGACGTGCAGCGCCTCAAGCGCAGCGAGGGCGACGACCTCAGCCCGGGCGTGGACGAGGTCGTCAAAGTCCTCATTGCCACCAAGCGCAAGCTCCGAGAGGGCGACAAGATGGCGGGTCGCCACGGCAACAAGGGCGTCATCGCCCGTGTGCTTCCGGAGGAGGACATGCCGTACATGGGTGACGGCACCGCCCTCGATCTGTGCCTCAACCCGCTGGGCGTGCCCTCGCGTATGAATCTCGGCCAGATCATGGAGACCGAGCTCGGCTGGGCTGCGCATCAGCTCGACGAGTGGTACGCCACGCCGGTGTTCGAGTCGGCGAGTCCCGAAATGATCCGCGAGCATCTGCGAAAGGCCGGGCTGCCGGAGACCTCGAAGACCCAGCTCTACGATGGACGCACCGGCCAGGCTTTCGAGAACGAGGTCATGGTCGGCATCATGTACATGCTGAAGCTCCATCACCTGGTCGACGACAAGATGCACGCGCGCTCGACCGGCCCCTACTCCCTGGTTACGCAGCAGCCGCTGGGCGGAAAGGCTCAGTTCGGCGGGCAGCGGCTCGGCGAGATGGAGGTCTGGGCACTGGAGGCCTACGGCGCGGCCAATACGCTGCAGGAGCTTCTCACCATCAAGTCGGACGACATGAACGGGCGCGCCAAGATATATGAAAGCATCGTCAAGGGAGAGCCGGCCACGTCGGCAGGCGTTCCCGAGTCGTTCAACGTGCTCGTGCAGGAGCTTCGCGGCCTGGCACTCGACATCTCCATCTATGACTCGAAGGGCAAGCGCATCGCCCTCACCGAGCGGGACGAGGAGTTGATCAACCGCCAGGGCAGCAACTTCTAGCGCAGGTATCCGGAGCGGATCGCAAAGAGAGCAGGAGAGCATATGAGAGATATTCAGGACTTCGACAATATAATGATCCAGCTTGCCTCGCCGGACCAGATCCGTGCGTGGAGCTACGGCGAGGTCAAGAAACCGGAAACCATTAACTACCGCACGCTCAGGCCCGAGAAGGACGGTCTGTTCTGCGAGCGCATCTTCGGCACGACCAAGGAATGGGAGTGTTACTGCGGGAAGTTCAAATCCATCCGCTACAAGGGTGTGATCTGTGACCGCTGTGGCGTCGAGGTGACTCACTTCAAGGTGCGCCGTGAGCGCATGGGCCACATCGAGCTGGCCTCGCCGGTGAGCCACATCTGGTACTACCGTTCGGTGCCCTCGCGCATGGGGCTGCTGCTCGACCTCTCCATCGCGCACCTGCGCTCGGTGCTGTACTACGAGAAGTACATCGTCATCGACCCGGGCGACACCGACCTGAAGAAGATGGACCTCCTCACCGAGGAAGAGCTCGACGAGGCGCGCGACCGCTACGGTATGGCCTTCTCGGCCGGTATCGGCGCGGAAGCCGTGCGCACGCTCCTCGAGAACCTCGACCTCGATTCGCTCTCGGCGGAGCTCAGAGCCAAAATGGTGGAGAAGGGCGCAAAGTCGGACAAGCGGCTTCTCAAGCGCATCGAGATCGTGGAGCACTTCCGTGACTCGGAGAACGAGCCGGAGTGGATGATTCTCGATGTCATTCCCGTCATTCCGCCCGAGCTCAGGCCCATGGTCCAGCTCGACGGCGGTCGCTTTGCAACTTCGGATCTCAACGACCTCTACCGACGGGTCATAAACCGCAACAACCGCCTCAAGCGCCTCATGTCGCTGAACGCGCCGGATATCATCATCCGGAACGAAAAGCGGATGCTGCAGGAGGCCGTCGACGCCCTCTTCGATAACTCCAAGAAGAAGCGCGTGGTCAAGGGCGCATCCAACCGCCCGCTGAAGTCCCTCTCGGACATGCTCAAGGGTAAGCAGGGCCGCTTCCGGCAGAACCTGCTCGGAAAGCGCGTCGACTACTCCGGTCGCTCGGTCATCGTGGTGGGCCCCGAGCTCAAGATGCACCAGTGTGGTCTGCCGACCAAGATGGCACTCGAGCTCTACAAGCCCTTCATCATGAAGAAGCTCGTGGAGAAGGATGTCGTCTACAACATCAAGAAGGCGAAGACCCTTGTCGAGCAGGAGACGCCCGAGGTCTGGGCGGTCCTCGATGAGGTGGTGAAGGAGCATCCCGTGCTCCTCAACCGCGCGCCGACCCTGCACAGACTCGGCATCCAGGCCTTCGAGCCGGTGCTCGTCGGCGGGAAGGCCATTCAGCTCCATCCGCTGGTCTGCCATGCCTTCAACGCGGACTTCGACGGCGACCAGATGGCCGTGCACGTGCCGCTCACGCAGGCCGCGCAGATAGAGTCCTGGACCCTCATGCTTTCCTCGCGGAACCTGCTGAACCCCGCCAACGGTCAGCCCATCGTCTTTCCCTCCCAGGACATGGTCCTCGGGATGAACTACCTTACCAAGATGCGCGAGGGCGCGAAGGGTGAGGGCAAGCGATTTGCGAACACCGACCAGGTGCTGCTCGCGCTCGAGGCCCGCGCCATTGAGTACGGTGCGCGCGTGCAGACCTACATTGACGGCGAGCTCATTGAAACGACCGCCGGCCGCGTGATCCTGAATGAGAACATCCCCGATGCCATTCCCTACGTGAACCGGGAGCTCGGCGATAAGGAGCTGCGTACCTTCATCGCGCAGGTATACCAGGAATACGGCCCCATGGTGGCCGTGGAGCTGCTCGACGCGATCAAGGAGCTCGGCTTCGGCTACGCGACGACATTCGGCGCGACCATCGGCATGGACGACATCCTCATTCCGCAGGACAAGGTCGATATGATCGGCGGCGCCAACGGTGAGGTCGAGGCGATCCAGAGCCAGTACCTCCAGGGTCACATCACCAACGAGGAGCGCTACAACCGGGTCGTCGAGGTCTGGAGTAAGACCAACGAAGACCTGACCAACGTGATGATGAAACAGCTGCAGAACGACCGCGGCGGTTTCAATCCGGTCTATATGATGGCAAACTCGGGTGCACGCGGTAGCCGCAGCCAGATCCGCCAGCTTGCCGGTATGCGCGGGCTCATGGCGAAGCCCTCGGGCGACATCATCGAGCTGCCGATCCGCTCCAACTTCAAGGAGGGGCTCTCGGTAATCGAGTTCTTCATTTCCACCAACGGTGCCCGAAAGGGTCTGGCCGACACGGCACTGAAGACCGCCGACGCCGGTTACCTGACCCGACGCCTCGTGGACATCGCGCAGGACGTTGTGGTCAACGAGGAGGACTGCGGCACCATCAACGGTCTGGAGATGCGGGCTCTCATGGACGGCGAAGACGTCGTGGAGTCGCTTGCGGACCGCATCCGGGGCCGCTTCACCCTCGAGCGGGTGAAACACCCCATTACCGGTGAGGTGCTCGTCGATGTGAACGATGAGATAACCGACGAGCTCGCGAACGAGATCGATTCCGCCGGTATCGAGAGCGTGCGTATCCGAACCGTGCTGACCTGCGAGGCGAAGTACGGGGTATGCCAGAAGTGCTACGGGCGGAACCTTGCGGATAACCGCACGGTCAAGGTCGGCGAGGCGGTGGGTATCGTCGCCGCCCAGTCGATCGGCCAGCCCGGCACGCAGCTGACGATGCGTACCTTCCACATCGGTGGTGCGGCGACCAAGACCTCCGAGGAGAACAAGACATACGTCCGCTATCCGGCGGTCGTGCGGGGCTTCAACGGCAACATGGTCGAGCTGTCCGACGGCTCACACCTGTTCACCCGAAAGGGCCAGATCCTCGTCTCCCGGGTCATCCAGGAGTATGAGGCGCCGTCTCCCAAGAGCGCAAAAAACAAGCTGCTCGTGAAGAACGAAGAGAAGGTGATCAAGGGCCAGAGCATCATGAAGGTGGACGGAGAGGAAGTGCCCTCGCCGGACAACGCCTACGCGCTGGTCAAGGACGGCAGACTGCTGCTGGTAACCCAGGAGCAGCGCCTGGAGATCCGAAACGGCGCGGAGGTCCTCGTCTCCGAGGGCGACGTGCTCGAGCCGGATCAGCCCATTGCGACATTCGACCCCTTCTCCGAGCCCATCATCTCCGAGGTGGCCGGTACGGCTCGCTTCCAGGACATCGTGCACGGCACGACGCTCAAGGAAGAGATAAACGAGGACACCGGCAACAAGGAGATGAAGATAACCGAGTTTACCCTCGAGAGCCTGCAGCCGCGTATCGTCATCGAGGACAAGAGCGGCGAGGAGGTTGCGACCTACTATCTGCCGGGCGCCGCCTACCTGAGCATACAGGACGGTGACAAGGTGCAGGCAGGTACGATCCTTGCCAAGCTGCTGAAGGAGAGCGTGAAGACTCGCGATATCACCGGTGGTCTTCCTCGCGTCGGCGAGCTCTTCGAGGCGCGCCGCCCGAAGAATGCCTCGGTGCTTGCGCAGATATCGGGACGGGTGCATTTCCGGCCCACGCAGAAAGGCAAGCGCGTCATCGTCGTCGAGGACGAGCACGGGAAGGAGTACAAGCACATGGTTCCCATGGGCAAGCACCTCCTCGTCCGTGACGGCGACACCGTGGAGGCGGGCGAAATGCTCTGTGACGGACAGGTCGACCCCCACGACGAGCTCGCGATCCTCGGTGAGAACGCCTGTCAGCGCTTCCTGGTGAACGAGGTGCAGGAGGTCTATCGTCTGCAGGGTGTCGACATCAACGACAAGCACATCGGCGTCATCATTCGCCAGATGATGCGCAAGGTCGAGATTCTGCAGGTCGGCGACACGAACTTCATCTTCGGGCAGCAGGTTGACAAATACCGCTTCCACGAGGAGAATCGCAAAGTCATCCGTGAAGGTGGCCAACCGGCCGTGGCGAGACCGCTGCTGCTCGGTATCACCCGGGCGAGTCTGAACATCGATTCGTTCATATCGGCCGCCTCCTTCCAGGAGACGACCCGGGTGCTCACCAACGCGGCAATTTCCGGCGCGACGGACAATCTCCGTGGACTGAAGGAGAACGTCATCATCGGCCATCTGATTCCGGCCGGCACCGGTATGCGCGACTACAAGAAGATCAAGCTCTATGACGAGCACCGGGAAGACCTCGATGCTCACATGCAGCAGATCATCGAGCAGCGCGCGAAAGAGCGAGTAGAAGTCGAAGAGCTGGAGCTCGGCGACGACGAACAACCCCGCGAGGAGGCGGAAGTCTACTAGCGGGATATCGACAGGAACTACCGACGCTGTCCGGGGCGGAGAGGGCGTTTTTCGCACTCGTCCTCTTGACTTTCCTTCTGCGTCCTGATAGCTTCGGTATTCACACGCATCAAACGAATCGAGAAGGAATGTAGAGAGACCTAGATGCCGACGATCAACCAACTTATACGGAACGGCAGAAAGCGGGTTACCAAGAAGACGAAATCACCCGCACTTCAGAATTGCCCGCAGAAGCGGGGCGTGTGCACCCGTGTGATGACGGTGACGCCCAAGAAGCCGAACTCGGCGCTGCGTAAAGTGGCACGTGTGCGGCTCACGAACGGAATAGAGGCCACGGCCTATATCCCGGGCATCGGGCATAATCTGCAGGAGCACTCGGTTGTGCTGCTGCGTGGTGGACGTGTAAAGGACCTTCCCGGCGTGCGGTATCACATCGTGCGCGGTGCCAAGGATACCCTTGGTGTGGAAGATCGCAAGAAGGGCCGGTCGAAGTACGGCACCAAGAAGCCGAAGGCGTAGGGAGAGTACGAGAAATGCCACGACGTAAAATCGTTCCCCCGCGTCCGATACTCCCGGATCCCGTCTACAACAATGTCACCGTGACCAAGTTCATCACGAGAATGATGATTCACGGCAAGAAGTCGACCGCCGCCCGCGTCATGTACGGGGCACTCGAGGATATCGCCCGGAAGCAGACCGACAAGCAGCCGGTCGAGGTGTTCCTTGCGGCACTCGATAACGTGAAGCCCGCCGTCGAGGTCAAATCCCGACGTGTCGGTGGCTCGACGTATCAGGTGCCGGTCGAGATTCGCGATGGTCGTCGCGAGGCACTTGCCATGCGCTGGCTCATCAAGGCGGCGCGGGATCGTGCCGGACGGTCGATGGCTCAGAAGCTCGGTGCCGAGCTGATGGATGCTGCAGCCAAGCAGGGTGCGGCGTTCAAGAAGAAAGAGGACACTCACCGGATGGCGGAGGCCAACAAGGCCTTTGCGCATTATCGGTGGTAGATATTCCTGGATGATGGTCGCCTGAGCTGCTACGGGCAGCACGGCGGCGGTGGGACCGGCCTGCAGCGGTCGGCGTGGGGCCTTGCCCGACGGCGTTTCGCATGCATAGCGGTCCCCGGCAGCCAAACCGATCATCCGGTAGCCGTAAGGCGGGATGTTCAGGTGGTTGCGAACGCGCGAACCTCATGTTCTCATGTGAGGATGGCGTGCAGGGCCCGTCGGGTCCGCTCGCAACCCACCATGTTCACTTCCCTGACTCAAGTTTGGTGAAATACCGGTTATCGACGGCGATTGTCGGGCCGGGATAGCATATGAATCTTCGCTAGAGGATTTTGCAAGGAGGGCAGAATGGCCAAAGAAAAGTTTGAGCGATCGTTGCCTCATATCAATGTAGGGACAATCGGCCACGTCGACCACGGCAAGACCACTCTGACCGCCGCGATAACCATGTACAGTGCCAAGAAGTTCGGCAGCGGCAAGGTTATGAGCTATGACGAGATCGACAACGCGCCGGAAGAGAAGGCACGTGGAATCACGATCAATACGCGGCATGTTGAGTACAAGACCGGCAACCGGCACTACGCACACGTGGACTGCCCGGGTCACGCGGACTACATCAAGAACATGATTACCGGTGCGGCGCAGATGGACGGTGCGGTGCTCGTTGTATCGGCCACCGACGGTGCCATGTCGCAGACCAAGGAGCATCTGCTCCTCGCGCGTCAGGTGAACGTTCCGGCGATCATCGTGTTCATCAACAAGACCGACCAGGTCGATGATCCGGATCTCGTGGAGCTCGTAGAAGAAGAGATGCGCGACATCCTCAAGAGCTACGACTTCCCCGGCGACGACATTCCTATCATCAAGGGCAGCGCCTACGAGGCGATGATGAATCCCGAAGATGAAGAGAAGATGAAGCCGGTTTCCGACCTGCTCGATGCGATGGACAGCTACTTCCCGCTGCCCGAGCGCGCCACGGACAAGGACTTCCTGATGCCCATCGAGGACATTTTCTCGATTCAGGGCCGCGGAACCGTTGTTACCGGCCGTATCGAGCGCGGTATCGTCAAGCTCAACGACAAGATCGAGATCGTGGGTATCCGCGATACGAAGACCACGACCGCTACCGGCATCGAGATGTTCAACAAGCTGCTCGACTCCGGTGAGGCCGGTGATAACGTCGGTGTGCTCCTTCGCGGTATCGACAAGAAAGAGGTCGAGCGTGGCCAGGTTCTTGCAAAGCCCGGCTCCATCACGCCGCACCGCAAGTTCAAGGGCCGCATCTACTGCCTCAGCAAGGACGAGGGTGGCCGTCACTCGCCGTTCTTCTCCGGCTATCGTCCCCAGTTCTACTTCCGAACCACCGACATTACCGGCTCGGTAATGCTTCCGGAAGGCAAGGAAATGGTAATGCCGGGCGACGACACCGAGATCGAGGCCGAGCTGATTCATCCGATCGCCATGGAAACTGGTCTCCGCTTCGCTATTCGCGAGGGTGGTCGGACCGTTGCCAGCGGTCAGGTCATCGAGATCATCGAGTAAGACTGTAGATAGAGGAGCCTTGTCGCCCCTCGTGGGTGACAAGGCTTCATTGTCTGGAGGCAAAATGGCTAGCGACAAGATACGGGTGCGTCTGCGAGGGTTCGACATCGAGCTCATCGATCAGAGCGCCAAGTCGATCGTCCAGACGGTACAGAAGGCCGGTGCAAAGGTCTCCGGGCCGATTCCGCTGCCGACGAGAATCAATAAGTTCACCGTTCTGCGGTCGCCGCACGTGAACAAGAAGTCTCGTGAGCAGTTCGAGATGCGTACCCATAAGCGACTGATCGACATCATCGAGCCGACTTCGGCAGTCATGGACTCGCTTATGAAGCTCGAGCTCCCGGCCGGCGTTGACGTAGAGATCAAGCAGTAAGTAGGTGAGTGAGGAACGCCATGTTGGGTGTTATTGGACAAAAAATCGGGATGACGCAGGTCTTTGACGAAACGGGGCGGCTGATTCCCGTGACCGTCATAAAGGTCGAGCCGAATGTCGTGGTCGCACAGCGCAGCGCTGAAAGTGACGGATACGATGCGGTCGTGCTCGGAGCCGGTGAGGCAAAGCCCTCCCGCGTGACGAAGCCCGTCGCCGGCCAGTTCGAGAAGGCCGGGGTCGATCCGAAGAAGCGCCTCGTTGAGTTTCGCGACTACGAGCAGGACGTTTCGGTCGGTGACAGCATCGGACTGGATCTCTTTGAGAATGCGACGCACGTTGACGTTGTCGGGTATTCGAAGGGAAAGGGCTATCAGGGTGTCATGAAGCGACACGGCTTTAGCGGTGGTGAGAAGACCCACGGGTCGAAGTTTCACCGCGGGTATGGCTCCACCGGTATGGCCGCCAGCCCCTCGAAGACCATCAAGGGCCAGAAGATGGCCGGGCGCATGGGCAACGACCGACGCACCGTGCAGAACCTTCGCGTGGTGAAGGTCGATACCGAGAAGCAGGCGCTTCTCGTTCAGGGATCCGTTCCCGGTGTGCGCAAGGGCTATGTGCTTGTCTCCTGGGCACGCAAGAAGGGCTAGGAATCATGAACGCGAAAGTGCTTTCGAAAGACGGTAAGGAGCTGCGCGAGATCGAGCTCAACGACGCGGTATTCGGTCGTGAGGTGAGCGAGGGCGCCGTGTACTACGCGGTCAACGCCGAGCTTGCCAATCGACGGGTCGGGACCGCGGCGGTCAAGGGACGCTCCGACGTGGTCGGCAGCCGCAAGAAGCCCTGGCGACAGAAGGGCACCGGCCGTGCGCGAGCGGGAAGCCGCCAGTCTCCCATATGGGTCGGCGGCGGTGTGGCCTTCGGTCCTCAGCCGCGGAGCTATCGCCAGCGTTTGCCGCGCAAGCAGAAGCGCGTGGCGATGAAGTCGCTTCTGAGCATGATTGCTCAGCGCGAACGGCTGGTCGTCGTGGAGGACTTCGATGTGGAGTCCGGCAAGACCCGCGACCTCATGGCGGTTCTCAAGAACCTCGTACCGCAGGAGCGCACCGTGATGGTGCTCGGGGATGACGGCGTAATGATGCGGCGGGCCGGTCGGAACATTCCGTGGCTCCGCTCGCTTGCTTTCAATCGCCTGAGTGCGCACGAGCTGTTTTATGCTCACAAGGTCGTCATGACCGAGAGCGCGGCGAAGTCACTGAACGAGTTTTACGGAGACTGAGTATGGATGCGGATAAGGTGATTATCGAGCCCGTATTGACCGAGAAGGCAAACGCACTGCGCGAGACGAACCAGTACGTGTTTCGCGTGGACGCCCGGGCCAACAAGATACAGATCAAGTCGGCCATTCGCGAGCTGTTTGGTGTCCATCCGGTCGCCTGCAACGTGCTCAATGTCTCTCGCAAGCCGAAGCGGGTGCGCTACAAGCAGGGCTTTACGGCGTCGTGGAAGAAGGCGGTCGTGACGCTTTCTCCCGGTGAAACCATCAGCATCTTCGAGGGCGCATAAACAGGGGGTCGGAAGTGGCTGTCAAGAAGTACAAACCGACAACGCCGGGCCGCCGTTATATGACGGGCCTGACGTTCGAAGAAATAGACACGAAGAAGAAGTCCGAAAAGGGGCTTACCAAGGGGCGGAAGTTCCGCGCCGGTCGGGACGCTCAGGGGCGCATCAGTGTCCGGCGCAAGGGCGGGCGCGTGAAGCGCAAGTACCGGGAGATCGATTTCCGGCGGGATAAGCTCGGCGTTCCGGGTACCGTCGTTGCGCTCGAATACGATCCGTATCGGAGTGCGAATATCGCGCTCGTGCAGTATGCGGATGGAGAGAAGCGCTACATTCTCGCCCCCAAGGGTCTCGTGAAGGGTGCGCAGGTCGAGAACGGACCGACCGCCGCGCCGCGGGTCGGCAACAGCCTGCCGCTCGACAACATTCCGCTCGGTACGACCGTGCATAATGTCGAGCTCAAGCACGGGAAGGGTGGGCAGCTTGCCAGGGCCGCCGGGGCAAGTGCCCTGCTCGTCGCGAAGGAGAAGGATTACGTTACCGTGAAGCTTCCCTCCGGCGAGACCCGGATGGTGTTCAAGCGCTGCTCGGCAACGGTCGGCGCGGTCGGCAACGAGGACCACATGAACGTGCGTCTCGGCAAGGCCGGGCGTGCGCGCTGGCTCGGTCGACGCCCCGAGGTGCTCGGTGTTTCGATGAACCCGGTCGACCACCCCCATGGAGGTGGTGAGGGGCATACCTCCGGCGGACGTCACCCTGTGTCGCCCACCGGTATCCCGACCAAGGGCTACAAGACGCGCAAGAAGCACAAGTATTCGGACCGATTCATCGTCAAGCGACGGAAGAAGAAGTAGGAGAGAGCCGTGTCCAGATCAATCAAGAAGGGCCCGTTCATCGAGAAGAGCCTCTATTCGAAGGTTGTCGAGATGAACAAGTCGGGTGCGAAGAAGATGGTGAAGACCTTCTCGCGGACCTCGACGATCATCCCCGAAATGGTCGGTATGACGATTTCGGTTTACAACGGAAAGACCTGGGTGCCCGTATACGTCACCGAGAACCTCGTCGGGCACAAGCTCGGAGAGTTTGCACCGACACGCATTTTCCGTGGGCACGCGGGTTCCGACAGGAAAGCGGCGAAGCGGCGCTAGGGAGGATCCGGAATGGCCACGAAGACGCAGGTGAGCGGTTACAAAGCGAGCGCTCGATACCAGATAATTTCGCCGTTCAAGGTGCGGCGGGTGGCGAACGAAGTTCGTCGGCGCCCCTACACCGAGGCGGTCGCCATCCTCGAGAACCTTCCGCACCGTGGTGCGAAGATGATCAAGAAGGTGGTGGAGTCCGCGGCGGCAAACGCGCTGTATGCGAATAAGAACCTCGACGAGGACATGCTCTATATCAAGGAGCTTCGAATCGACGAGGGGCCGCGGCTGCGCCGCGTCTGGTTTCGCGCGCGGGGCCGTGCCGATCTCATTCACAAACGCATGAGTCACATCACCGCGGTGGTGGACGAAGTAAAGGCGACGGGGGCATAGCGTGGGACAGAAAGTAAACCCAACGGGCATGCGGCTCGGGATCAACAAAACGTGGCGATCGCGCTGGTTCGTGGATCCGCGCGAGTATGCGGATACGTTGCACCAGGACCTGGAGTTCAGACGGCTTCTGGCAACGAGTCCGCTTACGCGAAACGCCGAGATTGCGGACGTGGAGATAATCCGGCACCCGCAGCGAATCACCCTGGTGGTTCATACATCGAGACCGGGTGTGATCATCGGCACCAAGGGCTCCACCATCGAAAAGGTGGGGGCCATGCTGCAGAAGTTCGCCGGCCGCAAGATCCAGATCAAGATCAAGGAGATCAAGCGCCCGGAAACGCACGCGCAGGTCGTCGCGATGAACGTCGCCCGCCAGTTGCGTACGCGCGCCTCCTTCCGTCGCACGTTGAAGATGGCTCTCAACTCGGCCAACAAGGCCGGTGTGCAGGGCATCAAGATCAAGATTTCGGGCCGCCTCGGCGGGGCCGAAATGTCGCGAACCGAGACGGTTCGCTCCGGCCGGGTGCCCCTTCATACCCTGCGCGCGGATATCGAGTACGGCCTCGCGCAGGCATTCACGACCTTCGGTGTCATCGGGGTCAAGGTGTGGATCTTCCACGGTGAGGTCTACGGCAAGGATATGAAGGAAGATGCGGGTGCTCTCCTGCGCCGCGAGCGCAAGGGCGGCGGCAAGGGTGAATCGAGGAGCTAAGCTATGCTGAGTCCGAAGAGAACGAAGTTCCGGAAGAAACAGCGTCGTATGAAGCGCACCCTCGGCGGGAAGACGACTCGGCGCAACAATCTCGCATTCGGCGAGTACGGTCTGATGGCGATGGACAACCATCTCATCACCAATAGGCAGATCGAGGCGGCTCGTATCGCCATGACGCGTAAGATGAAGCGGGGCGGCAAGGTGTGGATCCGGCTGTTCCCGGACATTCCCTATACCAAGAAGCCGGCCGAGACGCGCATGGGTAAGGGAAAGGGCAACCCGGAGTACTGGGTGGCCGCAGTGAAGCCCGGCGTTGTGATGTTCGAGATCGCGGGTGTCGCCGCCGACCTCGCCGAGGACGCGCTGGAGCTGGCATCGAGCAAGTTGCCGATAAAGACGCGCGTCGTCGCACGGAGATGGTAGGTTATGAGGGATTCATTCAAGGATCTGACGTTTGAAGAGTTGCTCGCCAAGCGCGAGGAGCTGAAGACGAAGTACCGCAACCTTCGGTTCAACATGGTTGTCGGCCACGTGGACAATCCGCTCGAGAAGCGGAACCTGCGGCGGAAGATCGCCAGGCTGAACACGTTGATCTACAACCATCCGGACGTGCAGGAGACGGTGGAGGGCTAAATGGCCGAGAAGCTTATTCGGATGCCGAAGGCACAGAAGAAGATGTTCACGGGCGTGGTCGTCAGCGACAAGATGGATAAGACGATCACCGTCTCCGTCACGAAGCGGACCGTGCACCGGTTGTACAAGAAGTACGTGAACCTGACCAAGAAGGTGAAGGCGCACGACGAGAACAACGATGCTCACGTGGGCGACCGTGTCCGCGTAATCGAGTCGCGTCCGATCAGCAAGGACAAGAAGTGGCGACTCGTTGAGATCGTCGAGCGCGCGAAGTAAAGGTGGCGAGCAATGGTTCAGATGAATTCGTACCTGAACGTGGCCGACAATTCCGGGGCAAAACGCGTCCAGTGCATCAAGGTGCTGGGCGGCAGCAAGCGTCGGACGGCCGGCATCGGTGACGTCATTGTCGTTGCCGTCAAGGATGCCCTTCCGAACGCGCCCGTGAAGCGCGGTACGGTGGAGCGCGCGGTCATCGTGCGTACCAGGAAAGAGCATCGGCGGTCGGATGGGACATACATCCGCTTTGACGACAACGCCTGTGTGATCATCGATGCGGCAAAGAACCCGAAGGGAAAGCGAATCTTCGGTCCGGTCGCGCGTGAGTTGCGCGAAGAGGACTATATGAAGATCGTCTCTCTCGCACCGGAGGTTCTGTAGAGCTATGGAACGAAAGTACAAGACGAAGCTGAAGCGAAACGATCAGGTCATGGTCATCGCGGGCAAGGACAAGGGCAAGACCGGGCGCATTCTTCGCATCGACCTCAAGAACGGTCGTGCAGTCGTTGAGAGCGTGAACATGGTCAAGAAGGCCCAGCGCCGGCGGAGCCAGCAGGACCAGGGCGGCATCATAGAGCTTGAAGCCGCAATCGAGCTGTCGAATCTGATGGCGGTGACCAAGGACGGGCGGCCCAGCCGGATCGGCCTCGAGTTCGAGAACGGCCGCAAGGTTCGCGTCCTGAAGAAGACCGGGGAGCAGATATAATGGCGCAGGCAGCGACAACATACGTGCCCGCCCTGCGGGTTCGATACGACGAGACCATCAAGAAGGAGCTCGCCGAGGAATTCGGTTACGACTCCATCATGCAGGTGCCCGTCCTCGAAAAGATCCTGCTCAGCATGGGCGTCGGTGACGCGATTCAGAACAAGAAGATGCTCGATGCCGCGGTCGCGGAGATGACTCAGATTGCCGGGCAGAAGGCGGTAAAGACGAAGGCGCGAAAGTCCATCTCGAACTTCAAAGTTCGGGCGGGCATGGAGATCGGTGCGAAGGTAACGCTTCGGGGTTACCGGATGTACGACTTTCTCGACCGCCTCATCAACGTTGCCCTTCCCCGCGTTAAGGACTTCCGCGGCGTGAACCCGAACGCGTTCGACGGGCATGGCAATTACTCGCTTGGTGTAACCGAGCAGATTATTTTCCCGGAGATCGACTACGACTCCATCGAGCGCATCACGGGATTGAACATTACGATAGTCACGACAGCCGAGACTGACAGAGAGGCGCGGGCGCTTCTCGATAAGCTTGGAATGCCGTTTAGCAAGTAGAGAGAGAGGAGCAGGCATGGCCAGGAAAGCTTTGATTGCCAAGGCAAATAGAAAGCCGAAGTACTCTACCCGCAGCTACAATCGGTGTCGCATTTGCGGCAGGCCCCGTGGGTATATGCGGAAGTTTCAGATGTGCCGAATCTGTTTTCGACAACTTGCCAGTGAAGGTATGATCCCCGGCGTTACCAAATCGAGCTGGTAGGGAGAGGTGTATGAGCGTTTCGGACCCTATTGCAGACATGCTGACCAAAATTCGCAACGCCAGCATGGCGAAGTTCGAACGGGTTGATATCACCCCGTCGAAATTGAAGCTCGAGATCGTAAAGATCCTGAAGAACGAGGGCTTCATCAAGAACTTCAAGAAGATCAACCAGGAGGGCAATACCAGCATCCGGATCTTCCTGAAGTATGATACGAACATGAACCCGATCATTCACGGGCTGAAGAAGATCTCGACCCCGGGTCGCCGGGTCTACTCCGGGTATCGAAAGATGCCGCGGGTGCTCAACGGATACGGTACGCTTATCGTGTCCACCTCTTCGGGCGTGACGACGGCGAAAAAGGCAAGCGAGAAGAAGGTGGGCGGCGAGCTCATCTGCTCCGTGTGGTAAAGGGATAGAACCATGTCACGAGTAGGAAAACTGCCGGTTCCCGTTCCGGAGAACGTAAAGGTGTCGATCGCGGACCGTAAAGTTACGGTCGAAGGTCCCCGGGGCACGATGAGCCAGGAGTATAGCAACCTCGTAGAGGTGACGTCGGAGGACGGTGCTATCCTGGTCAAGAGAGTCAATGACTCCAAGCGCGCGAGGGCCTTTCACGGGCTGTACCGGAATCTCATCCGGAATATGGTCACGGGCGTTACGACGGGGTTCAGCCGGACCCTGCTGATCAACGGTGTCGGATACCGGGCCGAGCTCAGGGACAATACCCTGGTGCTCAACCTCGGCTTCTCAATGCCGATCGAGTATCCGGTTCCGGAAGGGCTGACCATTACGACGGAGGGGCCGAACAAGTTCACGGTTTCCGGCAACAGCAAGCAGGAGGTCGGCAAGGCCGCCTCCGAGTTGCGCTCGCTCCGTCCCCCTGAGCCCTATAAGGGCAAGGGTATCAAGTACGAAGAAGAGCGCATCGTACGCAAGGTCGGTAAGGCCGGTATCAAGTAGCGAGGGCACATGCGATGAAGCGGTTGGATATCAAGAACAGACGCAAGAAACAGCGCAAGCTCCGGATCCGAAAGTCGATCCACGGGACGCCGGAACGACCGCGGCTTTCCGTATTCAAGAGCAATCGGCACGTGTATGCCCAGGTCATCGATGACACGCAGGGGCATACGCTGGCGTCGGTGTCGAGCCTCGCGGGGGAGACCAAGGGGCTGAAGCCCAGGGTCGAGGACGCGACGAAGCTCGGCGAGGCGCTCGGTGCGAAGCTCAAGGGCGAGAAAATCACGACGGTCGTATTCGACCGCAACGGCAACATCTATCATGGTGTGGTCAAGGCCATTGCCGACGGCGTCCGCAAAGCCGGAGTGCAGGTGTAGGGGGCTATCTTGGAACAAGGACGAGATAAAGACTTTACGGAGAAGCTCATCAAGCTCAATCGCGTTGCAAAGGTTGTGAAGGGCGGACGCAGGTTCTCCTTCTCGGCCATTGTCGTGGTTGGCGATAAGGCGGGATCCGTCGGATACGGCTACGGCAAGGCCAACGACGTGTCGGAGGCCATACGAAAGGGCGTGGATCGGGCGAAGAAGAACCTCATTCAAATCCCCCTGAAGCGCAGCACCATCCCACACGAGGTGATCGGCGAGTTCAAGAGCGCGCGAGTGCTCATGAAGCCTGCCGCACCGGGTACCGGGATCATTGCCGGCGGCCCGGTTCGGGCGGTCATGGAAGTGAGCGGTATCAACGACGTGCTGAGCAAATCCATGGGATCACAGAATGCGGTCAACCTGGTCAAGGCCGTGTTCGAGGGCTTTTCCCGGATCATGGATGCCCGCGAAGTCGCGAAGAACCGCGGGAAGACACTGCAGGAGCTGTGGGGTTAAGTCATGGCCAAGAAGAAGACGAAGCAGGTCCGCATCACGCTCAAGCGGAGTACCATTGGTCGTAAGCCGAAACATCGGGCGACGATCGAGGCACTTGGCCTGCGGCGGATCAACCAGAGCGTGGTACGCCCCGCCGACGAGTCGGTGATGGGCATGATTCGAAGCATCGACTATCTCGTAAGCGTCGAGGAGCTGTCATAATTATGGATTTCCTGAAGCCACCTGAGGGCACGCGGCACGCCAAACGTGTAGTGGGGCGTGGTCGCGGCAGCGGCCGCGGTAAGACGAGCGGCAAGGGCCACAAGGGACAGAATGCACGCTCGGGCGGCAGCGTTCGTCCGGGCTTCGAGGGCGGCCAGATGCCCATCTATCGCCGTGTGGCGCGACGCGGATTCTCGAATTATCCCTTCAAGAGGGAGGTCGTTCCCGTGAATCTGTCGACCCTGCAGAGGGTCTTCAAGAGCGGTGACACGGTCAGTCTCGAGACGCTGAAAGAGCGCGGCGTGCTGAAGAAGAGTGTGAAGGACGCGAAGATTCTCGCAGTCGGTGAGATCAAGAAGAAGCTCACCGTGAAGGATCTGCCGATCTCCGCCGGTGCCCGGGCCAAGATAGAGGCCGCGGGCGGTACGGTTTCCGGCGCCGAGCAGACGGCAGCGGACGAGACGGTAGTGGAGGCGACAGTCGAGGAGACCGCGACCACCTCGGACGCCGACGATAAGGAATAGCATGGCTATAGCATCCAACCCGATAGTCGACGTTTTCCGCATCAAGGATCTGCGCGAGCGGATCCTCTTCACGTTGTTCATTCTGATGATCTTCCGGCTCGGGGCGGCGATTCCCATCCCGGGCATCAACCTGAATGCGCTCAAGGTCTATTTCCTGACGCAGCAGGCCACCGGCGGAATCTCGGTCACGCAGTACCTCGACTTCTTTGCCGGCGGCGCATTCAGCCGTTTCTCCGTGTTCATGCTCGGCATCATGCCCTATATCTCGATGTCGATCATCATGCAGCTCCTGCTGCTCGTGTTTCCGAAGCTGAAGAAGATCTCCGAGGAAGAGGGCGGTCGCAAGAAGATTCAGCGCTACACCCGCTACGGTACCGTGGTTGTGTCGCTGATCCAGTCCTTCGCGGTCACGGTGTACGCGGACAGCATTCCGAACGCGATTACGCTTTCACGGGGACTCTACACGGTCATCTCCATGCTGACGGTAACATCGGGTACGGTGTTTCTCATGTGGATGGGCGAGCAGATAAACCAGCGCGGTATCGGTAACGGTATATCGCTTCTGATTTTCGCGGGTATCGTGGCACGGATGCCGAATGCACTGTGGATTCTGATCCAGGACATTCAGCGCGGTGACCTGAACCCGGTCTTCGTTATCGTCGTGTTCGTGATGTTCGTCGTGGTTATTATGCTCGTCATATACGAGCAGCGCGGGCAACGAAAGATACCGGTCCACTACGCCAAACGGGTGGTCGGTCGGCGCATGTATGGTGCGCAGAACACCTACGTGCCCTTCAAGATCAACCCCTCCGGCGTCATCCCGGTCATCTTCGCCTCGTCGGTGATGACCTTTCCCCTGCAGATTGCACAGGGCCTCGGACCGAGCGTTCGATGGCTGCAGGGTCTTGCCAACTGGCTGAACCCGGGGAACGCACCGTACTTGATCGTGTACACGACGTTGATTATCTTCTTCGCGTACTTCTACACGCAGGTGACGCTGAACCCGATCGAGATTTCGAAGAACATCCGGGAGAACGGCGGGTCCATCCCCGGCATTAGAACGGAACGCATGGAAGCATATTTCACCCGGATCCTGAACCGAATCATTCTTCCGGGAGCGCTGTTCCTGGCATTTATCGCGGTCATTCCGACCATCGTGCAGCAACTGTTTAACTTTCCGCAGCAGCTTGCCTTCCTCATGGGCGGTACGTCGCTGCTGATCATGGTCGGTGTCGACCTCGACCTCATGTCGCAGATCGAAGGGCATCTGCGAATGCATCATCATGAGGGCCTGACGAAGCGTGGGCGCGTCAGGTCGCGGAACCTGTAAGAGAGGGCTCGCAATGAAAGTGAGAGCAAGCGTAAAGCCGATTTGCGGCAACTGCAAAGTCATCAAGCGGCGGGGGGTCGTGCGCATTGTGTGTTCGAACCCGAAGCACAAGCAGCGCCAGAAGTAGGGGGATTATTACATGGCTCGTATTGCAGGAATCGATCTTCCAAATAAGCCTGTCGCGATTTCGCTGACCTATATTTTCGGAATCGGTCGGTCCTCGGCCCGTGCGATCTGCGAATCGACGGGTATCGATCCGACGCGGCGGATGAATGACCTCACCGCCGAAGACATCAATGAGCTCAGAGGCGTCATCGAGAACGAGTACACCACCGAGGGACGGCTTCGGACGCAGGTGTCTCTGAACATCAAGCGGCTCATGGACATAGGTTGCTACCGCGGTCTTCGCCATCGGAAGGGACTTCCGGTGCGCGGTCAGCGGACACGCACGAACGCGCGGGCCCGGAAGGGCAAGCGTAAGACGGTTGCCGGAAAGAAGAAATAGTCGCGGAGGCAGTTTGTGGCGAAGACGAAAAAGCGCAGAGAACGAAAAACAGTATACAGAGGGCAGGTCTATATTCAGGCCACCTTCAACAACACGATCGTAACGATAACCGACGAGGTGGGAAACGGCGTGTCGTGGGCAAGCGCGGGATCTCTGGGGTTCCGCGGGGCGAAGAAGTCCACGCCCTATGCGGCGCAAACCACCGCGCAGACGGCGGCTCAGAAGGCCATGGATATGGGGCTGCAGGAAGTCGACGTGTTCGTGAAGGGGCCTGGTGTGGGACGTGAGTCGGCGATCCGCTCGCTTGGCGCGCTCGGTCTGACGGTACGAAGTATCAAGGATGTGACGCCCATTCCGCATAACGGGTGCCGACCCCGCAAGAGCCGACGGGTTTAGCTCGAGGACACTATATGGCACGAAAGAACTTGCTCAAAGGATTCAAGAGGCCGAAAGGCATTACGTTCGAACACAGCGAAGTCAATCCCTACTACGGGAAGTTCGTTGCACATCCCTTCGAGCGGGGCTATGGTCACACGATAGGTAACACGCTTCGGCGGATTCTGTTGTCCTCGGTTCAGGGATACGCGGTGAGCGCGGTGCGGATTACCTCTTACGACAGCGAGGGGACGGCTCACGTCATTTCGAGTGAGTACGAATCGATCCCCGAAGTGGTAGAGGATACCCCCGACGTCATCAACAATCTCAAGCAGCTTCAGATCAAGCTCGACGGCGAGACGGATCAGAAGACACTGCTCGTCGAGGTCAAAGGACCCGGCGCGGTGACCGGCGAGAACTTCGAGAATGAGGAGGGCGTGCACATCCTGAACAAGGATCAGCACATCATGACCCTCATGGACAACGGCAACCTCGAGATCGAGGTTCAGATCGATCTCGGTCGGGGGTACGTTCCGGCGGAAGTCAACGAGAAGTACATCGAGGTGATCGGGACAATTCCGGTGGACGCGGTGTTCTCGCCGATCCGACGCGTGAAGTACGACGTGGAAAACACCCGTGTGGGACAGCGGACGGATTACGACAAGCTCGTGTTCGAGCTGTGGACCGACGGCACAGTGTCGCCGGAGGATGCCATTGCGGAGGCCGCCAAGATCGCCAAGGATCAGTTTACCATCTTCATCAACTTCGATGAGGATCAGATCATGGGCGACGATGACATCGACGAGGAAGAGGAGCGGGTGCGAAAGCTGCTCGACACGCCGGTGGAGGAGCTGGAGCTGTCCGTCAGATCGTCGAACTGTTTGAAAAATGCCAATATTCGAACGATCGGGGACCTTACCTCGAAGAGCGAAGACGAGATCGCGAAGACGCGGAACTTCGGGAAGAAGTCTCTGCAGGAGATCAAGGAAAAGCTCGGCGAGTGGAACCTCGCGCTCGGTATGAACGACTACAGCGCGCTCAAAGAGTCCCTGAAACTTCGGGAAGACATCGAGGAAGAGGAACATGAAGCATAAAGTAGGTTACAACAGGCTCGGCCGGAAGGCATCACACCGGAAGTCGCTTCACCGTAACATGGTTACCTCGCTGTTTCTCGAGGAGCGGATTCGGACTACGAAGGCCAAGGCGCAGGCGGTCCGACGGACCGCCGAGAAGATGATCACGCGAGCCAAGGAAGATAGCGTCCACAACCGTCGCATCGTCGGCAAGGACATAAAGGATAAGGCGGCCCTGGCGAAACTGTTTACCGATGTGGCGCCGAGATTCGTAAATCGTCCCGGCGGATACACTCGTATCCTGAAGCTGGGCCAGCGAACAGGTGATGCGAGCGAGATGGTGCTGCTCGAGCTCGTCCAGGGCACCGAGGAAGTGCAGGAAGAAAAGGTCCGCCGTCGGCGCCGACGCCGCGAGAAGAAAGAGCAGGAAGCTCAGGAGCTCGCGGAGCAGGAGGCAGCCGCGGAAGAGCCAGAACAGACGCCGGAGGCATCGGAAGACGACTCGGATCAGAAATAAGAGCGTTTACCGGCGTCGCGGGCCTGCCGATACTAGAGATGGAGTCTGATCTGAAGGCGGCGTCCGGTTCATGAAAACTCATCAGAAGACCGCGCTCAGTCTGTTGCTGGCCGTGGTCGTGTTCAGCACATTCGCCGTCCTTTCGTATTCGGGGCTGTTCGAATACATCGAGGCCAACTTCTATGACCCGCGTGTACGCGATCGGGTGGAGAGCACACTCGATCGCGGCGCCGAGGTCCTTGACACCTACCACGAGAAGAATCGCGAGCGTTTCAGCGCGATACTGACGGAGCCCGCGGTACGAAGTGTGTACCGCGTCAACCAGAGCCGCGACGACATCCTCGCCCGCCGGAACTTCTTCGCGCGGCTCGAGGAGCAGGTCACCTCCCTTGCGTTCGTGAGGTTCGTGGACTCCGACGCCGAACGGTTGTGGTACTCCACGCTGCCGGCGGACGTAACGTCGGAGACCGACTTCCGTCGGGAGTACGCGCCGCTGGCGGAACTCGGCGGCGAAGCTTCCCCGGCGGAGCTCGTTCTACCGGCCGACGGAGGCCCTGACATCGTCCTTGATCCCGAGGGCAATCACTTCGTATATCGTTTTCCGGTGGAGGACGAGTTCGGCCTCGTCCAGGGGACGGCGCTGTTCTACGTCGGACCGAGCGGAGCGACCGATGCTCTGGTGCGGAACGACATAATCGAAGTCGGGCAGCGGCTGGTCATCGCCGGCGACGAACGCATCATAGCCAACTACGCGCCGAGGCTGGGTGGGGCGCTGCGCGAGGAGATCGCGTCCGCCGATCTCGACCGCGGCGGCGGGAGCCAGCCGGTACTCACCAGCGACGAAGGCACTGACTACCTGCTCTTCGCGCAGCCCCTCGAGACGACAGGGCGCATCCTCTACCTCTCGCCGCTGTCGGCGTTTCGGATGAACGAGGTGATGCGCTGGGTACTGTTGTCGTCCACCTTTCTCAGTGTATTCCTCCTTGCCTTCCTCATTCTCAACATTCGCCAGGATCCCGAAGTGGTGCTCACGGAGCGGATCAAGCGGTTTCAGATCAACCTTCTGCGCGAGCTCTTTGAGACGGGTGAGAAACCCGACTGGGAGCAGAAGCGGATCGAGCTCGAAGAACGCAAGGAGGAGGTCAACCGCGAGATCAAGCGTGGCATCGGCCGCCTGAGCCCTTCGAAAGAAAAAGAGGTCGACGACCTCCTGGAGAAGAGTTGGGACGAAATCCTGAACGTCATCGGCAACCGGACCCGGGTCGAGGATCGGACTGACCGCATCGATCTCGAGCGCCTCGAGGACATGATCGAGAAGGTGATGTCGAACTTTGCCTCCTTGCCCGCCACGGGCGGCGGGGCCGGCAGTGGGACGGGCGGCGGGGCCGGCGGCTCCGGAGCCGCTGTCCCGGCGCGACAGCAACCGCCGGTCTCCGACGCCGGCGAGCCGGAGGAAGCGGAAGAACTTGATGCGGCTGAGGAGCTCGAGGAGGCCGAAGAGGCCGAAGAGCTGGAGGGAGCTGAGGCTGAAGAG
>CAYOFA010000030.1:23905-26220 GCA_964402885.1 uncultured Spirochaetaceae bacterium
CTGGAAGCCGAGGAGGCCGAGCTCGAGGATTTGGAAGCGGCGGAGGCCGAGCTCGAGGATCTGGAAGCCGAGGAAGCGGAGGCCGGAGAGCCGGAAGCTGCCGCAAAGCAGGAGCAGGAACCGGCAGCCGCGGAGTCGGAGGCTGAAACTGTCGAAGAGCTCGAAACGGTTGAGCCTGAGCGCGACGAGGAGCCTGAGTCGCTTCAGCCTTCATCATCGCGCGCCACCGGCGACGTGCGAATGAGCGATTGGTTCACCTTCGCGCGGCACGACAGCGGGTCGGTGGAGGACGAGGACGTCGAGGAGGCGGAGCTCATCGAAGAGCTCGAAGAGCCGGAACCTGCGGAGGCAGCCGCTCCCGAGGAGGAGGCCGACACGGGAGAGCCCTACAGGCTCGAGGACGACCTCATCGTTTTCACTTCTGCTGCGGAAACCGACAACGAGTACTTTGAGATCCTGAGGCTGGAGCCGGGCCCCACGGATGCTGTCGCCCAATCGGGGTCGGACGTCTTCACCGCGGACGGCGAGGTGGTCCAGATAGACGAGCGGGTGTACGAAAGCTCTCATGATACGCCCGACGAAGAGGTGCGTGAGCTCGTGGAATCCATCGTGGGTACCGAAGATGAGGAGGATGCCGCGGGCATCGACGAGCTTCTCGCCCCGGGTGGCGGACTCGATCTGCTTCCGGTCGGCCAGAGGGAGGAGGAGCTCGTAACGGGAGGAGAGTCGACGGGTGCCCGGCGCACACCGACGATAACTCCGCGGGGGCTCGATTACGATGCGATCCTCTCGAGCTACTCAGCGAACGAAGGTGGTATTCTGAAGTCCCTCGTGGAGTTCACGCGATCCTGGGGTGCCCGCGCGGCGGGGGTACTCCTTCCTCATGACGGCGAGTTGCGCCTCGAGCACAGCCTGGCCGTGGAGGAGGGGTGCCGACGGAACTTCGTGGTTTCAAGCGGCAGTGACGTGTACCGGCATGTCCTCAACCATCGCAGCATCCTTCTTGCACGTGAGCCGCTGCACCGCTTCCGCTCGTTCCGCGGACTCTGCAGCGAGGCGGCGTTCGCCTACATCGGCGAAGTCCTGCTTATTCCCATCGTATTTCGCGGGCAGGAGGGATATCTGTTCCTCGGCGTGCGCGACGGCGCAACGAGCATTCGGGAGCTTCTGGCCAACGCCGGTATGTCACTTCCCGAGTCCTCGCCCGCAGCAGCAAACTCCTGAAATTTGTGAAACATCCTGGAGGCATGGTGAGCGACGTCAAAGAGATACACGTCTACACCGACGGCGGTTGTCATGGAAACCCGGGCCCGGGAGGCTGGGCCTACGTGCTGGAGGTCGACGGAGCCCGCTACATGGCAAAGGGCGCCGAGAACGACACGACCAATAACCGCATGGAGCTGACCGCGGTCATACGCGCCCTGACCTACCTCTACCGGAACGGCCTCTGCGGGGATACGACCGTGCACATACACACCGATTCTCAGTATGTGCGAAACGGCATTACCACCTGGATTCACAACTGGGAGCGAAACGGGTGGAAGACCAGTGCCAAAAAGCCCGTCAAGAACCGTGAGCTCTGGATGAGCTTAAGGGAAGCCGAGCAACGTTGTCGGGTCGAGTGGCACTGGGTGCGGGGTCACAGCGGACACGCAGGAAACGAGGAAGTGGACGGCCTCGTCCAGGAAGCCATCGCCGAGATCTCCTGACAGCTCATTTTTTTACAACCACATGCAAGCAGCAGGTCCCCAATCCCGGTATCTCCGTGTGAGGAGGCAGGCTGTGAAGGTATACAGTTACGTGCCCGGGGGATACGCGGGAGATCTCGTCTCGGTGGAGGTCGATATTCGACGGGGTATCCCGAGTACGGATATCGTCGGGCTTCCAGACAACGCGGTGCGAGAGGCTCGCGAACGCGTGCGGGTGGCGCTGAGGAAGGCCGGGCTCGAGTACCCGCCTGACCGTGTACTCATCAATCTGGCTCCGGCCGGGGTACGCAAGATTGGCGCATCGTTCGACCTGGCGATCGCGGTGGCCGTCCTGGAGGCATCGGGTCAACTGTGTCCACCGGATGAACCCGGCAGACCACCGGCGGTACTCGTCCTGGGCGAGTTACAGCTCGACGGCACCGTCCGGGGCGTGCGGGGCGTTCTCTCGGCCGTCGCTGCAGCGACGGAGCAGGGCATCGGTCATGCGCTGGTGCCCGCGGAGAACCTTCGCGAGGCGAGGGCGCTGCGTCGTGGGACGGTGGCTGGTGCCCGGCGGGTGCAGGAGGCGGTCAGCGTGCTCGCTACGGGGTTCCGGGCCCGGGCCCC
>CAYOFA010000031.1:0-24844 GCA_964402885.1 uncultured Spirochaetaceae bacterium
CAGGCGAACCTCGGGTTGACCGCAGATTGGTGGCTCTATACCACGAACCTCTTCAGCTTCGTCAATCTCTACATCGGCCCCGGCCTTTACACGGCACTGCCCGAGCCCTTCGAGCTCGGCGGGCGCGTTCCGATCGGGCTCAACGCCTATCCGGTCGATGTATTCGAGATATTCCTCGAGGTGGCGCCGACGCTCGTCCTGATCTCAGACCGTGACGGCATCAATATCCCCGACTTCGCCGTGCAGGGTGCCTTCGGCTTCCGGTTCTGGTTCAATACCTGAGCGGGCGCCGGTCCCATCGCCGGTGGCGCGGCCGCGGCTGACGCCAAAAAAGAAAGCCCGACGCACCCGATCACGCTCAAGTGGTCGGGCTGTCGGGCTTTTTTTGTGTATCCGCATCTCCTAGGGGAGTCGAACCCCTGTTGCCGGGATGAAAACCCGGTGTCCTAACCACTAGACGAAGGAGACACTGTACCGGGAGAATAGCCAATCTCACGGCACGGCGTCAAGAGGTTCGGCGCGGCGGCGTGCGCGCCGCAGTCCGCGTCTGGGGCGGAGGTCGGCGCGGAAGCGGGCCCGGCCGCCGGCGCATCCGCCGCCGCCGCCGCATTATTGATCACTCGAGCCCGATCGAGATCGTTCCGTTGCCGGCTACCCACTGCAGGTTGTACGCGGCGCCGACGGGGTCGTCGGTCGAGTATACCCAGATGTAGTAGCCTCCTTCGCTAAGCGTCGTCTCTATGCGCTCCTCCTCGAGATCGTCGGGTTGTCCGTTCTCCCCGTCCCAGGCGGTGCTGGTGTCGGAGGTGGTGACCTCGGTCGGGGCAGCCGGATCTCCGGTCCACGTATAAAGCCCGAGGGCGAGGTCGCTCTCGTCGTGGTCGAACTCCAGCACGATGGTCACGTTCTCGTCGTCGGCCGGCTCCAGCGTGAAGGCAAACCAGTCGCCTCCGCTGTGATCGCCCTCGGCTCGCTGGTCGAGATCGATGCCGGCAAGCACCGCTGCCTGGGCGATCGGGGCGGCTTCTCCGACCGTATCGTTTTCCTCGTGGATATCATCGGCGAAGCTTTCCCGGGTGATGTCGACACTGCTTTCGACAGAGGCCCCGATGGTGTCGGAAATGGTGATGAGTCCGACGAAGAAGGTCGATCCCGGCGAGGAGAGAAACGCACAGCTCGCGGACTCGCCGTGGAGCCAGTAGGCGGGACCTCCGTCCCCCATTGCCCCGCTGAGAGCTCCGGTAATCCTCGACCCGTCGGCGTCATACACGGCCATGTAGACGGCGCTGTTGGCGCCGGGATCGGCGGTGATGCGCATTGCATCGGGCTCAGCGGTGGCGTCTGCTACGAACCAGTGTTCGTCGAGCCATTCGTAAATGACCTCATCGCCTGGATCGGTAACCGTGCCCGTATCGTAGCAGGAGTCGAGGGTGACCTGCGTCGAGGACGGCGCCTCGGGAATGGTCGTCGGCACGATGGTAAGCGTACCGTCGGGATCCGGCGTTGGCCGGATCAGAACAACCGTGTTGCCGCCGCTGCTCACGTCGAACGTCGCCGACTCGCCGAAGAGGACCGGGTCGTCACTGCTGACATTCGTGTTGTAGACGCTGGCCTCGAGCGTGTAGCCGGAGGCTGCCGGCACATCCCAGGTGACCACCGTCTCGCCGCTCTCGTCCGGGCCGGCGTCTAGGGTCACTGAGAGGCTGTCGCTGTGCACCCCGTCGAGATATAGTTCGAAGTCCACGCGGTTTACGATCATGAGCGCCTGCGTGGAGAGCCCGCCGTCGGCGCTCGCGCCCAGTGCCCTCGCGAGGGATGGCGCAAGCCGCGGCACGTGGAGTGTTACCGACCCTTCCGGGGTGTTGTCGCCGGTCGCGTCACCGCTGTCGGCGCCGGTGTCGCCGTCGTAGATCTGTGGCGCGCAGGCAGCCCAGACGACGGCGATCGCGATTACCATCAGAACTTTGATCATGGAAGATTTCATATCTTACCTCCCGGATATCCGACTCGCTCCGACTGGAGCCGCAGCCGGTCTATTCCAATCCAATCGTGACCGTCCCTCCCGGCGGTACGTTCACGGTCCGTTCGTATGGGGAAACCGTGCCGTACACCTCCCCGAGCCGGAGGGACGCCGGAACGTCCCGCGACTCGAGGAAGGACGGCGGCAGAGAGGGCGAGCCGAGATCCTGTATCAGGAGCGAATCGGTCATGGCGAGCCCGTCGAGTTGACGAAGAAGAACGCCCGGAAGCTGCACTTGCTCCGACCGCGCGATGGCCGTGCCGACGGGTCCGTCGGCGGAATAGAGACGGTGAACGTATAGGTCTGCGCCCGTGACCGAATCCAGTGCGAGGGTACCTCCGTCATACCGCAGACTGTCGAGATCGGGATATGAGAAGGGGCCGAGGGCGTCGTCGACGTCGAAAAGGGTGAGATCGCCGCCCGTAGACTGCGACGAAGAAGCGGAGAGCCAGTGTCTCCCGTGACCCGCGGGTTGCTCCCCGACATCCTCCCGAGCATGCACGAGGACCACGTTCGTCCAGCCGCGGGGGTTGTAAAGGGTGGACTCGTGCCCCGTCCCGCTCTCGAGCTCCAGAGTGGCGAGAATGCCGCTGCCGGTGTCCGGGGCACCGACGGCCGTCGTCGGCAGGAACCGACACGGCACCTGCCCGTAGCTGCAGCGGTAGTAGGCACGCGCAGCATCACCGGCGTCGCCGCCGAGGATACGCACAGGGACGTAGTCCGTTGCCGAGGGTCGCGCGACATCCACGGTAACGGGACCGGGCCCGGCGGAGGCGAGGTCTAGGCCGGCGCCGTAGAAGACGAAGTCCGGCTGTGCCCCGCCCGAGACCACTTCCCGCGCATCTACCACGATGAGGGAATCCGCCGAACGCACGGCGGTATGCACGGTGTACGAACCGGCGTCCTCATAGCGGATCTCATCGAACTGTTCGAGTGTGCCGTTTGCGCCGTAGATCGAAACCGATATCGCTCCCTCGGCTATTTCGACTCCCGGGGCGTGGTAGACCAGCCCGGTAACGGCGGTTCTATCGCTATAGGAAGCAGGATCACGGCGCTCGAGCGGCAGGGATAGCGCAGTATCGACGCTCGTGTCGACATCGAGGGTCTCCACATAGAGAAAGGCATGGTCCGGGGCGGCCACGCAGAACGACTCCGAGCGCACCGTGTAGGGGCCGCTCAGTATGAACTCGAAGGCACCGCCCGAGCCCGTAGTCTCGCTGTCCCAGCCCAGGCTGACCTCGGCTCCCGGGATCGGAGCTCCCGACACTGCGTCGTAGAGCACCCCCGAGAACGTTCGCGGCGCCGGCGCCCCGTCACCACCATCGCCTCCTCCGCCGCCTGTACCGGCGGGCGGACTGCAGGCCGTAAGCAGCGCAGCCAGCCCCCAGACGGGAAGCGTCGCGAGCAGCGCAAACGTGTGGCGGGAGAACATGACACACTACCCCCTGGTGCGCGCCGGGGCTAACCGATCGCGCGGCAAAATGGGGTGTAACCGCGTGGTGCTGTGCTATTCCTATCTACTATTCTATTGGGCGAGAACCCGACTGCAAGTCAAAGACCGTCGGATTCAAAAAAAGCGAGGGTCAGTACGCGTCGGTGCTCCGCCCGCCGGTGACGATGGCGATGCCGGCGCTCGTGCCGAGACGGGTGGCGCCGGCCTCGATCATGGCAATTGCATCCTCGCGTGAACGGATTCCGCCCGCCGCCTTCACCTCGATCTTCGGGCTGACGGTGTTCCGCATGAGAGCAACGTCGTGCACGGTGGCCCCGCCCTTCGCAAAGCCCGTCGACGTCTTCACGAAATCGGCGCCCGCGTCCTCGGCGATCTGGCAGGCGAGGACCTTTTCCTCGTCGGTGAGCAGGGCCGCCTCGATGATCACCTTGGTGATGCGCTGCGTGCCGGTCACCCGCGTCACCGAGAGGATGTCCCTGCGCACGAGGTCGAGGTCGCGGCTCTTGAGCGCGCCAATATTGATGACCATGTCGATCTCATCGGCGCCCTCTTCCACCGCATGTCGGGCCTCCGCGGCCTTGATGCGCGAGGCCATGGCGCCGAGCGGGAAGCCCACGACCACGGCCACGCCAACGTCGGTGCCCCTCAATTGCCGGGCGCAGCGTTCGGTCCAGGTGCCGTTGACGCAGACAGCGCGGAAGTTATGTTCCTTCGCCTCCGAAACGAGCTTGTCGATCTGCGCGGAGGTGGACTCCGGCTTCAGCAGCGTGTGGTCGACGTAGCGGTTGAGCTGCATCGTCGAGGAGGCCGCAGCGGCGGACTGCCCGCCCGCCGCCGGCGAGGCGGACTCACTGTTCTTCAGGCGGCTTACGACTTCGCGTGTAATGGCCTCTACGAGGTCTTCGCGGTTCATGTGCTGTACCTTCCTCTCTCGGTTGCCATCATTTTGTTGATGCGCGGCCAGTGTCGGCCTCCCTCGAACTTCGTCTCGAGCCATAGGGCTGCGAGCTCGCACATTTCGTCGGCTTCGTGGAAGCGGGCGCCGAGGGTCAAAACGTTGGCGTTGTTGTGTTGGCGGCTGTTCATGATGGTCTCACGGCTGTAGCAGAGCGCCGCCCGAATACCGCGGACCTTATTACATACCATACTGGATCCGATGCCCGCCGCGTCAATCATAATGCCGCGGTCACAGTCACCGGTGCGCACCGCGTTGGCAACACGCTGCGCGTAGTCGGGATAATCGACCTTTTCCTCGGCATTGTAGGTTCCCACGTCGGTGACGCTGTAGCCCTTCTGCTCGAGGCACGCGATGAGCGCTGCCTTGCGGGCAAATCCGCCGTGGTCCGCACCGACCGCGACGCGATGGACCGAATCGCCCGAGTTGTAGTTCTCGCGCTCCTCGCGATACGCGGCATCGGGAAGCTTCCCCAGCCCCGAAGTGCCGGGGAACCTGCCGAGATGTTCACCTGCCATTGCGGCCTCCACCTTCTTCCATATCTACGCTGTCGACAATGCCCACCACGACGGTGCGCATCGGGGCCCCCGGGACGCCGAGGATCATGCGGGCGGAGTTCCCCTCATCGATGATGAGCACCGTATCACCCGGCCCTGCCTGGGCGCGATCCAGGGCGATGAGGGGGGCGCCGGTGAGCGTACCGTCGGGCCTGACCGTGCGAAGCATGAGCAGCTTCTCGCCCTCGAGAATGGGGTGCTTTACGGTTGCCGTGACGTCGCCTATCACCCGGGCCAGTATCATCCTGTGTACTCTTCCACATTCACCGAATCGAGAATTGCCACCACCGTGGCATCACTGGGATTGAACCAGTCGGAAAGCACGAGAGCCGCCTCACGGCCGCCCTCGAATGCCACGAGGTCTCCGTAGCCGGCCTGGGCGCCGTCGCAGGCCACCACCGGCGAGCCGAGCTTCTCGCGGTTCTCATCCACCGGTTGCACCAGGAGCAGCTTCACTCCCTCGAACGAGGGGTCCTTCTGAGAAGCTACGACTGATCCGACCACCACGCCGAGTTTCATCGCGCTTACCTCACACGATCCTGAAGGCGCCGACGAGGGTGCACCGGCGCAGGCGCGTGAACGTTCGCGCGCGGGTGAAGCCCTCGCCCGTCGGACTCGCAATGGTGAAGCTCGCGTAGCCGGCGCCACCCTGTCCGAGCCCGTTGAAATTGGAACCGTTCTTCACGAAGAGAGAGCAATTCATCGCGCGCGCCATCTTCGAGAGCTTGTCGATGTTTCGCGAGTGCATGGACGCCGTATGGCGGAACCCGTGCTCGCACTTCACCGCGAAGTCGATGGCCTCGTCCACGTTCGGAAGGCGAACGAGCGGCATCACCGGCATGAGCTGCTCGGTCCACACGAGCGGGTGCTCGGAGTTGACCTCGCAGAAGAGCATCCGGGTATCAGAGGGCACGTGTATGCCGATAGCCTCGGCGATGACCGCGGCGTTCTTGCCGACGTACTTCTTGTTGGGAGCGCCTTCCACGCCCTCGCTCCCCGGCTTCGCGATGACGAGCTCGGTGATTGCCTTCGTCTGCTCGGAGGTGAGCTCGACGGCACGGTGCTTCTTCATCTCCGCTTTGAGCTCGTCGGCGATTGCGGATACCGCGAGAATCACCTTCTCGTCGGTGCAGATGATGTTGTTATCGAGGCTTCCGCCGAGGACGACATCACGTGCCGCCTTCGGTATGTCGGCCGTTTCATCGACCACTGCCGGAGGATTGCCCGGACCGGCGGCGATGACCTTCTTGGTGGTCTGCATTGCCGCGCGAACGACCGCCGGGCCACCTGTTACGACGAGCATCGCAATGCCCTCGTGATGCATCATGTAGCCCGCCGACTCGATCGTCGGCTCTTTTACCGTGGCGATTACGTTCTCGGGGCCGCCGGCCTCAACGATTGCCTCGTTGAGCAGAGAGACCGTGAGCCGAGAGCACCCCGCTGCGGCGGGATGAGCATTGAAGACGACGGAGTTCCCGCCTGCGATCATCCCGATGCTGTTGGAGATGATGGTTTCCGTCGGATTGGTGCTCGGCGTAATCGCACCGATGACACCGTAGGGAGCACGTTCGGTCAGTGTCAGGCCGTCGTCGTCGGTAAAGGAGATCGGCTCGAGGTCCTCGACGCCCGGCGTCTTGTTGATGGCGAGGAGATTCTTGATCACCTTGTCTTCGGCACGGCCGAGACCCGTCTCGCGCGCGGCGAGCTCCGCGATCGACTCCACATGCTCGGTGGCAACACGCCGCATTGCGGCGATCATCCTGCGGCGGGTCTCGAGCGTGGTTTCCGAGAGTTGCACGAAGGCCGCCCGGGCAGCCGAAATCGCCTGGTCCATGCTGAGGAATACGCCCCGTTCCATGGGGGCCGGACTCGAGCCGGCCGCCGGGACGGCGGTGCCGGGTTGCGGACCGGCGGTACCGGTACTGCCGGCCGCCGCGGCGGCTGCGGCCGCGTTCGCGGTGCCCGCGGTGCCGGTGCCGCCGGTCGTGCCCCCGTCTTCGGTCATGGAATCGAGAACGGCGCGGACGATCTGTTTGACCTCTCGCTCCTGTATCATCACCTACTCCCTGCTACCCTCGCGTCAGATGCGGGCCGAGGTCCACGTGGGGCCGCGGAATCACGATCTGCTTGCAGAGGGAATTCTTATCCTGAAGCAGCTGCGCCCCGGCCTCGAGGGAGGCCTCGACCTCCGAGAGCGGACCAACCAGCTTCACCGAAGATTTGCCGCCCATCTCATCACCCCGGCGGATATGCACAACCGTCACGCCGGCCGCCTTCACCGAGACATCGGCAGCCTCGATGGCACCGAGCGTGGAGAACGACTCGAGGATACCCACCGCGTCGAGCTCGTAATCGACCTCGGCGCCGCCGAGTGCCGCCCACACGCTCTCGTGAAGCGTCGGAATGTAGAGCCAGTTCAGCACGCACTCGGGACGAATCTGCGCTCCGTCCGTGAGGCTCGCCTCAACCGAGGCTTCATCGCCCGTGAAGAGGACGACGTATTTGCCGGGGCATACCGTGCGCACGTCGAGAAAGCGGATGGGAGCCTTCTTTGCCATGGTGTCGAGCACCTGGGCACCGGCTGCAACGCTGTCGAGCTCGATGCCGCCGAGGACTCGCACACCCTCGTTGTGGTCAATCATTTGCGATACGTCACCTGAGATGCCTCGTCCACCATGTCCACGATTCCCACCACGACGGCATCGACGGCCTTCTTGTCGCTTGCCTGCGTCTGCCGCGCGGAGCTCCCCTGCGAGATGAGCACGACCTCGCCGAATCCCGCACCGACCGTGTCGACGGCGACGAGCTGCTTCTTCCCGCCGCCGCGACCGTTCGTGTCACATGGATCGACGATGAGATAGGTCGGCCGGTCGACCCCGTCGACGCTTCGCGTTGCTACGACGGTACCGGTCACACGAGCAAGTTGCACGGAGCCTCCTACGCGTATTTGCGGTACACCGTCTCGCCCTCGAGCTCGACGTCGTCCACGATGGCGGTAATCGTCGCATCGCTCGGGCGATCCTTGGTGACATCGGTCAGGCGCGAGCTGCTGCCGGAGACGACCAGTACGACCTCCCCGATGCCCGCGCCGACCGCGTCCATGGCCACCAGATAATCACCCGTGCCCTTCATGTCGCCGTAGCCGACCTTCTCCACGAGAAGGAACGTGATGCCCTCGATGCGGGGCTCCTTGCTCGTGGATACCACCGTCCCGGCGACTCGACCGAGCGTCATTCGGTCACTCCTATTTCTTGGAGCCGGCCGACTGTCTGCCGAGAGGCAGTGCCTCGTCCACATTTCCGTGCGGGCGCGGGATGATGTGCACCGATACGACGTCCCCGACGCGCTCCGCGGCACGACCGCCGGCATCGAGCGCGGCACGAACCGCCGCCACATCGCCGCGAATGATCGCGGTCACATATCCGCCACCGGTCCGCTCGTACGAGACGAGCTCGACCTTTGCAGCCTTCACCATTGCGTCCGCGCCTTCCACCATTGCGGCGAATCCGCGGCACTCAATCATTCCCAGTGCGTTCTCAGACACCTCGGCCATGTAATCTACCCCTCGGTATTGAAATCTCGTGCGGCGCACATTAGCGGCGCCGCCGTGGTTCTATTCCTTCGAGCCCGTTGCCGAACGACCCTGCAGGTCGGCCAGACGGGACTCGACGATATCCTTGCTTACGACTACTTCCGACTCTTCACCGGCGATGTACACGCGCCCGAAGCGCCCGTAGCCGATGACGTTGATGATGTTCACGTGTGATGCTTTCTCGGCCTCATTTGCCGCGTAGTACGCGTAGCCGGCGGGCTCGAGCTCGAGCACGTACAGCGTATCGCCGCGGAGCACCATGTTGCCGTAGCGCGTCTTGTTGATGAGCTGTGCGTGATGATCGCTGAGGCTCTTGATGAGCTGGCTCGTGAGCACCCGCGGCTTCATGCGGTCCGCCTCGCTCGCCCCGATCTGGCTCAGGATGGCCTCCCCGGCCTCACGGGCGCTGCCCTGGCTGTCGGAGTGGACCTCGAGCATACCGAAGAGCCGCTCGACGATCTGGATGCCCGGCGTCACGTCGGTCGCCTTGAGGGCGACGTCGGTCAGCCTGTTGATCTCGATGCCCGGGGAGATCTCCACCACGGTGCACGCCTGATCGGCAACCGGGAAATATCCCTTGGAGATCGTCGAAATGAAGGACGCCATCTGCGGCTGCAGTGAGTCCAGGATAACGTAGGTTCTCAGTTCGATTTGGTTTGGCATATGCTCGACCCTTTTTCCGATCTACTTTTCCGCTCGACTTTTGTGCTTGACCGATTTTTCTGTACGATTTTTCACAATTTATGTTACCATTATGACGGCAGTTTGACGAACTGTCAAGGTGAGAAAAAATGATAGATAAAAAATCGCAGCGGCTGAGCGAAATTCTCAACGTCCTCAAGCGGCGAAACGGCGCGAGCATCAAAGAACTGTCTCAGGAACTCGATGTCTCGCACATGACCATTCGCCGCGACCTCGGCATGCTCGAGGAGCAGGGGCTGGTTACCCTCTTTCACGGTGGCGCGGTCTACAACCAGCGAGACAATGCCGCGGATGCCGATTCCGAGTATTCACTTGTCTCCGCCGAGAGCGAACACGTGAGCGAGAAACGCCGTATCGGTCGGGCCGCCGCCGATCTGATCGAGCCAGGCGACATTCTCATTATAGACACCGGCTCCACCACCGAAGCGGTCGCCCGCGAGCTCCCGGTCGACACGCCACTGACGATTCTCTGCTACAGCCTGAATGTCCTGCAGGAGGTCACGCGTCACCCCGAGATCGACCTCGTCTTTGCAGGCGGCAACTTCCACCCGAATACGCTCATGTTCGAGAGTCCCGAGGGCATCTCCCTCATCGAACGCAACCGCGCCGAAAAGGCCTTCCTCTCGGCAGCCGGCGTCAGCCTCAGGCTCGGCGTGACCTGTCTCAACTCCTATGAGCGCGACACCAAGGTCGCCGCTATCCGCTCTTCCCTCTCCCGCATTCTCGTGGCCGACTCCTCGAAGTTCGGGAAGATCCAGCCCTCGTACTTCGCCGATATCGGTGACTTCGATGTCGTGGTCACCGATGAGGGTATACCCGAGGAATACGCGGAAGAGTTTCGTGAGCGGGGGATCCGGCTGGTTATCGCGTAGGTACGCCACCACTCACGTCCGCGCGTGCTCGGCCAGAAACTCCCGCTCCCGCTCCGCACTCCAGTAGTCCACGGTTGTGAACTCCGTCACGTCTGCGTGGGGATAGAGGATGGCGCGGCCGTTGAGGCGACGCTCGCTCATGCGCTCGAGGATCTCGATGGTATGCTGCAGGCCACCGACGCCGTAGACGTAACTGCCTGCGTCGATCCAGTCGGCGGCGAGGAGGTCCACGGTGTCTTTCATGTCCCAGGGGTCGCCGCCGCTCGAACCGACGACCCGGATCTCGCGGTAGTGCACGGCGAGGCTGTCGAGCTCGAGCATGTGCTTGCCGCGGGGAAGCCCGCCGAAGAAGTTGACGACGCCGCCGCGGCTGAGAAGCGAGAAGGACTCCTGCTGCGCCTGCGGTGAGCCGACGGCGACGATCACGTCATCCGCGCCCTGCGGAGCGATGCCGAAAACTGCATCCCGCAGGTCCGCGGGCTGCACGATGTGGAGCTCGATGCCCAGACTACGGGCCTTCCCGGCAAGAGATTGCTCGACTTTCGCGGTCGCTTCCTCCCCCTTCGCCGAGATCACCAGATGCTTCGGCCTGAAGCGCATCGCCAGTTCCGCGTGCATCCTCCCGATGGTTCCCGCCCCGACTACCACGACGGTGCCCCCGGGCAGCAGGCCGAGGTGCGGCTCGCGCGGAGCGGCCGGCCCGTCTTTGAGCAGATGCACGTGTTGCTCCTGCGCCTTGTGAGCACAGGCCATGGGCTCGGCCAGAGACACGGCGAAATGCGGCATGTCGTCGTTCGGCAGGGGAATCAGACATCCACCCGCCATGACCTCCTCGGGCACGAGGAAATACTCGGCGAGCATCCCGCCGAGGGTGTATCCCACCGCGGCCTTCGTCATCCCCTCCGCGTTGTTGTTGTAACGCTCGCGGTGGGTGATCGGCCGCAGGTCGACCGCCGGCTGAATCGCGAAGCGCTGCCCGACGGCGTAGCGATCCTGAAGCTCCTCTCCCACCTTCACCACGGTGATTGCAGCCTCCTCACCGAGCGTCAGCGGGAATCGGGTCATGTCCCAGCCGTTGACCAGGCTGTGGCTGCTTCCCTGCGATATGAGCTTGAGGTTGGAGGTGCACACGCCGGCCGCGTCCACCCGACAAAGCAGCTGCCCGGGGCCGACCTCGGGCACGGGTACACGGTCCAGGGATACGTGCTCGAGACCGGTGCCGGAGAGGCGTACGGCCAGCATTTCGGCGGGTATCTGATCACTCATGATGCGTCCCCTCCACGCCCCGGTCCCGCGGACCCGCCGTTCCCTCCGGATTCACTGCGCGCCACGAGCTCATCGAGCGGCAACCCGTCCTCGGGGATGAACTGCCGCCAGTAATCGTGGGACTGCTTGAGCTTCTCGATGACCTGACGGTTCGTCTCGGTGTTCGAGGCAAACACCTCGAAGCTCAGGTACACGTTCTCGACGGCCGGCGGCATGCCGCCGGAGGCGGCTGAGTCGCCGGAATGGTCGGCGTCTTCGGAGTCGCCCGAAGCCGGCTTCGCAAAGCTCTCTGCCAGGGCGGCGAGCACCTGATCTCCCTTCACTATGCCGGTCCTGTTCGTTTCGGGCGTGAAGGCACTATGGGTGGAATGCCTGCCGTCGGTCTGCTGGAGATGGATGATGGGCGCCCAGCGGCCAACCGCTTCCAGCCATGCGTAGGTGTCGCTGTCCTTCGGCGAGGAGAACATGTAGGGGTATGGCGCCATCGCCGCTTCGAGGCACCCGACCGCGGCCGCGACGTCGGGGGCCATCTCGTCGAGGAGCTCGTACACCGGCTCCGGGCCCAGCCAGACATCTGCTACGGATTCCCCGGATGCAGCCCGCCGCACCACTGCCTCGAGCTCCGCGCGCGTGGGCGTGCGAAAGCGATGCTGGCCCGTCTGGTGCCCCACGTCGATCGTGATGTAGACCGGGTGCTGCGACGGCGCATTGGCGCGTTTCAGGAACTCGAGCGTCCCTTCGATGGTCCAGGGCGGCTGGTGAGGGGAGTACATCTGCTCGATGCTGATCTCCACACCTCCGCGCGTCCCCGCGTAGTCGGCGACCTCCCGCAGCTGGTCGAGGATGAGGTCGGTTGTTGCCGCATACTTCTGCGGGTTTCTCAACACCTCCTCGGTATAGGCGAAGAGATAGAAGCCGAGACCTGCGTCGAGACCGGAGGCCATGTCGATCATCGGCTTGAGCCACCGGTCGATCAACCTGCGCCGGTTTCGCTCGTCGTGGTGGGCGAGGCCCACGGTTCGATAGGTCTGATACCCGGTATAGAAGTTGGTCAGACGGATCCCCGTCTCGGCCTGCGCACGGCGCACGTCTTCCGCCCAGTCCGCCATGTAGCCCTCGTCGGAGAACAGAGGATCAATTTCGTTGTCTGTGCTCGCCTGCATGCAGGTGAAGCCGATATCCCGGCCAACCTGCATCCACTGCCGCGGCTTCACCCATCGCTTTATGGCGAAACAGCTGTCGAGGACGAGATACACTCTCGGTGATTGCATTGGGTCCTACTTTCGAATTGCGTCCTGATATCGGCCGTACTGCTGTGTCCATTCGGCCGAGCCCGTCGGTTCATAATACTCCAGTTCGAAGGAGTTCTTACAGAGCTCGCGGCCCTCGGCTACCGAGGAAATGAGCCCGGCGCTCTTCATCTGGAATATGAGGTTCCCGACCGAGGTGGTCTCGGTCGGCCCGGCAACCACGGGAATGCCGGCGGCGTGCGCGGTCCACTCGCAGAGAAGCTTGTTTTCGATGCCGCCGCCGACGAGGTGCAGGACCTCCAGCGGCTGACCCGTCAGGGTCTCGAGTGTCGAAAGCTCATGTCGGAACTTCATCGCAAGGCTCTCGTAGACACAACGTGCCACCGCTCCCATGGACTCAGGAACCGCCTGACCGGTCTCGCGGCAGAAGTCCCTGACCACGCCGGGCATGTCCGCCTGCACCATGCCGAAGCGCGCGTCATCGGCGTCTATGAAGGATCGAAAGGCGGGTGCCTTCATTGTCTCGGTGACGAGCTCGCCCCACTCGACCTTTCGGTTGAGGTCCTTCTGCCAGCGCTCACGGCACTCCTGTATGATCCACAGCCCGACGATATTGCGTACCAGCATGCTGCGCCCTTCGACCCCGCCCTCGTTGCCGAAGCCGGCCGCACGCGCCTCGGCAGAAATGACCGGAGCGGCCGCCTCTACGCCGCAGATGCACCAGGTCCCCATGCTGATGAAGGCCCACGCCCCCGCTTCGGTGCCGGCGGCGACCGGGATGCCCGTGACGGCGCTCGCCGTGTCGTGGGTCGCCGGCACAACGACGTTGACCGGCTCCACTCCCAGATCCTCGCTGATGCTTCCCCGGACGGGGGCGAGCGGCGTGCCCGGCTCGAGCAGATCGGAGAACCAGCTGCGATCGAAGCCGAAACGGTCGAGTATCCGTGGTTCCCAGGCGCGCTCGGTCTGGTTGGTCATCAGACTCATGGTAGCGTTGGTGAACTCGTTCGAGATCTCGCCGGTCAGCATGTAGTTGAGAAGGTCCGGCATCATCAGGAACTTCCGTGCGCTGCGATACTCGGTGGCGTTCTCGTACTTGAAGGAGAAGAGCTGATAGATGCTCATGATCCGGTCGAGGGGCCCACCGCACAGCTCGAAGAGCTCTTCCTCGGGCATGATCTCATGCAGCGCGTCGCCGCGCTCGTGGCGCCGGACGTCGCGGTAGGTAACGGGGTTACCTATGAGGCGGCCGTGGTCGTCGAGCAGGCCGAAGTCGCAGCCCCAGGTATCTATGGCAAGTGACTCGACCGGACCGTGTTCCTTGAGGCTCACGAGGAGTCCCTGTTTGACGCCCGAAAAGACACGCAAGACGTCCCAGTACAGGGTGTCCATGGCCAGAACCGGGCCGTTTTCGAAGCGATACGTCTCTGTCAGCTCGAACCGGTCGTCACGTACCGACGCGATGATCGAGCGCCCGCTGCTTGCACCAAGGTCGAAAATCAGGAATTTCTTTTCGCTCATACCGGCTCCTTGCTCAGGGTTCGGTGGCTACGGCATCTCTCAGCTCGATGAGCTCCTTCATTACATGCTTGAGTGAGCCTTCGTAGGTATCGGTGCCGAAGGCATCATGGAGGTCGCGGTACAGCCTGTACAGCCGATCGTAGGTGGCACGGTTCTTCTGTTGCGGGAGATAGTGCGTATCACTGACCCCGGTCATCGCGGCGATGGCCTGTGCGAAGTCCGCGTAGCCTCCGGCCTCACTGCCGGCCACGACCGCCGCTGAGATTGCCGCACCGAGGGCTGACGCCTGCTCGGTGCCCGCAACGTCGATCGGCCGGTCGAGCACGTCGGCGTAGATCTGCATGAGCAGCGGATTCTTCGACGGAATCCCCCCGCACGCGATGATCCGCTCAACTTCCACGCCGTACTCCTCCATTCGGTCGAGAATGACACGCCCCCCGAAGGCCGTCGCCTCGAGAAGCGCGCGGTAGATCTGATGCGGTTTCGTATGAAGGGTGAGTCCGAGAATCATTCCGGTCAGCCGCTGGTCGATGAGCACGGTGCGGTTGCCATTGTGCCAGTCCAGGGCGAGAAGCCCTGTCTCGCCGGGCTGCAGCCGACCTGCCCCCTCGGTCAGCGGGCCGTGGCCGCCGTCGCCGTTGGAGCCCGGCTTGAGCTCGTCGACGAACCAGTTGAAGACGTCACCGAGAGCACTCTGCCCGGCCTCGATCGTCATCAGCCCCGGGACTACCGAATCGGGAACGATGCCCGAGACACCCGGGATGTCATTACTGCCCTCATCGGCAGGCCGGATGACGAGATCTACACCGGAGGTGCCGATGATCTTCACCATCACCTTCTCGCGGATACCGGCGCCGACGCCGGCGATGTGGGCATCGATGGCCGGAAGCGCAACCGGTATCCCGGCCGGCAACCCGAGCCTCCCGGCCATCTCCTCGGTAAGCGCGCCGGCGGAATCCGCTATGCTGCCGACCGTATCGGGCAGCGTCTTTCGCAGGCGGACGAGGCCCGGGTCGAGCTCCGTCAGGAACTCCGCTTCGGGATACCCGCCCCAGCGCTCGTCGAAGAGGGCCTTATGACCCGCGGCGCAGGCGCCGCGCTTGAGCGTGCTCGGCCCGTGCCGGCCGCACATGTAAGCGGCGAGCCAGTCGGAAACTTCGGCCCAGGTATATGAGGCTTCGAAGACATCAGGGGCGACGCGTGCGCAGTGAAGTGCCTTGGCCCAGAACCACTCCGAGGAGTAGGTCCCGCCGATCCGGGCGAGGTAATCGGGGCGTATGCGACCGGCGAGCTCGGTGATCTCCTCGGCCTCGGCGGCAGAGCTGTGATCCTTCCACAGCCAGGCCATGGCGTTGGGGTTCTCCGAGAAGCGGTCCTGGAAGGCGACCGGCAAGCCGTTCTCGTCGAGCGGCAGGGGCGTGCTCGCCGTTGCATCGAGACCTATTCCGATAACACGGTCGGGCGAGAAACCGGCGGAGCCGGCCGCATTCTCGAGCGCGTCCGCGATTGACCCCACCGTAGCCGTGACATAGTCCTCGGGATGTTGGCGGGCAACGGTGGGATTCTTCGCATCCGTGATGACCCCGTGGTTGCCGTGCGGGTACTCGCGGACCGCCGTGGCAATCTCCTCTCCGGTCCCCGCATCCACGATCAGCGCGCGGGCCGTGTTGGTTCCGAAGTCCATCCCGATTACGAACGCTCTGCTCATGCCTCGCTCCTTCTGATAGCCTGCTGCACGATGACTGCCGCGAGCAACACGATACCCATTATCATTTCCTGTGGCGAGGGGAGCACGCCGAGCAGACTGAGGACGTTCCGGATGAGCCCGATGATCATGACACCGACGACCGTACGGCCGAGGCTCCCACGACCGCCTGCGAAACTGGTGCCGCCGATGACCACCGACGCAATCGCATAGAGCTCCCAGCCCTGCGCGACGCGGGGCTCACCCACGCCGAGACGTCCGGTGAGCGCGATGCCGGCAACTGCCGCGAGGAGACCCGAGATCGTGTAGGCTGCGATCTTGTAGCGGTCGGGATTGATACCCGACAGGAACGCCGCCTTCGGGTTCTCGCCGGTGGCGTAGAGGCGGCGGCCGAAGGGCGTGTTATTGAGCACGAGAGCCCCGACGATGACTATGGCGATCCACAGAATCGCGACAAAGGGCACCGGCCCGACCATGCCGCGGCCGACGAAGTGAGTCATCTCGTCGACTCCGAAAATCGTTCCGCCTCCGCTGATGGAGAACGCCAGGCCCCGGGCAAACACCATCATGCCCAGCGTGGTGACGAATCCGGTGACCTTCAGCTTGGCGATGATGACGCCGTTTATGAACCCGAGCAGCGCGCCGAGCGCCAGCACGGTCAGAAAGATGTAGGGCGTCGGGTAGATGAGGGAGAGCTCGTCGGTGAAGCCGATGTAGATACCCCAGTGCTGCAGGAGCGCCATCATGGTGCCGCTGAACGCCAGGATGGAGGCAACCGAAAGGTCGACCACACCACCGCTGAGGATCACGAATGTCATGCCGACGCTTATGAACCCGAGAAACGAGAAGCTTCGCAGGAGGTTCAGCAGGTTCTGAAGGGTGAGAAACCCCGGTGCCAGTGACGAGGCGATGGCTACGAGGATGACCAGAATGAAATAGTGACTGAAACCCAGAATTGTCTGCTTCGCCGCGGCAGCCCGGCCGGCCATTCCTGCCAGCTGCGTTTGCTCCGCGGGTGCGCTATGTCCGTTATCGCTCATGATTCGCTTCCCATTGAGTATGCCAGCATTTTCTCCTGCGTCGCCTCCTGCACCGGGAGCTCGGCCGTCACCCGCCCCGAATGCATGACCACCACGCGGTCGCTGAGCGCAAGGATTTCCGGAATCTCCGAGGAAATGAGCATGATGGCCTTGCCCTGCTCCGCGAGCCCCACGATGAGACGCCGTATCTCCTCTTTCGCGCCGACGTCGACGCCGCGGGTCGGCTCATCGAAGATGAGCACGTCCATATCCATCCCCAGCCACTTGCCGAGAACGACCTTCTGCTGATTGCCGCCGCTGAGATACCGCGCCCGCTGCTCGATGCTCGGGGTCGCGATGCGCAGCCGCTCGGTGAACTCTCTCGCCCGCTTCGTGATGCCGGCGGCATCGAGCCACATGCCGAGCTTGCTGAAAAACGACAGCGCCGGCAGCGCGATGTTCTCCCGCACAGATTTGTCGAGCAGGAGCCCCTGTTCCTTACGGTCCTCGGGCACGAGGCACACACCGTGTTTCATCGCCTGTTTCGGGCTCAGCCGGGTGGCGGTGGTGGTGCCGAAGTTCAGCGTGCCGCCTTCGATCTCGTCCGCGCCCACGATGGCCCGGGCGATCTCGGTTCGCCCTGCTCCGACGAGGCCGAAGATTCCGAGGATCTCACCCCGGCGAATGTCGAGGGAGACGTCCTTCAGCGCGCCTCCCCGGGAGACGCCGTCCACGGATACCACCGCGGCGTCGGCACCCACCTGCACCGGGTCGCGGAGGCGGACCTCCTCGACGTGGCGGCCGACCATCTGCTTTATGAGGTCCGGCTGCCCGATGGCCCCGGTATCGCTCGTGGCAACGAGCTCGCCGTTTCGCAGAACCGTCACGCGGTCGCCGACCTCGAAGATCTCCTCGAGGCGATGCGAGATGTAGACGATGCCGCGCCCTTCATCGCGCAGGTTCCGGATGATGCGAAACAGCCGTTCGAGCTCCACGAGGGTCAGCACGGCGGAGGGCTCATCGAAGACGATGACCTGCGCCTCCAGGGAGAGGGCCTTGGCGATGCTCACGAGCTGCTGCTTGGCGACCGGCAGTTCCCCGAGCAGCGCGCGGGGGCTGACGTCCGCGTCGATCATCTCCAGCCAGTGAGAGGCGTCCCGGTAGAGCGCCGGATAGTCCACCAGTCCCCACCGCGTTTGCGGGAGCCGCGACATGAAGATGTTCTCCGCGACCGTGAGATCCGGCAGCGCGGGCAACTCCTGATGCAGTACGGCAACTCCCCTCTCCTGGGCGTTTCGTGGCGAGGAGAACGTGACGGGTTCACCGCCGAAGCGGATCTCTCCCTCGTCCGCATGGATGGTGCCGCCGATGATCTCGATCAGCGTCGACTTGCCCGCGCCGTTTTCGCCCGCCAGGCAGTGCACCTCGCCGCGGCGCACATCGAAGTCCACGTGATTCAGGGCCACGACACCCGGATACCGTTTGGTAAGGCCACGGACGGCAAGCAGCTCGCCGCCGGCCTGTGCGTTTTCGTTACTCATACGACAGGCTCTTTCGCCGCACGTCCGAGCAGGTTCTGGAGAGCGACGGCGCCGACGATCAGCGCGCCCTTCACCATTTCCTGGGGGTGCGTCTCGATTCCCAGTAGATTCATGACGTTGACCACGATTCCCACGATGAGGACGCCGAGAATCGTGCCGGCAACGCCGCCTTTTCCGCCGTGAAGGCTCGTGCCGCCGATGACGACCGCGCCGATGGCGTCGAGCTCCCATGCCTCGGCGATCTTCGGATCACCCCCGGCCAGGCGGCCGGTCATGAGAACGCCCACCATCGCCGCGCAGAGACCGGAGATAACGAAGGGCGCGATGCGATACAGCGCCGGCTGTATGCCCGAGAGGCGCGCCGCCTCCTCTTCGCCGCCCACGGCGTAAATGCGGCGTCCGAAGCGGGTGTAGCGCAGCACCGTCCAGGCAACCGCGAGCGTGATGATCCAGAGGATGACCGGCATGGGTATGCCGAGCACCGTTCCGTAGGCCAGTGTGTTGGTATAGGCCGGTACGCCGAACAGGGGCTGCCCGTCCGTGTAGGAAAGTCCGAGGCCGCGGACGAAGATCATCATGCCGAGGGTGATGATGAACGGATGCAGCTTGAGCAGAAAGGCCATCGTTCCGCTGATGAGGCCGAAGAGGGCACCCACGAGCAGGACGACGAGCAGATTCAGCGGCAGGGGCAGCAGTGGTGTGAGGGCCGTGCCTCCCTCGTAGACGAAAATCTCCTCCGGCATCCAGGTGAACAGATTGCCATGAAGCATCGTCGCGAAGAAGATCGAGGAGAAGCCCACGATCGAACCGACCGAGAGGTCGATGCCACCGGTGAGAATGACGACGGTCATGCCGACCGCGATAATGCCGATGAAGCTCACCTGCGTAAGCAGGTTCACGAGGTTGCGTTGCGTGAGAAAGAGCGGCGAGAGCATTGCCGCTACGGCTACCAGCCCGAGCACAACGAGAAGCAGGCCGTACTTTTTCAGAAGTCCCGAAGTATCAAGTTTCATAGAGTTCCAAAACCCTTGTGTTCCAACGGTGCGCGGTAAGACGGCACACGGCCGGGCGGCAACGCCGCCCGGCACCGTGTGTCATTGAACGAAGACAGAACGGATATCCCTAGAATACGGAGTCGGGATCGTAGAAATCGTCCACGTTCTCCTCGGTTACGAGCACCGTACCGGTAATGACTTCGTTTCCGTCGCGCAACTCGATGGTTCGCTCGAAGATCTCGTCCTCGGACTTCAGCTCGTCGACAACCTCTCTCGGCTCCTGGCCCTGGACGAGGTAGTCGTGGAGAATCCGAACCGCAATCTGGGTGATGACCCAGGAGTCATTCACGATGGTCGACTTGTACTGATCGGTGTCCTTGATGGCCTCGTAGGCCTCTTTCTGCCCGTCGACGCCGGCGAGCATGACGTCGCTCATCCCGGCTTCGCGCAGGGCTTCCATGGCGCCGAGCGCCATCGAGTCGTTCGCCGCGTAGACGAGGTCGATATCGTCGCCGTGCGCCGCGATGGCCTCTTCCATCTTGGTAAGAGCCTCGCTGCGGTTGTAGTACGCCGCGTAGGTGCCGAGGATGTTGTACTTTCCGGCGTTTTCCTCGCGCTCGAGGACACTCTGCATGCCCTGCATGCGGCCGATGTTTGCCGGTCCGCCCGGATCGCCGGCGAGAAGCACGAGGTTTCCGCCGTCGGGAAGAAGCTCCCCGGCGATGTACTCGCCCTGCAGCACGCCTGCCTTCCACTGATCGATGCCGACGTAGGCAATGTAGTCACCATAGAGGTTGCGATCGATTGCAACCACGGGGATTCCCTGGGCTACGACCTGCTTGATGACCGGCTGCGTACCGTACTCGGTGGTACTGTTGACGACCAGGCCGTCGATGCCCTGCACCATCAGGTTGTTGATGTCATCGATCTGCTTGGAAATGTCGTTGTCGGCATTGATGACGGTGATATCCACGCCGAGGCGCTCTGCCGTCTCCTTTGCCGCACGATCCATTGCGACGTAATAGGGAGCATTCATCGCGACAGTCGAGAACCCGATATGGATGTCCTCTACGTCGCCGACCTGCTCCGCATTACCTTCCCCCTGTCCGCTTGCGAATGCGAAGCTTGCTGCAAAGAGCAGAACCACGGCTATCGCAATGCCCGCACGAAACACACTACTATCCTTCATACATACCTCCTGACAGAATTGACGTTCGAATCGAGAAATGTGATCTCTTTCAGCTGTCCGGTCCCACCTCCTCAGAACCTGTTCGTTCCCGCCGCCAGTGCCGGCGCACACTTTAGTCCATGTAGTAGCCGCCGTTTATGTTCACCGTTTCACCGGTGATGAATCCGGACTCCTCCGATGAGAGAAAGCGCAGGAGCGCCGACATATCCTGCACTGTCCCGAGTCGACGCACCGGAATCTTGTCCGCGATAGCCGCCTTCTTACCCTCGTCCCAGTAGGCCATCATGTCGGTCATGACCGCATGAGGCGCGATGGAGTTGCAGGTGACGCCGTGGGGGCCGAGTTGCCGCGCAACCGAACGGGTAAGGGAGATTACCGCGCCCTTGGTCGCGCCGTAGGCGAAGATGGTGCTGTTGTCGCCGTTCTTGCCCGTAATGGAAGCGACGTTGACGATGCGCCCGTAGGCCTGCTCTTTCATCACCGGAGTGACCGCCCTGATGGCGTAGAGCACACCTTTGAGATTGATGTCGAGCGTCTTGTCGATGAGCTCATCGGTGGTCTCCTCGATGGTGCCGGTCGTGAGAAACCCGGCATTGTTAATGAGGATATGAACGCCACCGAAGGTCTCGACGACGGCCTCGATGAGCTCATCCACCTGGGCTCGATCCGAGATGTCACAGACGCGTGTCATACAATGCCCGCCTGCACCCTCGATCTCCCCCCGCAGGGCGTCGAGATCTTCCGAGAGGATATCGGTTGCAGCGACCCTTGCGCCCTCGGCAGCAAAATCCAGTGCCACCTCCCGCCCCATGCCGCGCGCCGCTCCTGTCACCAGTGCGACCTTTCCGTCGAACCGCTTGCTACTCTTCTGCTCCACTCCGCTACTCCTTGTTCACCAGTGCAGTACAAATAATCTCACCGTCGGGCCGATCAGGGAGATTCCGTCAGCCGCGATGCCATATCCTCATCCGTAATAAGCACGTCGACGAACCCGCCGATTACCGCACCCCGGATCGAGGCATACTTCGAGGGTCCGCCGGCAACGCCGATCACGAGCCGCTCGGGCTCCTTCAGCAGCTCCAGCGGTATGCCGATGACGCGATCGTGAATTTCGTCGGAGACTACCTTGCCGTGTGAGTCGATGAAGCGGCCGATGATGTCGCCCACCGCCCCCTTCGCCTGCAGTCTTTCGAGGTCCTCGGCGGAAAGATAGCCCATTTCGAACATACTCGCGGACTGCGACAGCTCTCCGATGGAGATGACCACAACGTCGGATCGGGCGGCAATGTTCAGCGCCTCCTCGATCCACGGCTCAGACTTGAAGACCTCGGCCCTCTCTTTGCTCTGCGCGATGGCCGGGGCCCAGATGTTATAAAAGGGCGCACCGAGCTTCCCGGCGATACGCTCCGCGCTGATGTAGGGATTCATGGCGACGTTGACCATGAGATTCCCGATGAGGGAGACGACCTCCACGTTCTCGCTCGGTCCCGGAGGATCGAAGTAGTCGGCCAGATATGACGTCGTGTTCCCCCAGCCGAAGCCGATCACCGCCCCGTCCCGGGACCGAAGAAGGCGCTCGAGATACGTTCCACAGGCCTTGGCAAAGGACCGCCGCAGGTTCTCCTGCTCGGTGCTGACAACGGGAACGACCACGGCATCACGTAACCCGAAACGCTTTATGAGCAGCTGCTCCGCGGCGAGAACGTTGTAGTAGGGGTGCTTTATCTGAAACCGAACAACGTCGAGATCCTTTGCCCGCTCGAGCAATCGCTGCACCTTGGGCCGGGAAAGTGTGAGCCATTCAGCAATCTGTTGCTGCGTCATCTTTTCCTGGTAATACAACCAGGCGACGCGTGTGATGATATCTTCCTCGGCCTCGGCCAATTTTCGCTCTCTATTCCAACCATTGTCGAGCATCTGCTCACCTTTCGATCAATTACTCTAAGCTGACTTCTTCACCCTGTCAACGAATAAGTTTTTATCGATTAGGGGTTTAGCGGCGCCGATCTATAAAAACGGAACGATTTGGTGGTGATTTTGGAGTTTCAGGAACCGCGATTTTCGGGCTCCAACCGGAAAACCACCCGCACGCGCAGTGACATCGGGGAGTCGGATGAGCCGGGAATATAGGAGGCCTGACCGACCGCGGCGCGCGCGGCCCTATCGAGCTGGGCATGGCCAGAGCTCTCGTCGAGCGTGATGTCGAGGACCGCTCCACCGGCTCCGACGAGGACCGTGAAGGCAACGGTGCCCTCGTGTCCCAGGCGGCGGGCCCGGAAGGGGTATTCGGGTTCGATGGGCGTGGCGAGGCGGGGTGGACGGCTGGCCCGGGTCTCGGGAGGGGACGGGTTTTCCGCGGACGCGGCGTTGTGTGCCGCAAGCTCGTTCGCCTGCTCCCCGGCGGGCGCCAGGTCGTCGGCAGTCGAGTCACCGGCCGACTCACCTGAAGGTTCACGACCGGCCGCCGGCTCGCCTGAACCCTCGGCATCAACCGCGGATGCCTCGCCCTCAGCTCGGGCGTCAGGCGGCAGATCGGCGGGGTCAGGCGCAGGCCGGGAGACCTCGTCGTCTGCACGCCCGGCACCGTCCGCGCGGGCCGGGCCGTCGGAGGGCCGGCGCTCGGCCATAACCACCCGTATCGGGGCCGTCCCGCCACCCGCCGTGGCGCGGGTTGCCACATTCGCGACCGCCGCATCCCGCCCCGCGGGCAGAACCGCCAGGTGAAGCGCGCCGAGGAGAACGGCATGCAGAACGAGAGAGATGATGATTGCCGCCGGCAGGTCTCGCTTCACGTCAATCGGTCCGAATCAGGATCTGGTCAGTATTCCCACCGCGCACCAATCTCGTAGGTGCGGCCGGGCATGGGGTACCAGCCGCCGTAGTAGACGCGCGTCGGAGTACGATCGTCCAGGATGTTCCGTGCGGCGACGTAGGTCGAGAGTCCGAAATCACCTGACCACTCGAGACGTGCATCCCACGCCGTGCGGCCCGGGATCATGTCGAGATCGTTCGCCTCGTCCCCGCCCTCGTAGAACGACGAGGTGTAGCGCACATCGGTGCCGACAGTGAAGCCCACGGGCAAGCTGGCTCGAGTCTCGCCGGTGACGGTATGGGCCGGCACGAGCGGCACCACGTTCCCCTCATGCTCTCCGGTGGCGAGCTCCGCACGGATGTACTCATACCCCCCGCCCAGGGTCAGAAACGCATAGCGATAGGAGGCGTCGAGCGTGGCCCCGTAACGGATGGTCTCACCGGTATTGAGATTGCGAAACTCGGCGGGGTCGTAGACGATCTCGTCCGCCATCCGGGTCACGAAGGGAGCCGCCGAGGCGGCGAGCGTGCCGTCGTCGTAGGATGCGCCGAGTACCACGCTGTGACCGCGCTCGGGGTCGAGATCGTCGTAGAACGTATCCGAGCCGTAGCCCGAATACACCACCTGCTCGTCGAGGGCCGGGTACCGAAAGGTACGGCCGTAGCGAACCGACAGCTTGACGGTTTCTGCCGGGAGATAGGAAACCCCGGCGTCGACAACGACCGGCACGTGGACATCGTTTCCGTCGATCGCGTCGTCCTCTGACTCGCCGTCGAGGGCGGCGTACTCGTAGCGCCCGCCGGCCTCGAGAATAATGCGATCCCGCACGGAGGCTTTTACCCGTAACCAGGGCGCGTAGACGTTCCGCGTCAGCCCGGCTTCGAAGGTCGTCGTGTCCCGATCCTCGGTGGCGTAGCGCTCGATACTCAGCCGGGACCGTCTGTAGTCCAGGCCGAGGGTCGGCGTCAGCGCAACCTCGCTGCCGACGAAGGTCAGGTAGGATGCAACCACCCCCGCGTCGATGGAGGTGAGCGTCGAGTCGAAGAACGAGAAAAACGACGGCGTGTCCGAAGACGTCCCGGCAACGGCGACGCTCACCGGAGTGGAGATCTCGAGCCTGCCAAGGCTCGCCTCCGGCGAAAACGCGACGCCGTACTCCACCTGTTCTACGGCGTCGTCCTCGTTGCTCGCCTGATCCGGATCATCCTCGAACTGCTCTTCGGTCAGCGAGCCCGGCATCTGGTACGACGAAGGCGTGTAGTACCCGCGCAGTCGGCCCGAGAACCAGCCCGCTTCCATGGTGCCGGTCAGGGCGGTGGACCACATCTCATGGTCCGATCGCTCGCGCTCGGGAGTGTAGCCGCTTCGGCCGACCTCGGCCCGCAGACCGAACGC
>CAYOFA010000032.1:0-6437 GCA_964402885.1 uncultured Spirochaetaceae bacterium
CGGCCAAGTCGGCGGTGAAGAATCTCACCGAGGGCGCCGCGCGTGAGCTCGCCCCGTTGATTCGGGTGAACGCCATAGCACCGGGGTTCTTCATCGGCCATCAGAACAAGGCGCTGCTGGTTGCCAACGAGGAAACCGGCGAGCTCACCGAGCGTGGCCGCGCCATCATCGACAGGACTCCCTTCGGTCGCTTCGGCGGCATGGAGGACATCGAGGGTGCCACCGTCTTCCTCGCGAGCGAGAAGGCATCGGGATTCGTCACCGGCGTGACGCTTCCGGTGGACGGCGGGTATCTGACGGACAACATATAGACACCATGCAGGCAATCCTGCAGGGAGACACCAATGAAAGAATTCCTTTCAGACGACTTCATTCTCGAAACCGAGACCGCACGACGTCTCTATCACGATCATGCGGCGCAGATGCCGATCTTCGATTTCCACTGCCATCTGCCCCCTGATCAGATCGCCGAGGATCGCCGCTACGAAAACATCACCGACATCTGGCTTCGGGGTGATCACTACAAGTGGCGGGCGATGCGCACCAACGGTGTTCCAGAGCACCGCATAACCGGCGATGCGGACGACCGCGACAAGTTTCAGGCCTTCGCCGAGACGGTTCCGGCGACCATCGGAAATCCGATCTATCACTGGACGCACATGGAGCTCAAGCGCCCCTTCGGCATAGACGACGTGCTCCTCGGCCCCGACACCGCCGAAACGGTCTGGAAGCGCACCGGTGAGTTGCTTGCCGAGCCTGCGTTCTCGGCTCGGGGTATCATGAAGCAGATGAGTGTGAAGGTTGTCTGCACCACCGACGATCCGGTCGACGACCTCTCGCATCACGAGCGCATTGCGGCCGATCCGACGGCAAAGGTCACGGTCCGGCCGGCCTTTCGCCCGGACAAGGCGTTTCATGCCGAGGATCCCGCTCGTTACAACGACTACCTCGACCGTCTCGAGCAGGCCGCGGACATGTCCATCCGTAACTACGATGATCTCCGGGCGGCGCTGCGCTCACGCATCGATTTCTTTCATGCCCGCGGCTGCCGCCTCTCGGACCACGCCCTCGAGACCGCGGTCTTCGACGCCGAGGCGGAATCGAAAGCTCCGGCCGTTTTTGCGAAGCTGCGCGAAGGGCGCGCGGTTTCGGGCGCCGAGCTCGACGCCTTCATGACGGCGGTGCTCCTCTTTCTCGGGCGCGAGTACACACGGCGCGGCTGGGTGTTTCAGCTCCATCTCGGAGCGCTTCGGAACAACAACAGCCGCTACTTCGACCGCCTCGGTCCGGATACGGGATTCGATTCGATGGCCGATGAGTCGATGGCGAAGCCGCTCGCGCGGCTTCTGAACGCCCTCGACGTTACCGATGAGCTCCCCCGAACCATCCTCTACATCCTCAACCCCCGCGACAACGAAATGATCGCCTCCATGATCGGCAATTTCCAGGACGGAAGCGTACCTGGCAAGATCCAGTTCGGTTCTGCGTGGTGGTTCAACGACCAGAAGCAGGGTATGGAGGAGCACCTGACGGCGGTGGCGAACATGAGCCTGCTCAGACGCTTCGTGGGAATGCTCACCGACTCGCGGAGCTTTCTGTCATTTCCGCGCCACGAGTACTTCCGCCGCATCCTCTGCAACATGATCGGCGGGTGGGTCGAGCGCGGTGAGGCGCCGGGCGATATGGATCTGCTCGGTGAGATGGTCCGGGACATTTCCTGGAACAATGCACGAGACTATTTCGGAATCGAGGTGAACGAATGAAGGCACTTGCAGAGCTCGTCAGAGACGAACAGCTTCTCGAGCTCGACGATTCGACGCTCGACGGGATAAAGGGCCACGCCCCGCCGGTCCTCGGCGGCGCCGACGCCGGCATATATCGCCGCTCTCTCTACCGCGCCGGGGATGTGCTGTACTGTATTGCACGAACCGCTACCGATAAAGCGCTCTACGCATTCGGTTCGTCCGCGGCGGCCACACCCTTCGGGGATCTCGAGGCGACGGGCGTGGAGGGCGTGCTCGCACGCCGCGTGGAGATGACCGCGGAAGCGGTGCGGCATCTGTGGAAGCTCTTTCCCTTTACGAAGCCGGTGTCGCTCAGGGAGAAACGCACGACAATCGGGATGGGGGACCGTCTCGGCGTGGCAAGCGCCGGGCACATCCGTGCCGCCCGCAAGTACCGCTGCTACCCGGTGCTCGCGCAGCAGAGTCTTCGGGAGCTCGACTACACCGGCCGCAGCTTCGCGGATGTCGTTGCGGATGCGAGCTTTGCTGTGTTCCAGGAAGGCTACGAGGACGGGTTCGGAGCGGACGCGGATCACATGAAGACGATCGAGGCCATCGACACCGCCCTCGGCGAGAACATGCCGATGATAACCCTCGACCTCACCGAGGTGCTTCGCCCGGAGGTGGCGGACTGGTCGGAGAGCGACCTCACCGCCGGGTTCGAGGCGCTCGATGCCGGACTGCGCGCACGGCTCGAGGCCGACTACGCGGATGTGGGCTATCACGCCGGCGATGCGACGCTCACCCTCGACCGGGTGGAACTGGCCCGATGCGCGCTGCTCTACGGAGATGCGCTCGACTTCGCCGAGAAGGTGAACAATCACCTCAAGGCCAAGACAGGCGACGCCTACGACCTCGAGATCAGCATCGACGAGACCACCACGCCGACCCTGCCGGAGCATCACCTGTTCATAGCGCGGGAGCTGCAGGTTCGCGGTGTCACCGTCAACAGCCTGGCACCACGCTTCATCGGAGACTTCCAGAAGGCCATAGACTATATCGGCGACGTCGATGAGTTCGACCGGCAGTTTACGGTGCACTGCGCCATCGCCGACGAGTTCGGCGGCTACAAGATCTCGGTCCACTCGGGAAGCGACAAGTTCGCGGTCTATCCGTCGATCGGACGCCACACCGGCGGTCGCCTCCATCTGAAGACCTCGGGCACGAGCTGGCTCGAGGCGCTGCGGGCCGTCGCCATTCGCCATCCGGAGCTCTATCGCCTCATCCATCGAAAGACCTACGAGTATTATCCGCAGGCGTTGAAGAACTATCACATCACCGCAGATGTGAGCGGCGTGCGGCCCCTCGACGAGGTCCCCGCGGAGGAGCTTCCCTCGTATCTGGAGGATGCGAACTGGCGGCAGTTCCTGCACATCTCCTACGGCGGTCTGCTCAATGACCCCGAGGTGCGAGAGCCCTTTGTCAGCTTCCTTCACGACAACGAGGAGCTTTACTACGAGTTGCTCGAGGCGCACTTCGACAAGCACATCGGGCTTCTGGGCATCGAGAAGGGGTAAGGCGGGTCGCTCAGCCGGGTGGCTCAGCCGGGTCGGTAGTAGTCGCTGAGGATCGTGTCCATCACGCGGGCGGTGCGGAGCGCAGAACGGCCGGTGCTCGGGCTCCGGCCACTTCCGCGAAGCTCATCGGTGACCATCTGGATGAGCGGCTGCTGCACGTGTTCCGGATTGTCGATGGCGATCATCTCGACCCCTGCCGCGGTTTCGAGCTCGACGGGGTCGGTGGTGAACGAGGAGAAGCGCAGGGCCCCATCGGTGCCCACGACCTCGGTCACATCCCGGGAGGTTCCGCCGGTGAAGCACCACAGCCCCGTTCCGAGCACGCCGGATTCGTAGCGGAAGCCGGCCGATACCGCATCCTCCGCGTCGTAGAGGCCGGCCTGGTTTGCGGCGAATCCCTGCGCCTCCGCCACGGGGCCGAGCAGGTAGTCCAGAAAATCGAGGGTGTGACTGGCGAGGTCGGCAAAGTAGCCGGCGCCGGCAACGGAGGGGTCCACCCGCCAGCCGTCGGTGCCCGGCTCGGCCGGCGGCCGCCAGTACTGGGTGGATACCGTGCGAACCCGGCCGATTGCGCCGTCGGCTACGAGCTCAGCGACACGACGGAAGCGGGGAAGGCCGCGACGATAGTAGGCAACGTACAGACCGACTCCGGCGGCCTCACAGGCGTCCACCATCGCCTCGGCCTCCGCGGCATCGAGGGCCATCGGCTTCTCGACGTACACCGGCTTGCCGGCCTCTGCCGCCATGCGCGAATATTGGAGATGTGAGGACGGCGGCGTTGCAACGTAAACCGCATCGACCTCCGGGTCGGCGATGAGAGCGGCGGCATCATCGTACCAGCGCGGCACGCCATGGCGCTCGGCGTAGTCACGGGCGAGGGCGCCGTTTCGCCGCATCACCGCGACGAGCTCCGACCCCGCCGCCTTCTGAAAACCGGGACCACTCTTTTTCTCCGTCACGTCCCCGCAGCCGATGATGCCCCAGCGCACCGGTCCGCCACCATTACTCAACTGAGAACCTCCGGGTTGACGACTGATTCGGGTCGCCCGCCGCGCACGTAGTCGGAGACCGCCCGGGCGCTTGCCGCCTGCATGTTTGCTTTGCCCGAGTCGCTATCCGAGCCGACGTGGGGACTGACGGTGATGTTCAGACCGTCGAGATCGAGATCCTCGCGGGTCCAGATCTCATCGAGCCCGTAGCCCCAGAGCTCTCCGTCCATGACCGCGCGGTATGCGGCCTCTTCGTCCACGAGCTGCCCCCGCGCGCAGTTCACCAGCACGGTTGTCGGGTGCATGAGCTCGAGCTCGGCCCGGCCGATGAGCTGTTTCTTGACCGCCGCGTGGAGGGTGATGAACTGAGCCCGCGAGCAGAGCTCCTCGAGCGACACATAGGTGACACCGTGCTCACGCGCCCACTCTTCGTCGGGATAGGGATCTGTTGCGAGCACATTCATTCTGAAGCCGGAGAGAAGCTCCACGACGTGCTTTCCGATGCTGCCGGTCCCAACGACACCGAGCGTCCGCCCGGTGACGTCGAGCCGGCTCGGTCCCTGTTTCGGCCTGCCATGACTTGCGCTGCGGTAGTGGGGAATGCGCCGTCCCGCGATATCGAGAATGGTGGCGACGGCCCACTCCGCGGTGGGCCGCGCGTTCGCGCCCGGAGTGTTCGAGACGATGACCCCGTTCGCAGTCGCGGCGGCCACGTCGACGGAGTCGTAGCCGATGCCATAGCGGGCGATGAGGCCGAGGGTGCCCCCGGCTCCGACGCCGACTTTGCCGAGGAGCTCGGCGTCGTAGTGCTCGAGGTCGGCGATAACCGCCGTTGCGCCCTCGAGCTCCGCAGCGGTCGGCGGCTCCGCGGGGTCACGCTCGCAGCGGTAGTCGATGCGGACGCCCGTATCCGCCTCGAGCGAGCTGAGGATGTCGGTCCCCGTCCCCTCTTCGGGCGGATGCGTAATGAGCTCGTCCAGAAAGCTGGTGGCAAAAACTATGACTCGTGTATTCATTGGGAAGCCTCTCTGCCCGATTATAGCGGGACATCGGTTTTCTTGACACCGGCATGGGGCCGGTTTAAGCTAGCGTCGATCCGCCCGGCGGGTCGGTCCATACCATCACCATTGAGGAGCAGTATTCATGGCTGAACTGGAGATCAGATCGAAGTCCGCGTGCAGATGGGACGCGGTTTCTCTCGGAGAGATCATGCTCAGGCTCGACCCCGGCGACGAGCGGGTAAAGGCTGCGCGGCAGTTCCGTGTGTGGGAGGGCGGCGGTGAGTACAACGTCATCCGGGCACTGCGGAAGTGCTTCGGGCTCGATACCACGGTCGTTACCGCCATCCCCGAGAACGATGTCGGTCTGCTCCTCGAGGACTTCATTCTCCAGGGCGGCGTCGATACGTCGCACATCAAATGGATGCCCTTCGACGGCATCGGCGCCGACTGCCGGGTGGGTCTCAATTTCACCGAGCGCGGCTTCGGCGTACGCGGTGCTCTGGGCGTCGCCGATCGGGCGAACTCCGCCACGAGCCGGCTCAAGCGCGGTGACATCGACTGGAACCGTCTCTTCGGCGAGGAGGGGGTGCGCTGGTTCCACACTGGCGGAATCTACGCGGCCCTCTCCGATACCGCCCCCGATGTGCTCATCGACGCCATGAAGGCGGCCCACGAGAACGGTACGGTGATCAGCTATGACCTCAACTACCGGGCCTCGCTCTGGAAGAACCGCGGCGGCAGAGAGAAATGCCGGGAGGTCAACCGCGAGATCGCGAAGTACGTCGACGTCATGCTCGGAAACGAAGAGGACTTCACTGCCTCGCTCGGCTTCGAGGTCGAGGGCATGGGTGATGATGTCACGGGCATCGAGAGCGAGAAGTTCAAGAGGATGATCGAGCAGGTGGTGAAGGAGTTCCCCAACTTCAAGGCCGTCGCCACGACCCTCCGTGACGTGCATACCGCGAGCATCAACGACTGGGGCGCCATCCTCTACTACGACGGCACCTTCCACGAGGCCATCCACCGCCCCCGGCTCGAGATTCTCGATCGCGTCGGCGGCGGGGACAGCTTCGCATCGGGGCTGATCTACGGCTTCCTGGCCGGGAAGGGTGCTGAGGCGGCCGTCAACTACGGCGCGGCACACGG
>CAYOFA010000032.1:6537-9034 GCA_964402885.1 uncultured Spirochaetaceae bacterium
AGCCGGCCCCCGGACATTCACGTGGTAGCGGTGGCGACGAGCCGGCGGGGCAGAACGGCGGCAACGAGGAGCGCCGCTACGAGCACCGCCACGGCAAGCTCCGCCGAGGTGACCTGCGCAAGCGCACCCACGGCGGCCCCACCGACGGTGAAGACCCCGACGACGGTGTTCGCCACCGCGACGTAGAGCGGCCGCTTCTCGGCCGGAGCGTAGTCGACGAGGTAGGTTTTTCGCCCGAGGCGCGTGCCGCCCTGTGCCACCCCGTTGAGAAAGAGGGCGGGCATATAGAGTAGACTCGACTGGGCCGCGTCCGGCAGGAGGGTCGCACCGATGACCGCCACCCCGGTGATCGCGCCGAGGCCGGCCCCCAGGGTCATCACCCGTCGGCTGTCCCGGTCCGAGAGTGCGCCCCAGAACGGGCTCGACACCACGTTCGCCAGGCCGCTTGCCGCGACGAAGAGCGCGAGGCCGCCGATACGCTCACCGGTGGCCGACATGGCGATGACCACGTAGAACGGTTGGAGGAAGGGGACGGCGAGAAGCAGGATGCGTTCGACGACGAATCTTGCCAGGTTCCGGTCCTCGCGCAGCGCCGCGCCTGCGTCACGAAGCTCATCGATGGCATTTCGGCCACCCTCGGTGGCGCCGGGATGCTCCTCTATCCGCGCGAATGCCGCCGCGGCAAGCAGCCACAGCACCACCCCGGCGGCAAGCAGCGCGATATACGGCATGCGTGTTTCGGTTCCGCCGATGCCCACATAGAGCACCACGGCGGCCGCGAGCGTGAGTATGCCGCCGATGGTTCCCCGCGCCCCCAGGAGCCGACCCCGCTTGCCCTTGGGAATCGTCTTCGCCATCACGTCCTTGAAGCTCACCGATGCCACGCCGCTTGCCAGACTGAAGACGGCAACCATTGCCGCGATTGCAATGCCTGCTGCGGTCCCGGAAAGAAAGAGAACCGCAAGCAGCATGCCGGCGACGGTGAGGGTCTGAACCATCGCCGAGGCGGTCCAGACGTGCTTTCGCACCGCGCGCGACCGTATCCACGCGGAGACGGCAAGCTGGGGCAGGAGGGACAGCCCGTTTCTCAGCGGCACCAGCAGGCCCGAGAAGAACACGGGCGCGCCGATTGCATCGAGTATCCACGGAAGGGTCACGCCGGGGCTCACGAGTTGCTCGGCGAGCTTGCTTGCGCTTCCATTCGCCACATTGAGGAGGAAGTTTCGCGGTGCCTCGCGGCAGGCCTCCTCCGGGATCGCCTCACAGGCCCGGCCTTCCTCTTCTTCGAACATGAAATCATAGACCCGGTCTGCCAGCGGAGCGGTATTCGCATTGCCCATGATTTCAGCCTACGTCGGGCGGCGGGTGTGCGGCAACCGGTGAGCCGACGGCTGTGACCCCTCGGCGGTTCGGCGCCGCGTATTGCAACAGGCCCGGAGATACTTCAGAATTGCCGGCAAGCGGTCCGCTGAGGAGGGTACCCGGTGCTCGATCGAATGCTGCGCCCGGTGAAGGAGAGCGTCGTCTCGCCGATCGCCGCGGTCCTGTCGCGACATGTACATCCGAACACCATCACCATTGGTGCTTTCGTCTTCGGAGTCGTGGCGTTTCTCTGCCTGCTGCAGCACGAGATGCTCCTGTGCGCGACCTTCTGGCTGCTCGGACGGCTACTCGACGGCCTCGACGGGGCGGTAGCACGGAGGTCGGGAAAACAGAGCGACCTCGGCGGCTACCTCGACATGTTGCTCGACGTCATAGCCTATGCCCTCATTCCGCTGGGGATGGCGCTCGCCTTCCCGTCGCCGGCGGTGTTTACGGCGGTGGCCGTGCTGCTCGCCGTATTCTACGTCAACATCGCCTCGTGGTTGTATCTCTCGGCCCTGATCGAGAAGCGGAAGCGGAGAGACGAGTACGTCGCGACCACGAGCCTGTTCATGCCCTCGGGGCTCATCGAGGGTACGGAGACCATCGTGTTCTACACTCTCTTCATCGCGTTTCCCGGGGTGTTCGTGATCCTCGCCTACGCGATGGCCGCGATGACCACGATCACGGTAGCGCAGCGGCTGGTGTGGGCCCTTCGCGCCCTGCCGGTAGCTGCGGTGTCGCCGGGGAGCCGGGCTGAATGAGCGCGGAAACGGGGAGCTCAAGAGAGAAGAAAAGGTTGCGCCGCGAGGTGCTCGCCCGCCTCGATGCGCTTCCCATGGAGGCCATCCTCGAGAAGAGCAAGCGGATCGAGGCGCGCCTGTTCGAAAGCAGCTGGTGGCGACGGGCCCGCGTGGTGTACTGCTACGTCTCCATGCCGCGGGAGGTGCAGACAGCGGAGATCCGGCGTCGCGCCATCGCGGAGGGGAAGACGCTTGCCCTGCCGCGCGTGGCCGGCCACGAGATCCGCTTTCATCGAATGAGCGAGCCCGATCAGCCGCTTGTTCGCAGCTCCTTCAACATCGAGGAGCCCGCCGCGGATCTGCCCTCGATGGATCCCGCTGCGGACCTGCCG
>CAYOFA010000032.1:9134-12875 GCA_964402885.1 uncultured Spirochaetaceae bacterium
GTGCGCGCTATCGCCTCGGGCGGGGGCGCGGCTATTACGACCGATTTCTGGCTGCGGGCCTCGGGTGCTTCTCGACGGTGGGCGTCTGCTTCGAGGAACAACTGGTGGACGCGGTGCCGAGAGAAGACTGGGATATGCGGATCGATCGCGTCCTGACCGACGAGCGGGTGATTCGTGAGTAGTTTCTCTCGGCGGAGCTTTGTTGTTATCATTTAGTTACACGCGCACTAACCGACCGCAGGGGGGATATTCGTGGGAGAGATAAAAAGCGCCCTCGAGCTGGCACTCGAGAAGACCAAGAACGTGAAGAGCGACCCGAAGACAGTCGAGGCGCACGAGCATCGAAACGTCGGGAAACGCCTCGCAACCCGTCTGCAGGAGGAGAGCGAATTCGACCTGAAGAAGGAGCTCAAACAGTACTCCGCCGAGCGTCGCAACTGGGTCGAGGAGGGTTTCTTCCAGGTCGTGCTCGCCGCGATCTCGCTGCCGACCTCCGAGGAGGAGCTCGAGCGACTCAACACGCTGCGCGACGGGCTTACAGTGGTGCTGGGCAAGGGGAAAGATCTCGACTACCTGTTCCAGCAGGTGCATGGGCTGTTCAAGCAGTACCTCGACAACCGACAGCAACTCATCGAGCAGATTCGTAGCCAGTATGCTCAGCGCATGCGGCAGCGGGAGCAGGAGCTCTCGCGACAGTACGGCACCCAGGTACAGATGGACCCCGCCTCTGATCCCGAGTTCAGCAAGACGCTGCAGGACAACCTCGGGCGACTGCAGGAGCAGTACCAGGGCGTGCTCGAGCAGGTTCGTGACGAGCTGAGCCGGATGTTCGAACAACGCCGGTAACAGCTGCAATCACGCCGCCCGCAGCGGCGATGGCCCCACGCTGACGGCACGGTTGCATCGGCGACCGCATTTCATATAATTCCGGTCATGCATCTCCCCTCCGCGCTCGACGCGAGAGAGAGCGTACTGTGCCTGTACAGAAGCAAGTCGGAGCGGATGCATGCGGCCGTGCACTTCCTGCTCTCCGGCGTGGAGCGGGAGGAACGGCTCCTTACCATTCTCGACACCGAGACCGAAGCCGCGATCCGGTCCCTGCTGTCGCATCTCGGCGCGGGCGATGACACCTCCCGGTATCGACGTCTTTCCGCGGAATCATTCGTCGAGCAGGCGCCGGTTGACCCGGAATCGGCCGTGGCGCTCATCCGGCGTGCCGCCTCGGGCTGGCACGGGCGGCCGTCGAGTCGTCCGGTCCGCGTCGTGGTTGACCTGCATTATCTGCTCGTTTCCCTGGGCAGCGATCGCGGTATCCCGGCGCTGGCGAGACATCTCTCCGACCTGACGGCAGAGTTCCCGATCATCCTGTTGTGCGTTCTCTTTGTCGAGCATCTGCCCCGGCGCGGTCTTGGCGCGTTTCTTAGGGGTTTCTCCCGCATCTGTCCCTCGGAGTCCTCGGGCGCCGGATACCCGCGCGTGTCTGCCGGTAACGCAGGCACCACCGGTGACAACAGTGAGGAGCTCGATGCCGTGCTGAATCGGCTCGTGCTCTCCGACGAGGTGGTACTCGAGAGAACGGTAGCCGCAGGTCGGGCGCGGGACACCGCCATTGACGCGCGAACTTTTCTTCAGGTGGCGGCAGATCCGATCCTCATCCTCGATCGCAAGCTCACAGTGGAGTACGCAAGCCCCTCATTTGCGACTCGCTTCCGGGAGGGACAGCGGTGTCACCGAGGGGCTCCGCTTGCCGCCTGCCTCACCGGCAGCGGCTATCGACAGGCGGAGGATGCCTTTCTGAGGCTCGGTGCGGAGAGCGTCGCCGAAAACAGACCGCTGTTCGCCATCATCACCCTCACTTTCACCGGGGTGGAGGTTGATCGCGTCTTCGAGGCCTCGGTCGCCCCGCTGCTCGCCTACGGGCGCGACCGCGGATATGTGTGTCTCCTGCGCGAGGTGGTCGACACGGAACGGGACGGCGATACTGCTCCGGACACCGCCCCCGACACCGGTGAGAGGCGCGCGTCGATTTCTGCACGCTCTGCACGGTCCGCAGGCGGAAACGGCCGGGTTGCGTCGTACGGCGCACGCGCCTGGCGGCAGCTCCCACGGCGGATCGTCGACGGACGGAGCATCACCACCCGCGAGGTGGAGATACTCGAGCTCACCCTCAACGGCAGCACGGCCCGGGAGATTGCCGAGCATCTCGCAATCGCCCCCGTCACGGTGAAGAAACACCGCTCGAACGGGTATCGCAAGCTCGGTATTCATGACCGATTCGAGCTCTACACCCTCGCAGACACGGGCCGATGAGGCCGTGTTATAGTGGATCGTATGAACCGCATCGAGCTTCCACTCGTCAGTCGTACGACGCTCAAGGCACGGTACCAGGAATCGGAGTCCACCTATCGCGAGGTTCTCGATCGTGCGGTCTCCGGGGTTCGCCGCACCCTCGAGGCCTCACATCTGCACGCGACCATCAAGTCCCGCATAAAGTCCTTCGACAGCCTCTACGCCAAGCTGCTTGCCAGGGCGCGGTCTGCGCCTGCCCAGTCGGCGGCCGCCCAGTCGGCGCCCGCCGGGGCTCCCGGCAGCGGTGGGGCGCCGGAGGTCGGCACGGAAGCGGGGCGGCCGGGCGAGGTGAATATCCCCGACCTTTTCGGTATGCGCGTCGTCTGCCCCTTCCTCGGGGATCTCACGCGGGTGGAGCAGATCCTCTCGGATGCCTACGAAGTGCTCGAGGTCGAGCACAAGGGTGCCGAGTTCTCCTCCAGGGAGTTCGGATATGAATCGACCCACCTGCTCGTGCGAATCCCCCCCGAGGAATATGCCGATGTGGAGCTCGATGCGGAGCCGCAGTGTGAGATTCAGCTGCGAACCATCCTGCAGGACGCCTGGGCCGAGGTCGAGCATGAGCTGGTGTACAAGGCGGACAACGCTCCGTTCGAGGAGCCGCTGAAGCGCAAGCTCGCGGCTCTCAACGCCAACCTCACCCTCGCCGACATCATCTTCCAGGAAATACGCGATTATCACCGCAGTCTCCATGCGGAGCTGTTCAAGCGGCGGCGTCAGTTCTGGAACCAGATCCAGCGCACCTCGGGGTTGCCCCTCGAGCACCCCTCCGAAGTGCAGCCCGAGGAGAGTGAGCCGCCGGACCTGATGGATCCGTCGCGGCTCGGCATCGCCTCCGACACGATCGAGTCACAACTGCTGCGCGCGCTCCACGCACATAACCAGCACGAGTTCGAGCGGGCGGTAGAGCTCTACGGTGAGATCCTCGACTCGGAGATCACGTCTCATCTCCGTGCAATCGTGCTGATACATCGGGGGATGGCATTCTTCGCCATGTCCTCCTACGAGCGTGCGGTTGCCGACTTCTCCGCCACACTGGAGCTCGACGACGACAACTGGAAGGCCTATTACTATCGCGGGATGGTCCACCGACTTCAGGGTTCATTTCGAGAGGCGCTGTCGGACCTCAACCGCTGTCTCCAGCTCGATTACGGCCGCTTCGACTCCCTGTTTGCCCGCGCGCAGGTGTACTTCGACATGGGTGACTACCAGAAAGCGCTCAGCGACTGCGACGCCGCGCTCGAGCTCGAGCCAGAATCAAGCGAGGCGCGACGATTCCGCAGGATCATCGAGGCGCGCCTGCTCTCGGAAGCGGGGAACTGGTCGGGGTAGACCGGGCCCGGTTCGCCGAGCCTGTGCCGCACGCCGGCTCGCCCGGCTGCGGCTCGCCGG
>CAYOFA010000032.1:12975-14589 GCA_964402885.1 uncultured Spirochaetaceae bacterium
CGCCGGCCCCGCCCCGGCGACGCTCTATTCCTTTTCCTCCCAGTCGCGGGCCCGATCGACCGCCTTCTTCCAGCCCCCGTACAACGCGTCACGGCGCGACGCCTCCATGTCGGGCTTGAACGTGCGGTCCACGTCGAAGTTGTTGAGGATGTCCCTCTTGTTCTTCCAGAAGCCCACTGCCAGACCGGCGAGAAACGCCGAGCCCCGGGCGGTGGTTTCGATGATTTTCGGTCTGATGGCCGGGATCCCGAGAATGTCGGACTGGAACTGCATGAGAAAGTCGTTGGCGCATGCCCCGCCGTCGACCTTGAGCTCCTTCGTCTCTATGCCCGAATCCGTCTCCATGCACTCGATGACGTCCCGGGTCTGGTAGGCGATCGACTCGAGCGTCGCGCGGATGACGTGCGCGTTGCTCGAGCCGCGCGTCAGGCCCACAATGGCGCCGCGGGCGTACATGTCCCAGTGCGGGGCGCCGAGGCCGACGAAGGCCGGCACCATGTACACGCCCCCCGAATCCTCCACCTTGGTGGCGAAGTATTCGGTATCCATGGCGTCGTTTACCAGGTGCATCTCGTCACGCAGCCACTGCACCGCCGCCCCGGTGACGAAGATCGCCCCCTCGAGCGCGTACTCGACCTTCCCGTCGAGCCCCCACGCCATCGTGGTGAGAAGTCCGGTCTCCGAAGCAATGGGGTCGGAGCCGGTGTTCATGAGGACGAAGCTTCCGGTTCCGTAGGTGTTCTTTGCCATCCCCGGCTCGAAGCAGGCCTGCCCGAAGAGCGCGCCCTGCTGGTCACCGATGGCGCCACCTATGGGAATCTTCGCGCCCCCGAAGGTATCGGCTGCGGTGTGACCGTAGACGGAGCTCGACTCCTTTACCTCGGGAAGCATCGAGCGGGGTACGCCCATGGCGTCGAGTAGTGTGTCGTCCCAGTCCAGGTTCCTGATGTTGAAGAGCATCGTGCGCGAGGCGTTGGAGTAGTCGGTCACATACACCTCGCCTCCGGTGAGCTTCCAGATCAGCCAGGTGTCGACCGTGCCGAACATGAGCTCGCCGCGCTCTGCTTTCTCCCGGGCGCCTTCCACGTTGTCGAGAAGCCACTTGATCTTCGTCCCGGAGAAGTAGGCATCGATGACGAGTCCGCAGTTCTCGCGGATGTAGTCGGACCACCCGTCACGTGTCAGCTGGTCGCAGATCGGCGCGGTGCGGCGGTCCTGCCATACGATGGCGTTGTAGATGGGCTTTCCGGTGGATCGCTCCCAGACGATCGTGGTTTCCCGCTGATTGGTGATGCCGATTGCCGCGACTTCGCTCGGACGGGTACCTGTCTTCTCGAGCACCTCGCGTGCGACACCACTCTGCGTGCCCCAGATGTCCATCGGATCGTGTTCCACCCAACCGGGCTTCGGGTAGATCTGGTCGAACTCCCGCTGTGCGACGCCCGCGATTTCGCCGTCGTGGTTGAACAGAATCGCCCGATTGCTGGTCGTGCCGGCGTCGAAGGCCATCACGTACTGCTTCTCTGCCATGCGCCTCTCCTTGTGCTGTCAGTGTGCTGTCAGTGGTCGCGATACTTCATTCAATCCCATTTGTATGCAGGGGTCAAGGAAAAG
>CAYOFA010000032.1:14689-24474 GCA_964402885.1 uncultured Spirochaetaceae bacterium
CCTTTCGAGCTCTCAGCCCTGGAAACCGAGTACGCCGACGCGCCGGAAATCCTCGAGGAGATCTTCTCAATCTTTCTCGAAGAGACGCCCCAGCGGCTACAGATGCTTCGCGATGGTATCGCAGACGGTGACGCGGCTGCAGTGAAGAAGGCCGCTCACTCGCTTGCCAACACTTCCGGTACACTGATGGCGCAGCGGGCTCTTACCCTCGCGCGATCCACCGAGTCGGCGGCCCGTGACGAGAACTTCGATGAGATGAGGAAACGGGCGGAATTGTTGCGGGACGAGGTGGAGCAGATACTCGAGCAGATCCGCAGCCGGGGATAGCGGCGGAGTTGGAAGCCTGCGGGGTTGCGTGCTATCGATGCCGCCTCGCGCGACCGGTGTGGCCGCGGACTACTGGAACTGCAGATCCTCGGGACGACGTTCGGGGATCGACTGCGGTTCGCCGCCCGCTTCGAGGTAGTCCGGCCGGAAGAAGAGCGCACAGAAACAGTGGCCGTAGTCCTTCTGGTCGGGCACATTGTAGTCGCACGGACAGATGATGTCTTTGTCCTTGTCGCGCTCGCCGGTGCCGTCCCGACACGGACATAGATAGTAGCCGTATCGATTGAAGTTCGCGTTCAGTCCCGAAACGAGATCCTCGAGGAAATCGGTATCGGGATTGAGTTTCCATCCGTTCTTTTCGGCGACCATCGAGACGAATCGCCGCGTATCTTCGAGCGTTTTTTGCTTTGCCGGCATACGGACCTCCCGCGCCTTCTCAGTCGATGTCGAGAATCTCTTTCCACTTCTCTTCGGAGAATCCCGAGACCGCCTCCTGGTCGTCGATAATCAGCACCGGGAAAACAGGAAGACTTGCGTACCGCGTTTTCAACTCCGACTTGACTGTGCGCTTCACCATGGGGTTGATGGTGTCGAGGTAGATGTAGCGAAACTTGATATCGTGATCCTGGAGAAACTGTATCGCCTTCTTGCAGAACGCGCAGGTGGAAAGCGCGTAGAGGGCGAGGTCATGTTTTTCCACCGAACCCTCGTATTCGGAGAACTCGAGCTTATCAATCATGCTTGCCATTGTGTGTCAGTTTATCCGCCTGCGCCCGGCTTGATCAAGTGGCCTCACCGCGGAAAGGAGGAGATGTTATCGTGCTCCTCGGGCTGCTCATAGGTATCATAGCGCTCGAGGCGCTCCTCTACGCTGTGAAGCTTGTCCTGCAGGCTCTGAATGGTGCGCTCGAGTCGACGTTTCTCTTTTCTGAGCCGCTCCACGGGCTCCCGCTCCGATCGCTCGGAGTCCTGTTTGAGCATTGCCTTCACCCGATCGGGGCTCTTTCCACCGGCGAAGGCTTCCTCTGCCTCCTGCCGTTTGTCGGGATCGGCGATGCCGGCAACGGTCGCCATGTTTTCGTACCCGATGGAGGGCGAGATGTCGTAGGTATGCGTCTTGATGATGGTGTTCGCGTTCCTGGTATTCAGCGACAGTACCCGTTCCACGTAGTCCTCGAAGCGCGCATTGTACTTCTCACAGAGGTGCTGGGCCTCGATGAGTGCCGCGCCGAATCGCTTCATGAGCTCGCCGTTGGGGCCGAGAAAGTCGCGCCGCAGGCGGTAGGTGAGTGCCATGAACTCGGCATTCGTGCGGAAGATGTTGCGATACACGCCGAGCTCCTCCGCCCGCTCGAGCAGATCGTGGAGGATGTTGCGGAACTCGATGGTGTGTGCGCGGTTGCCGACCGGCACGGGTGAGCGGGTGAAGTGCACATGATGGGCGAACTCATGGACCGCCGTGTACATGAGCTGGTTGTCGTCGTCGAAATTGTGATTGTGTATGATGATCTCCCGGCTGTCCGGGTAGTAGAGCCCGTTTGCTTTCTTGCTCTTTTTGCCGGTGAAAACCACCGCGAATTCCTCGACGTCCTCGTCGAGCCGAAGCAGCTGTTCCTTGACCTGGTCTTGATTCATTGGTGTCCTTCTGCTGAGTGTGCCCTGGCTGGTTTGTGGCGCAGGGCTGCATTGTTCAGTAATCCGGGGTGGAGATCAAGGGCCCACTCGACCGTGAGCTTGTGCGGGCACTGCAGCCCGTGCTACAGTTTCCGGTGAAGTCCCAACAGGTTCGGAGTTCGCCCATGCCTGATACGGCATATGACGAGCAATACAACAAGGGTGGCCCCGAGTCGCCCGACCGCTCCGACGATCGGGCGGATCTCACCGGTGTAGCGCCGGCTGCCCGGGCCATCTCACCGGAAAGCAACCGCCTGTGGCACATCCTCGGTGCAACGCCGATCGGCATCTGCATCACCGATCGCCACGGCTACTTTGAATACGTAAATCCCGTCTATTGCAGACTCTACGGATATCGTCCCGAGGCGCTCCTCGGCAATCACTTCACACTCGTGGTTCCCGAGGAGTCACAGAAGCAGCTCTCCGACCTCCACGATGCCTTCATCGCGGCGGGCGGTGGCAGCGGCGAGTTGCGGGGTGAGTGGAACGTGCGCTGCAGCGACGGCACGCCTCTGGTGATCCTCGCCGACGCGGCGTTCATTGAGGACACAGACGGGGAACCGAAAAAGGTGACGTTCGTCGTCAATATCACGGAGCGCAAGCGCATGGAGCGCGAGTTGCAGGACACGATTTCGGAGCTCCACAGCGAGATGCACGAGCGGCGGCGACTCGAGGCCACCAAGCAGGAAGTCGAGCGAATGATGCGCCACGACCTGCGAAACCCGTTGAACGGCATGCTGACCGCCGCGGAGCTGCTGCTGCGCGATGATCTCACCGAAGGGCAGCGCGAGCTCGTGCTTGCCATCCGCGACAGCGGCCGGCGTCTCGACACGATGATCTCGAGCTCGATGGATTACGTCCGGATGGAGGAGGGGAGCTACGAGCTCGATCCCCAGCTTCTGAATATGCTCGACCTCTTCCGGGCGGTGGAGAGTCAGCTCGCGAGCATACTGTCCGGCTCATCGGTGACGCTCGCCTACGATATAGACGGCGCCGAGGTCGACTGGAACGGCAGTCTGCCGCTGTACGGCGAGGTGATCTACCTCGAGGAGCTCTTCGCGAACCTGGTGCGGAACGCGGTGGAAGCCTCCTGTGCCGGGGACGCGGTGTCAATCTCCATCAGGACCACTGCAACGGACGCGCGCGAGGGCACCTATCTGGTTCGGATTCACAACAGCAAGCCCGTGCCCGCCGATGTCAGAGACAGGTTTTTCGAGCGCTACGCCACCTCCGGGAAGAAGGGAGGCAACGGCCTCGGCACCTACATCGCCAATCTCGTGGCCGCCGCACACAACGGCCGGATATGGTTCGATACCGATGATGAGCACGGTACCGACGTGTATGTGGAGCTGCCGCAGCTACCTGTGAAGAAGGAGGAGTCATGAAGCGCATCGCATGGATCGGCACGGGTATCATGGGACGGAGCATGTGTCTGAACCTCATCGAGGCCGGCTACGAGGTCTCGGTTTACAATCGGACCCGCTCCAAGGCTGCCGAGCTCGAGAAGCGAGGAGCCGTCTGGTACGATTCGCCGGCTGCGGCAGCCGGGTCGGCCGAGGCCGTCTTCACCATCGTGGGCTACCCGCGCGATGTGGAAGAGGTGTACTTCGGTGAGAACGGTATCCTCGATGCCTGCGACAGCGGCACTGTCCTTATCGACATGACCACCTCGGAGCCGTCCCTCGCGCAGCGCATTGCCGCAGCAGCTTCCGAGCGGGACCTTCTCGCCCTCGATGCGCCCGTCTCCGGTGGTGATGTGGGGGCTCAGAACGGGTCGCTCGCGATCATGGTCGGCGGAGATGAAGACACATTCGAGCGCATGCTCCCGGCATTCCAGGTGCTCGGCGAGAACGTCAGGCTGATGGGGCCTGCCGGCGCGGGACAGCACACCAAGATGTGCAACCAGACCCTGGTCGCCGGCACCATGATCGGCGTCGTAGAGTCCCTCCTCTACGCCTACCGTGCGGGCCTGGACCTCGACAGCGTCATCGGCGTCATCGGAAAGGGCGCCGCCTCGTCGTTTCTCATCAACAACCTCGGCCCGCGGATTGCGCAGGGAAACTACGACCCGGGCTTCTACATCGAGCACTTCGTGAAGGACATGGGAATCGCCCTCGCCGAGGCAGAGCGCATGAATCTGTCAATGCCGGGACTTTCACTCGTCCATCAGTTCTACCTCTCGGCGAAGGCGCTTGGCTGGGAGAAGCTCGGTACGCAGGGCCTCTATCGGGTGCTCGCGCACATGAACGGCATCGACTCGTAGTCGGCCCGCCTACGACCCCGTTTGCGCCAGCGCCTCGAGCTCCCGGTCGTATGCGGGTCCCAGGTTGCTCCAGCCGTACCGTCGCATTGCCTCCCGCAGTCCTGCAGCCGACGGCACGCCGTCCCGCAGGAAGCTGCGAAGCATGGAGACGAGCTCCCGGTTCGAGTCGTAGAGACAGGTTTCGTGATACTCCGCCGGGATCACCTCGGGATAGGAGAGGCGACGAGGCAGGAGCGGGAGGCAGCCGGCTGCGACCGCCTCGACCACCGAAATGCCGAAGTTCTCCTGGACAGAGGTCGACACCACGATGTCCCCCGCACACAGGAGCTGCTCGTAGGCCGCGCGGTCGTCGAGATACCCGTACTGCACGATGTGTTTATCGAGACTCTCGCGTGCGGCCTCGAACTCCCTGGGGTGGTATTGCGGGTTCTCACCGAGCAGCGCGAGTCGGAACTCCCAGCCCTCGTCGGAGAGGCGTTCGAGAGTCCGAAAAAAGGGTGCGGGGTTCTTGTCGTACTCCCAGCGGTGGTTCCAGATGATGAGCGGCCCGGCAGCCGGCGCGGAGGCGGCACCGGCCTCCCCGGCGCCGGCACCCCGGACATTGGCGCCGGCACCCCCGGCCCCGGCGGCGCCCGCGGCACCGCGTGGCCCGGCGAGCAGCCGGTCGAGGCTGCACCCCGGGTGCAAGACGCCGGCGTGCGCGGCCATGGTGGCGCCGAGCTCGCGGAGCTCCGGCGAGGGTGCGCCCTCGAGAACCTCCGCGGCGACCTCGAGGAAGCGGCGACGGTGGAAGTGCGAATTGAACAGGGTACGGTCGGCCATGAGGACGTTGCGGATGTCCACGAAGGCGGTTGCGGCGTCGAGGCTCACGCCCTTCGGCAGCGGATAGGTCATCTGGCTCTCGTGCACGTAGAGCAGAATCGGCGGTCCGGCGACGAGGGCCCGGAAGTCGGCAAGGGTCAGCAGGTCGGTGGCGATGATGCCGTCGTACTCCTCGAGGTGAAGAGGGCGGGCGCGGGGATGCGTGGTGGGCCGGGGTGCGGCGCGCTCCTCCGCGAGACGATCGACGAACTGCAGTGCGGCGGCACGCGTGCGCCACCGCCAGTTCTCGGCTGGAAGCGTGAGCAGATCGATACGGTGGCGGGAGTGCTCGATCAGGCCTTCCGCGAAGGCGCGGTGGGAGCCGCCGAAGAAGGATTCGAGGAAGAGAAATCTGTGATGTTGCACAGCCTGTTATCAACCGGGTAGAGTGCCGCCGTCAAGGAGGACCGTGTGGGGAAGACCGCGCTCATTACGGGTGCAAGCAGCGGCATCGGTCGCACGTTTTCTGAGTTTCTCGCCGAGCAGGGCTACGACCTCATTCTCGTTGCACGGCGCTCCGATCACCTGCGTGCCGTAGCCACGGAGGCCGCATACCACGGCGTACATGCCGAGACGCATGCGCTCGACCTTACCGATCCCGCCGCAATCACCGAGCTCGACGCGGCTCTTGCCGGCCGGGACCTCGATCTTTTCGTCAACAGCGCGGGGGTCGGGGACTTCGGTCCCTTCCTGGCATCGACCTGGGAGCGAAACGAGGCGATGATCGCCCTGAACGTCTCCGCCTGCATGCAGGTGTTCCACGTCGTCGCGCGGGCGATGGCTGCGAGGGGGCACGGACGGATCATACAGGTTGCCTCGGTTGCCGCCTTCCAGCCCGGCCCGCTCATGAGCGTCTACTACGCCTCAAAGGCCTTCGGTCTGTCCCTGTCGCAGGCGCTCGCCGAGGAGCTTGCCCCGTACGGCGTCGGCGTAACCGCGCTGTGTCCGGGACCGACGCGCTCACCGTTTCACGACGCCGCGGGGATGCACATCGGGAGCTCGGAGGCGCGATCGATGGCGACCACGCGGGAGGTGGTCGAGTACGGCTATCGGGCGGCCCTCCGGGGAAAGCGGGTTGCCATCCACGGATCCGCGTTCAAGGTGATGGTGTTTCTCGAGAGGCTGCTCCCGCGTGCGCTCGTGGCGCGGGGCGTGGGGCTGTTGCAGTCACGGCGCCGCGGTACCCGGCCGACCGGCGAATAACCGGCCCGGGGGCGGCACCCGGCCCGCCCCCGGCCGGGCGCAGCAAGCCTCAGGCCGCGGTCGTAACCCGCTCGGCGTCGCCGGCGACGACGCGGTAGGAGAACAACGGCAGATCGTCGGCGATGCGGTCGAGGTCACGGCGGACGGCAGCCTCGGCGCGCCGCAGTGCCGCAGCGTCCTCGAAGACGGTGTAGAACGCTCCTCCGCCGCCGGCGCCACTCAGTTTTCCGCCCACGCTGCCCGCATCAGCAGCAGTGGAAAGCACGGTCTCCAGGTGGGCGTTCGAGAGCTCGAGCTCCCGGAGCCGCTGCTGGGCGCGGCCTGCGAGCTTGCCGATCCGCGAGACGACCCCCGGCGCGTCGGTGAGACCGAGAAGATCGATTGCCTCCTCTGCGATGCGTCCGAGAGAGGCAAGGGCCTCCCGGACCTCCGCCGAGCCGGCCTCCCGTGCCGTCCGTACGCGCCCGACGAGCTCCTTCGTGTCGTGTGTACGGGGCACGGCACCCACGAGCAGAAACAGATCGGGATTGCGAAGGCTCGTTGCCCGCGGGAGCAACCCGCCCTCGAAGGAGAAGGCCTGTATGCCGCCGAGGTTCGAGATGCCGGTGTCGATGCCGGACGGGCTTCCGTGGAAGAAAACCTCCAGCTCGTGGGCAAGCTGCCAGATGCTCGTCGCGTCGGGCTCGGTGAGGGCCGGAAGAAGAGCGCGTGCGAGCGCGGTGCAGACTGCCGCCGAGGATCCGAAACCGACGCCCGGCGGTACGGTGGTTTCGATGCGGATCTCTCCGCGCAGTGACCGGACAGCCTCCGGGTCGAAACGGCGTGACAGCACGGCCTCCGCGTGCGCCAGTAGCTCATTGAGGATGGGCACGTAGCCGGCCGGGATGCCCGGGAGATTCCAGCCCCTGCCGTCGGGGCGCACGTGCAGGCGGATCCCGTCGGGAAGGGCAACGCCCACCGCCGGATACCCGTAGACTGCCGCGTGCTCGCCGAAAAGAAGGAGCTTGGATGCTCCCCAACCGCTCAACGCCATGAGCACCCCTCCCAATCGATTTCCACCGGGATAGTGTCCATTCGGGACTGGTCACCGTCGAGATAGAGAAAGAGCTCAGCGCCCGCTCCAACGGCTTTGCAGAGACCCGACTCGTCACCGTCATCGGGCTCGGCCGGAATGTCTATCTCCCGGCCGAGCCGGCGACCGAGCTCGGTGAGCTCGCCGGCATAGGGTTTCGCCTCCTCCCAGCTCGAGGAGCGTACGAGGGCCGAAATGAGGCTGTTGGATTTCTGGAGAAAGCGCACCGCCTCGTCTGTGTGTCCGGCCTTCCACGCGGCGTACCGGTACAGGGCGTGCGCGGTACTTGCAGGAGTGCCCATCTCCAGCAGCGAAAGCTCGGGCAGCCAGTCGAGTTGTACCCGCTCGTACTCGGGGCGCTCCCCGCCGCGGAAAAGCCCGATTCCGCCGAAAAACGAGGCGGCGACGTCGTAACCGCTTCCGCGCCCGCCCTGCGCAAAGCGATGGGCACCGACCGCAAGCTCGAACCGTATCTCTTCATCCTCTATCCCCGCCAGCTCGCATGCGGTGTTGCACAGCGCTACCGTTGCGGCGGCGCTCGATCCGAATCCCCGTTTGTTTCCCGATACCCCCATGAACTCGGAGGAATCGATGAGCACCCGCGTCTCGAATGCGGGAAGGTCCACGCCGCGCGCCGCGAGTTGCTCCACGAGGAACTGACCGACCTTATGCAGGAGCTCGCTGTCGTCGCTGTCGTCGCCGGGCCTCCAGCCGACGGAGCGCGCCCCGAGCTGTCCTTCGACGGAGAAGCGCGAGGCCGGTTCGAGGCGTGTGCGAACATGGGGGGCAACGGCACAGGCGATGCCGAGCCCGCCCTGCTCGAGGACGGCATACTCTCCGAACAGCAATAGATTCCCGGGTACTGTCAACGTTGCTCCCTTCACGGCTCGACTCCCGTCGTTTCAGTGACCCGGGGTCCATTGCCGACACCAGAGACGAGCACCTGCTCGGCCTCCGCGGAGAGGGCCGCTCGCACCCGCTCGACGTGATCCTCGGTAGTGAGGACCTTGATCTGGGGACCGGCGTCCATCGTTTCGTAGGCAGGTACGCCCTCGCGGCGGAGATCCTCGCATGCGTGGATGACGGCGAGGCTTCGTGCCTGCCAGTAAAGAACCGGCGGATCGGCGGCAAACATCGTGGAAAACATCCGCAGGTAGCTCAGCCGCATCGCATGTCCGAGGCGCTCGAGGTCCCGAATCGACAACGCTTCCCGAGCCTCGGCAAAAAGCTCCTCCGCGGTTTCCATCCATGGGCCGAAGTAGGGTGAGGTGCGCCGCACGCGCTCCATGGCCTCCCGCGACGAGACCGCCTTGGGCGCGCTTTGGAGGACGGCGACCACCACGCGCAGCTCGGGCCAGTGGTCGGCGTCGTACACCGGTTGCGCCTCGGTGCCGCCGGCCGGCAGCACCGTGAAGCCGCCGAACACCGCCCGCGCGGCAGAGCCCGAGCCGACCCGGGCAATCCGGGAGAGCTTCCAGGCGGGAAGCTCACTGCCGAGAAGCGCGTTCACCGCGCAGACCAGAGCGGCGATCCCGGACGAGGAGCTTGCGAGACCTGCCGCGGTGGGGAAGTTGTTGCTGCTCTCAACGAGGAAACGTTCGGCGGATCCGGTTTCCGCCCGTATGGCCTCGAAGACCGGGGCAAATCGTGACTCACTCTGGGGAACTCCGTCGATGAGCACCGTGTCGGTGCCGCCCGAGCGCTCGACCCGTGTCGTGCTCGAGAGCTCCCGCAGCGTTACAGCCAGGCTCGAGGTAGCGGGGATGTTGGCCCCGCCGTCGACCTTTCCCCAGTACTTGGTGAGTGCGAGGCTTGGCGAGGCCGTGCACACGGCGCTCTCTGCTGCTCCTCCCATTACGCGCTCCCTCCCGATTGAGTCTGGCCCGACTCACTCTCGCCCGACTGAAGCTCGCCCGGCTCGAGGAACCTGCGCGCGGCATCCTCGCTTATGTCGCCCTGCTCCCAGATCGTCCGGCCGACCTCACGGGCGCGGTCGCCGCGGGCGCCGGCCTTGTAGGCCACGCGCGTGGCATGCAGACGCATGTGGCCGTGCTGTATCCCCTCACTGACGAGCGCGTAGACCGCTGCGAAGTTCTGCGCGAGTCCGACGGCAGCGGCAATGCGTGAGAGCGTCGGTGCGCTCGGGTGCCCCAGCAGGGCAAGCGCGCGCCCGGCGTGGGGGTGAAAGCTTACCGCACCGCCGACCGTGGCAAATGCCAGCGGAAGATCGATGAACCCGCGGAGCTTCTCCCCGTCGACGGTGAAGCTCGTCAGCGAGCGATACACACCGTCGCGCGCGGCCCACGCATGCGCCGCGGCCTCTATTGCGCGGGTGTCGTTGGCTGTGGCGAGCGCGAGGGCCGAAATACCGTTCATCACTCCCTT
>CAYOFA010000033.1:0-2314 GCA_964402885.1 uncultured Spirochaetaceae bacterium
CCACTGAGAACCAACACCAGCACGAGTGCCAATGCAGCTGCTTTGGAAACTGCCTTCATTACCTTACCTCCTACGGAGTATTAGTTGAGGGGAATTCTATGCGCCTTGGGCACCGAGGTCAATAACGATATGGTCCGTTTTTGAGAATTATTACTGCTTCAGTAAATAATCACTCATAAAATGTTCAGTGATCCGTGATAAAGAAAAAGCCGCCACTCGCGTGGCGGCTTCCGAATGGTATGCCCAAGAGGATTCGAACCTCCGACCTTTAGATCCGCAATCTAACGCTCTATCCAGCTGAGCTATGGGCACACGGTCTCACGGAGAGGGAGGGATTCGAACCCTCGGTACCCGGATAGGGTACAACTCCTTAGCAGGGAGCCCGATTCAACCACTCTCGCACCTCTCCACTATTCTTCTGTCCACACGGAGAGAGTGGGATTCGAACCCACGGAACCTTGCGGTTCAACGGTTTTCAAGACCGCCTCCTTAAACCACTCGGACATCTCTCCCTGTTCTGTTGTTCGGACTGTCAATATAGCCAACGCGGCGCGGCTTTGTCAATCGAGATGGCCGAGCGATGCGGCCGCAGGTGATGGCTGTCGGGCCGAAAAACTACCGGTCGTTGAGGTTTCCCACCGCCACTCCTGTGCTGCTGCGCGTATCAGCGGACGCAGCGACCACGGATGGAAAGTTGCCGGTGCCGTCGCCGAAGTAGACGCGATTCGAGCCGCCGAAGTTCGTGACAAAGGCGTCGAGATTCCCGTCGAGATCAAAATCTGCCAGGGCCACGTCGATGCTGGTATTGGCAGCTGCCGAGGCCTCGGATACAACAAAAGTCCCGGTGCCGTCACCGAGGTAAACCAGGTTCGGCTCCGAATCGTTCGCAACGAAGGCGTCGAGGTTTCCGTCGTTGTTGAGGTCGCCCACTGCGACGGCGGTACTGGCAGCCGTATCGGGCGACGCGTTGACGCTGGAAAAGCCGCCCGCTCCGTCACTGATGTAGAGCCGATTCTGCTCACCGAACCCGAAGTTCGCGGCGAACACGTCGGCGCGTCCGTCGCCGGTGAAATCACCCAACGCGACGCCCCGGGTGTTCGAGGAGTCGCCGGTCGCGTCAGCTCCGGCCAGAAAGTTGCCGGCGCCGTCACCGGGATAGACACGGTTCGGCGTACCATCATTGCCCACGAAGGCATCGAGGTCTCCGTCCGAGTCGAAATCAGAGAGCACAACGTCCCAGCTGTTGTTCGTATCGGTCGAGGCGTCACTGCCGGTGAATAGCCCGGTGCCGTCGCCGAAGTACACGCGGTTGGCCTGCCCCGCGTTGGCGATGAAGAGGTCGGTGTGAGTGTCCCCGTCGAGGTCCGCCGCCGCAATCCCGTAGCTGTCGTTCTGAACACTGGAGATGTCGACGCCGGCTGAAAAGCCGCCGGTGCCGTCGCCGAGATAGAGTCGGTTCACCCACGCGGCGTTGGTGACGACAACGTCCAGGTAGGAGTCACTGTCTATGTAGGCGAGCGCGATGGACTGAGAGTCATTCGCGTCGACGCCGACGTCCGAGAGAAGGCTGAACGCGCCTGCCTCAAAATCACCGTACACGCGGTCAAATTGGCTGTTTGTATTGGCAACGACAACGTCGGGAAAGAGCTCTGGCGAACCGGAAGGCTCATCTTCTACTCCCGCCACATCGAGAGACAACCCGGCGTCGAACGGCGGCATGCGGCATCCTGCCGCAAGAAGGACGAGGATGACGGTTGCAGTGACGGCACGCATGATATGCGTCTTACGGATCAGGATAGCCGAACCGCTCGAGGTACCCTCGCACGACGCGCAGATCACGCTCGTCGATGCTGTCGGCGTACTCGGTTGCGAGGTCCCGATTGAAGCGGTGGCCGGAGTACAGCAGCCAGTGTGCTTTGTTGATCTTGATCCGGGATCGCAGGATCCAGTAGCGGCTTCCGCGCTCACGTCCACGCTCGAGGGCTTCGATACCGAGAGTGCGGTAGACGCGATAGGTGTCCACGTAGGCCTGCGACAGCACATTGATGTCTCGTGCGGAAAGCTCGCCGTCGGAGGCCAGGCTCGGATAGATCTCTACGATATCGCCGGGGCGCATGAGGTCGGGATCGGGGAAGCGCTCGCGGTTCAGCATGTAGAGGTCGGGCCACAGGTGCTCGTTGTTCCAGTAAGAGCCGGAGATTTCGTAGAAGGTGTCGCCGGACTCGACGGTATGCCGCTCAATGACTGTTCGTTCGGCGGGAACCACCGCGGGCTCGGAGGGCTCCGCCGGCTCAGGCTCGGGTTCCGGCTCGGG
>CAYOFA010000033.1:2414-7678 GCA_964402885.1 uncultured Spirochaetaceae bacterium
CGGGCTCGACCTCACCCTGGGCCTGCGCGGGCTCATCATCGCCGCCGAACAGCATGTCGAAGCCACCGCCGGGCATGACGAAGAACACGATGACCGCCGCGAGCAGCAGAACATCCACGACGGCTAACACGATATTTATCCGAACAAGATTGCCGCGCCCCGATCCGGGCTCTCCGTTGGCCGCCACTGGCTCCTCCTCATCATCTCCATCGGCCGATAGCGTGCCGACCGTTTAACAATTTTCCGGATTTCATTATAATTGCTTTCACATTTTGATAAACACGAGTGTGAAATCAGATGGCGAATAAACCGCTCTACGTTGAAATGCCGATCGATGTGAAAACCTACGATATCGATTTCGGCGGTATCGTCAGCAACATCGTCTACATCCGGTGGCTCGAAGACCTGCGCCTGCGGATGCTCGACACCTACTTTCCGTTGAAGAGCCAGACGGAGGCCGGGTATGCGCCCGTGCTCGTTCGCACCGATATTCGCTATCACCGACCGGTGAAGCTGCACGACAAGCCGATGGGTGCCATCTGGGTGAGAACGGTCGGCCGCTTCAAAGCCCATCTCGAAGGCTATATCTCGCTGAACGGTACCGTGGTGTCATCCTTCGGCCAGACCATCGTCTTCGCCGAGTTCACGACGGGAAAGCCCATTCCCCTGCCGGGACGGCTGCGCTCCCTCTACGAACGTGGAGCCCAGTGGTAGCGGACGTCGAGACACTCGATCCCGCCTTCTACAACCGAGACACCCTGGCCGTCGCGCCGGATCTCCTCGGAACGCTCATCGTACGCCGGATCGACGGCGGGCTGCGCATCGCGCGCATTGTGGAAACCGAGGCCTACCTGCCCGATGATCCGGCCTCGCACTCCTATCGCGGCCCCACGCCACGGAACCGGGTGATGTTCGGCCCTCCGGGTCACGCCTACGTCTATCTCATCTACGGAATACATCACTGCCTCAACGCCGTCACCGAGCCGGAAGACCGCGGCGGCGCGGTCCTTATTCGAGCGGCGGAACCCGTTTACGGCATCGCGGCGATGTGGCGGGCCCGCTTTCCGCAGTCCGAAATGCCGGCCGGTCTCACAGATGCCGGCGCCGGCGGCGACATCCACGCAGATGCCCGGCTTCTCGCGCGCATTGCGAGCGGACCGGGGAAGCTCTGCAGCGCGCTCAGCGTCCATCGCGAAAGTGAAAACGGGGTACGGCTCGACGACGGAGACCTCGTCATTGCCCGCCGGGTGGCCCTCGGCGGGGACAGCGGAGACGGTGGCCCCATAAAAACCTCTTTCGAGGCTCTCGAGGAGCTCGACATTGTCGAGGATGAGCGGATCGGGATCCGCGAAAGCGCCGATCGGCCCTGGCGCTTCACTGTGGCAGGAAGTCGATTCGTTTCGCGGAAACCGGCCCCGGCTATTCGGCCCCGGCCTCATCGGCCGGTTCACCGGAGATAATGCCGGCGATGCGCTCGAGATCGTCGAGGGAGTAGTACTCGATCTCGATTCTCCCCTTGGAATGAGAGCCCTTCACGACCACTTTGGTACCGAGCGTATCGAGCAGTTTCTCCTCGAGCTCGCGAAGCTCGAGAGACTTCTGCTGACTCGGTTGGTCCCCGCCGGTACCCGGTTTGCCTGTGCGCCCGCGCTTTCCCGCCGGCGATGACAGTGTTCCCGCGAGCTCCTCGGCCTGGCGAACCGAGAGCGCCTCGGTCCTGATGCGCTGCGCGAGCCGGGTGCGCCCCTCCTCGGTATCGACGGCGAGGATGGCGCGCGCATGGCCCGGGGAAAGACGACCCTCGGCAATTTCGGCCTTGAGATCCTCGGGCAGGCGAAGAAGACGTAGTGCGTTGGCTACGGTGGAGCGGTTGAGACCGAGGCGCCGGGCGAGCTCATCCTGGGTGAGGGAGGCGCTTTCCATGAGACTCCGGTAGGCCTCCGCCTCGTCGATGGGGTTGAGATCCTCTCGCTGCAGGTTCTCGATGAGGGCAATCTCGAGCTTCTCTTCGTGGCTGAACCGACGCGGAAGCACGGGAACGCTCGAGAGCCCGGCTCGCTGTGCGGCACGGAACCGCCGCTCGCCGGCAATGATGAGGTAGGTGCCGTCTTCGGCCTCCTCGGCGAGAATGGGCTGGATAACACCCTTCTCGCGCACGGAATCGGTGAGCTCGGAGAGATGCTCCTCTGAAAACTGCTTTCGGGGCTGCTCGGGGTTGGCTCTGAGCTGCTCCACCGGCACCTCGACGACGGAAGCTCGCCGGATTTCCTCGTCGACCTCCTGCCCCTGAATGAGGGCGTCGATCCCTTTCCCCAGGCGTCGTTTAGCCACGTTGCAACACCTCGTGGGCCAGTTTCTCGTAGCTGCGCGCGCCGGCGCACTCCGGATCGTAGTGGTTGATGGGAACCCCGTGAGACGGCGCCTCGGAGAGGCGGACGTTGCGCGGGATGATGGTGCGAAAGACCCGCTTTCCGAAGTAGCCCACGACCTCCTGCACGACATCCTGCGCGATGCGAGTGCGCGAGTCGTACATCGTAAAGAGGATGCCGAGGATGTCGAGCCGCGCGTTATAGGAGCTCTGCACGCGCTTTATGCTCTGCAGAAGCTGCGTAAGACCCTCGAGGGCGAAATACTCGCACTGAAGGGGAATGATCACCTGATTCGCCGCGACGAGCCCGTTGAGGGTGAGAATCCCGAGCGAGGGCGGGGAGTCGATAAAGATATAGTCGAACTTCTCGCGAATCGGGTCGAGCGCTCGCTGGAGGAAGTACTCACGCTCGGCCTCCTGCACGAGCTCGATATTCGATCCGGTGAGGTTGATGCTGGATGGAATGATCGAGAGGTTTGTGACCTTTGTTCCATGGATCGCCTGCGCGGCCGGCGCCTCTTCGTTGATGACCTCGTAGATGCCCGTGCCGTCGGTGGGAACACCGACGCTGCTCGAGAGGTTACCCTGCGGATCAAAGTCGACGAGAAGCACCCGCTGCCCCGCGTCGGCAAGGTACGCGCCGAGGTTGGAGGCGGTCGTGGTCTTCCCCACCCCGCCCTTCTGATTTGCGAACGCAATCACATGTCCCATGTCGCCCGTGAGTATAGACAAAATTCCTCTTCCTGTCATGGAAGGGTATGCGGTAGAGTGTTTCACGTGAAACATCTTCGAGTGACTGCTGCCGTCCTCGAGCGCGACGGCAGGTATCTGCTGTGCAGGCGGCATCCGAACGGCGAGCTGCCGGGAAAGTGGGAGTTTCCCGGCGGAAAGATAGAAGACGGCGAGAGTGAAGAGGAATGCCTGGTCCGGGAGATCCGGGAGGAGCTCTCGCTCGTCGTGACGCCCCGTCGACGTCTCGGCGTTGTGGAGCAGGAACTGCCTGCCGGACATCTCTCGCTCGTCGCCTACTGCGCGGACCCCGGGAGCGGCACGCCGCAGGTCCTCGACCACGAGGAAATCGCCTGGGTCTTGCCCGGTGAGCTGCTCTCCTACGACCTAGCCGCTGCGGACATCGAGATCGCCCGGTGGATCGCCGAGGACGCCTGCAAACACTAGCTTCAGAAACGGCCCCATCAGGACGAAAAACAGACTAGGTGTGATATGCTCTTGTGATCGGAGTCACAGGTTTCATGCTGATGAGAAATTTGTTAGTATATGGTCCAGCGTGGTGGCGATGCCAACATAATGTGAAGGTCGGATGATGACAAAACCCGTATCAGGTGCGTTCGATTCGGAGCACAAGGCCTTGCGCTCCTTCATAGCTTCTCTTCCCAAGACCGAAATACATCTTCATATCGAGGGCCTCGTCAGCGTGGACTCGATCTGGAGCCTGATCAAGAAGCACAAGCTGGACTTCGGTCTCAAGAGCAAGGACGACCTCAGAAAGAAGTTCGACGTAAAGAGCCTCGATGAGTTCATTGATCTTTTCATTAACATCGTTCAGGCGTGCTTTCTCGAAGAAGATGATCTCGATTACCTCATCGAAGACGCGCGGCACTATCTGACTCGCAACAACATTCGCTACGCCGAGATCTTCTTCGCCCCGACCAAGCTCATCAAGAACGGACTGAGCTTCGCATCCCTCGTCGATAAGCTCGACGCCGGCGCACGCAAGCTCGCGGCCGACGGCCTGCACGTGCGCTATATCGTCGACGTTTCCCGTGGCTTCGGCCTCGAGAATGCGATGCGGAACCTCGACCTCACCCTCGAGCACATGACGGATCACATCGTCGGCCTCGGGCTCGGGGGAGCCGAGCAGACCGGCCCGGCGAAAGAGTACAAGCCGGTGTTCGACAAGGCGGTGGACTCGGGCCTGAAGCTCGTGGCACATGCCGGTGAAGACCAGGGTCCGGAGTCCGTCTGGGATACGGTGAAACTTCTGAATGTCGCCCGCATCGGCCACGGCATCGCGGCCATAAAGGATCCGAAGCTCATGGATCATCTGCGGGACACCCAGATTCCGCTCGAGATCTGCCCGACGAGCAACCTCTTCACCCGAAAGTTCGCCACATCCATCGAGAACCATCCCATCCGCGCATTCTACGACCACGGTATGTACGTGACGGTCAACACCGATGATCCGACGCTCTTCGGCGTGGAGCTCACAGACGAGTACCTCAAGCTCATCGATCACGGCATCTTCTCTGTCGGTGAGGTTATCGGATTGATCAAAAAGGGAATCGGGGCGACCTTCCAGGCCGAAGAGCATAAACAGGCGATCCTCGCCGATCTCGACGCCGTTCTCGCAAACAGCACCTTCGCAAGCAAGCTCTCGCTCTAATTCCGGCTACTCCCCAATCCCCGGTTACTCGCCGTCCGCGACATCCAGGAACACCGCACCGCTCGAGGCTTCCCGCAGCGCCTCCGCGCAGCGCGGTACTGCGTCGGCCGGCAACCTTCCCTCGACGCGCACGGCTTCGGTGAATGCCTCGTCCTCTATCTCCGCGCCCGCCTCCAGAAGGATCTTTCGCACGGGCTCGTAGAGCTCGTACGGTACCGTCACGGAGAACCCCCGTTTTTCCACGAGCTCTTCCACCGGGACGCCGGCAAGCACCTCTCTGGTCGCGCCGGCGTAGGCGCGAACGAGCCCGCCCGTTCCGAGCTTCGTCCCGCCGAAGTATCGCACGATGGTTACGAGGCAGTTGGTAATGTCGCTTCCTTTGAGGACGTCGTGTGCGGGGCGTCCGGCGGTACCATGCGGTTCGCCGTCGTCGCTCATGCCGAAGCTGCGATCATTTTCGTCACCGACTGAGAAGACGTGCACGACATGGGCGCA
>CAYOFA010000033.1:7778-24214 GCA_964402885.1 uncultured Spirochaetaceae bacterium
GCGGCCCGGCCGATGCCGACGACGTAATCGGGACGGTCGATATTCACCACGCGCACACCCGCGGCTGCCCGCGACTGGGTGGTGATCTGAGAGACCTTCACCTTGATCGAGCTTCCCTGGGACGTCACGACAACGAGATCGTCATCGTCCGCCACAGGCTGGATGCCGACCACTTCTCCGGTACGCTCGCTCACCGCGTACACTTTCTGGCCCCCGGTACCACGACCGTGGGGGGTGAGCTCGTCGAAGGGGGTGCGCTTGCCGAAGCCGTACTGTGTCATGAGCAGCATCTGCGTCGTCTCGGAGGCGACGACCGCCCCGGCGAGCTCATCGCTTTTGCCGAGCCTGATCCCCTGCACGCCGCGACTCGCGCGACCCATCGGCCTCACCTGGTCCTCGTCGATCCGCAGACCGCGGCCGTTGCGCGTGACGAGGACGAGATCATCGTCTCCACCGGTGAGCATGGCCGCGGCAAGCTTGTCTCCCTCGACGATGTTGATGGCGGTGATGCCCCGGACCTTCGCGTTTCGGAAGTCGCTGACACGCACCTTCTTCACGACTCCACGGGTAGTGGCCATGAAGAGGTACCGCTCGTCGGTAAACTCGCTGAAGCGCACGACCGCGGTAATCTCCTCGTCACTGGAGACGTTGAGCATGCCGCGCACGTGCTGTCCGCGTGCGGCACGTGAGCCTTCGGGGATCTGGTGGACCTTCAGATAGTAGGCCTTGCCTTCACTGGTGGCGAACAGAATGTAGTCGTGGGTGGAGCCGATGAAGAGGTGCTGGACGAAATCATCCTCGCGCAGATTGGCTGCCGCGCGCCCCTTGCCGCCGCGACCCTGCAGTCGGTAGGAGGACAGCGGCATGCGCTTGATGTAGCCGCGGTTCGAAATCACCACGACCATGTCCTCGCGCTGGATGAGGTCTTCGATGTCGATCGCCTCGATTTCCTCGGGGACGATCTCGGTCTGGCGCTCGTCCTCGTAGCGGCGCGCGAGATCGAGGGTCTCATCCTTCACCACGCCGAGGATCTTCTCCTCGCTTGCGAGGAGCGCGCGGAGCTCGGCAATGAGCGCGCGGACCTGCTCGAGCTCTTCGACTATTTTCTTTGTTTCGAGGCTCGTGAGCTTCTGGAGGCGCATGTCGAGGATGGCCTGGGCCTGCACCTCGGAGAGGTCGAAGCGCCGCATGAGGCGGATGCGGGCCTCGTTGACATCGGCGGATTCCTTTATGACCTGCACGACCTCGTCGATGTTGTCGAGGGCGATCTTCAGGCCTTCGAGGATGTGCGCCCGCTCCTCGGCTTTCTTGAGGTCGTATTTGGTGCGCCGAATCACCACCTCGCGGCGGTGTTCGACGAAGTGCCGGACGATGTCCTTGAGGTTGAGGAGCTCCGGCTTGCCGCGCACGAGCGCGAGGGCGTTGACGTTGAAGTTCACCTGAAGCTGGGTGTGGGTGAAGAGCTGGTTGAGGATGATCTTCGGACTCGCGCCCCGCTTGAGCTCGATGACGATGCGCAGGCCGTTTCGGTCGGACTCATCGCGCAGATCGCTGATCCCGTCGATACGGCGGTCCCGCACGAGCTCGGCGATTCGCGTGATGAGCGTCGCCTTGTTCACCATGTAGGGAATCTCGGTGACGAGGATGGCGTCCCTGCCGGCCTGCATGGACTCGATGGAGATCCGTGCCCGTACGGGGATACGGCCTTTCCCGGTACGGTAGGCGTCCTTGATGCCCCGCGTGCCGTAGATGATGCCGCCTGTGGGAAAGTCCGGTCCCGTGACGTGCTCCATGAGCCCGTCGATGGATATCTCCGGGTCGTCGATGTAGGCGGCGATGGCAGCGGCGATCTCCCCGAGGTTGTGCGGGGCCATGTTGGTCGCCATGCCGACGGCGATGCCGCTCGCGCCGTTTACCAGGAGATAGGGTACCGCTGCGGGAAGGACGCTCGGCTCGGTGATGGTGTCGTCGTAGTTCGCAACGAAATCGACGGTGTCCTTGCCGATGTCGCGCAGCATCTCCTCGGAGATGCGGGTCATCCGCGCCTCGGTGTAACGCATGGCCGCAGGAGGATCGCCGTCGACGGACCCGAAGTTTCCCTGCCCGTCCACCATCGGGTAGCGCATGCTGAACTCCTGGGCAAGGCGCACCTGTGCGTCGTAGATGCTCTGGTCACCGTGGGGGTGATACTTTCCGAGCACGTCTCCGACGATGCGGCCGCTCTTCTTGTAGGGGCGATCCGACCGCAGGCCCATATCGCTCATCGCGTAGAGGATACGGCGATGCACCGGTTTCAGCCCGTCGCGCACGTCGGGAAGGGCGCGACTGACGATGACCGACATCGCGTAGTTGAGATAGGACTCCTTGACCTCGTCCTCTATGGCAACGGGAATGACTCGTCCGTGGCGTTCCTGATCAGACACCGATTACTCCTTCCGGGATGCGCGCCGGCGCGGCGGGCCCGGTTGGCACGCCGCATGCCCGACGGCTGTTGCTGCTATACGTCCAGATTCGAGACCGCGAGCGCGTTCTCTTCGATGAACTCGCGACGCGGAGCCACATTCTCGCCCATGAGGGTGGTGAAGATGGACTCCGCCTCCACCGCATCCTCGAGACGGATCTGCATGATGTTCCGCGAGTCGGGATTCATCGTCGTTTCCCACAGCTGCTCGGGGTTCATCTCACCGAGGCCCTTGTAGCGCTGCTGTGCGGCCTTCTCCGCCCCGCCGTCGAGAGACGCGAGGATCTTGTCACGATCCGCATCGTTGTAGGCGTAGTAATCCCTGCGATTATAGGTCAGCTTGTACAGCGGCGGCATGGCAAGGAATACATGTCCGTTCTCGATGAGTTCGGGCATATAGCGGAAGAAGAACGTCAGAAGCAGCGTGCGAATGTGCGAGCCGTCGACATCGGCGTCGGCCATGATGATGACCTTGTGGTAGCGAAGCTTCTCGATGTCGAACTCCGTTCCCACTCCGGCGCCGAGGCTCGAAATGATGGGCTGCAGCTTGTCGTTGGCGAGCACCTTGTCGACGCGCGTCTTCTCCACGTTGAGCATCTTGCCCCACAGGGCGAGGATGGCCTGAAACTGACGGTCGCGGCCCTGCTTGGCGCTTCCGCCGGCGCTGTCGCCCTCGACGATGTAGATCTCGCTCTTTCGCGGATCCTTCTCGCTGCAGTCGGCAAGCTTGCCGGGAAGTCCGGTGCTCTCGAGGAAGCTCTTTCTGCGGGTGAGCTCGCGGGCCTTCCGTGCCGCGCTCCGCGCCTTTGCCGCAAGCACCGTCTTCTCGAGGATGCGCTCGGCGGTCTTCGGATTCTCATCGAAATGGGCGGCGAGGCTCTCGTTCACCTGGGACTCCACCACGCCCTTGACCTCGGAGTTCCCGAGCTTGCTCTTGGTCTGCCCCTCGAACTGCGGGTTCTGCACCTTCACCGAGATGACGGCGGTGAGGCCCTCACGGACATCGTCGCCGGTCAGTGACTCATCGACTTTCTTCGCCAGTTTGGAATGCCGCAGCACGTCGTTGAGCGTTCGGGTCAGCGCCGACTTGAAGCCGACGAGGTGGGTGCCGCCCTCGCGGGTATTGATGTTGTTGCAGAAGCTGAAGATGTTCTCGTTGTAGCCATCGTTGTACTCGAGGGCTACCTCCATCTGTATGCCTTCCCGCTCGGCCTCGAAGTAGATGGGCTCTTTGTGGATGGTGGTCTTGTTCTTGTTCAGGAAGGTAACGAACTCACTTACGCCGCCCTCGAAGCGGAAATCGTGGCGCTTGGGCGTGGGAAGGCGCTGGTCCTCGATGGTGATGAGGATACCCTTGTTGAGAAACGCGAGCTCACGGAGGCGCTTGGAGAGGACGTCGAAGCTGAACTCGATCGTCTCGAAGATCTCCGGATCCGCCCGAAAGAGCACCTCGGTGCCCGATTTCCCGGTTTCACCGATGACCTCGACCGGCTTGTCCGCGATACCGCGGTGATAGGTCTGGCGGTAGATGCTTCCCTCACGATACACGGATACCTGGCACCATTCGGAGAGGGCGTTCACGACCGAGATCCCCACGCCGTGGAGCCCGCCGGAGACCTTGTAGCTCTTATGATCGAACTTACCCCCGGCGTGCAGTCGGGTCATCACGAGCTCGAGAGCGCTTACGTTCTCTCCGGTGTGGAGGTCGACGGGGATCCCGCGACCGTCGTCGTTGACTCGCACGACATTGTCGGGCTCGATGGACACAGCGATCGTACTGCAGTAGCCGGCCAGGGCTTCGTCGATGGAGTTATCCACCACCTCATAAACCAGATGATGTAGTCCATCCGGGCCGGTCGATCCCACGTACATCCCGGGACGACGCCGGACCGCTTCCAAACCCTTCAGGATCTGGATACTCTGGGCTGAATAACTTTCGGGCATATGTTGTACCTGTGGTTCCCTCGGGAGAAGTTACTCTATTATAGCGATTTGGCGGGTGAAAGTAAAGCAGCCGGGGCGCCCGCAGGCGGTCTCGCAGGCCGGGCAAGACACTTGTGCACTACTTGTGGATAAATACTGTTAATACTGTGGATAAATCAGACTGGTACCGCCGGCTCTGATACCTACACAGACGATACCCCCTTTATTTGAGCCCGAATCGCGGAAAATCCGCTCTGAATCATTGGGCTCATAGGCCATTCATGCTATACTGATTTTTCGTCTCCGGGGGCTTCCCCGCCCCTCCTGGAGGCACCAACTGGACGCTATATTGTGGAAAACCTGTGGATAATTTGAGGCCCGTATGAGCAGTGACTCCTGGAACATCTTCTGGGACGAAGCGATGAAGCAGATACGCGCCGAGCTCTCGGAGCAGGAGTTCTCTATGTGGTTTAACCGTATGGAATACTCCTACTCGCGGGACTCGGAAATCGTCGTTACCGTCCCCTCCTCCTTCTATCGCGATCAGGTTCGCCAGCGGTATCTTCCCATGATCGAGCAGAAACTCCATGAGCTCTCGGGAACTGATCTGGCGCTCGATTTCGAGGTGAAGACGATGCCACGGGGCGGTAACGCTTCCTCCCCGGGCTCGAACGGCTCGAACGGCAGCAGCCCGTCGGTTACCTCCTCCGGTTCCACCTCGGCGGCAAGCGCCAATGGCGACGGCGGGGACGCCGCGGCCGAAGGCGATGGTGCCGAGACAGAGGGTGGTACCACCTCCGCCCGGGCCGGTGCTGCGGCGGGCGTTATGACCACGCCGGCCAGGAAAGCGCCGCACCCCAACCTGCGCGAAGAGTACACCTTCGAGAACTTCGTTATCGGGCAGAACAACTCGTTCGCAGCCAATGCCGCAATGGCGATCGCACGGAATCCGGGCACCGGCTATAACCCCTGTCTGATCTACGGAGGCGTCGGGCTGGGCAAGACCCATCTCATTCAGTCAATCGGAAACTGGGCGCACCAGGAGTTCGACAACCTGAAGATCCTCTATGTCACGATGGAGAGCTTCACCAACGACTTCATTCAGTCGTTGCGGGAGAACCGCACGCAGAGCTTCAAGAACCGCTACCGCTACGCGGACATCCTCCTCGTCGACGACATCCACTTCCTGCAGAACAAGCCCGAGACCCAGGAAGAGCTCTTCCACACGTTCAACGCCCTCTACGACTCCAACAAACAGATGGTGTTTACCTCCGACCGACCCGTTTCCGATATCCGGGACCTCACTGATCGCCTTCGCAGCCGGTTCGAGCGCGGCCTCAACGTGGACCTCCAGCCGCCCTCCTACGAGACCCGCTACGCGATCCTCAGAAAGAAGATCGATCGCACGGGGATCCGCATTCCGGAGGAAGTGACGGAGCTCATCTGTAACAACGTCACCACGAACGTGCGGGACCTCGAGTCGGCGCTCACCAAGCTCGTCGCCTATGCCGATCTCGTCGACAAGGAGATCACGCCCGACGTCGCCCGGCAGCAGCTCAAGGACTTCTTTGCAAGTCCCAAGCAGACGAACATCACCATGGACGTGATTCAACGCACCGTCGCGGACTATTTCAATCTCTCGAGCCAGGAGCTCAAAGGAAAGAAGCGTACCAAGGTCATCGCGTTTCCGCGGCAGCTCGCCATGTACATTGCGCGCGAGATAACCGAGTACTCGACGACGGAGGTGGGCCTCGAGTTCGGCGGACGGGATCACACCACCGTAATGCATGCATGCCAGCGCATCGAGCATCGAATGCGCACCGACCCCACGGTGGAACCGACCGTTCAGTTTCTGGTTCGCCAGATAAAAGAGCAGGGAACAAAGTCTAGATAAGTTGTGGATGAGCCCGGGATAACCAGGCATACTACGGAAAATCGTTTCGGCGGCGTCGAACATGTGAGCCGATTGTGAATAGAGACCGGCAGTTGTTCAGTAGGTCAGCACGTTACGGGGTGAGGAGATAGAGTGGTTTTCCACATAATCACAGTGCCTACTACTACTGCTTCTAGAATTTACATATAAGGGATAAGAAGGAGAGCCTGATGAAGTTCATCTGCGAGCGTGACACGATCATGAAGGAGATCTCGGTTGCCCAGGAGATCATCTCCTCCAAGAACAGCATGTCCATCCTCTCGAACGTCCTGCTCGACGCCCGCGAGGAGACGTTGACCATCCGGGCAACCGACCTGCGGGTGAGCTTCGAAACACGGATCCCGGTGGAAGTGGTGAGCGCCGGCACGACGACGGTGTTCTGTGAGAAGTTGCTCGGTATCCTCAGGTCCCTGCCCTCGGGCGACGTGGAGTTCGAGCTCGGCGAGGGAAACAGCTTCTCCATAAATCCGGTGTTCAAGAAGATCAATTTCGAGCTCAAGGGCATCGAGTCCGACAAGTTCCCCGAGATCCAGCTCGCCTCCGAAGATCAGTACTTCGAGCTCTCCCAGGCGGCGTTCATCGACATGATTTCCCAGACGATCTTTGCCGTCTCCGATGATGAAACCCGCTACTTCATGAACGGGGTCTACATGGAGAATCTCGACGGAGATCTGGTGATGGTCGCAACCGACGGCAGGCGCCTTTCCTACATCAAAAAAACGCCGCAGGAGCCGGTAAAGGAGTTCCAGGGCGTCATCATTCCGCCGAAGGTGCTCAATCTCATCAGGAAGCTCGCATCCGGCGAAGGAACCTTTTCGCTCGCCGTGACCGAGAAGAACCTCTTCGTGCAGTTCGACAATCAGCGCATCTCCTCCGCCCTCATCGAAGGGCAGTTTCCCAACTACCGGCGCGTCATCCCCGAGGAGCAGAAATACCGCATCGCCGTGAAGAAGAACGAGCTCCTCGAGGCGCTCAAGCGCGTGTCGCTGCTCGTGGAGAAGTCGCGGCGGATCTACGTTGAGCTCGGAAGCGAGGTGATGACGTTGAGCTCGGTGGAAAGCGAGGTCGGTGTCGCGCGTGAGGAGATATCCTGTTCCTACGAGGGGCCGGAAGAGAAGATCGCGCTGAACTACATGTACCTCCTCGAGCCGCTTCGGGTCATCGATACCGAGGATATCGCCATTCAGTTCTCCGAGCCGAATCGCGCCATCAGCATCTACTCGGATCCCGAGAAGGACTACTTCCACATCGTCATGCCGATGCAACTCGACTGAGCCCGTATATGCACGATTAGCCGCAGTGGGATTTCTCTCTGTTCGAACCTACAACTTCAGAAACCTCGCGGACGGCGAGGTGATGTGTGATGCGCCCGAGGTCTTTCTTGTCGGTGAGAACGGCCAGGGAAAGACCAACTTCCTCGAGACGATCTACGTACTCTGCTACGGCGGGTCCTTCCGGGTCCGCCGTGATGAGCAACTCTGTCGTGAGGGTGAGGACCAGTTGCTGCTGCGCGGGCGTATCCGCGATGAGTACGGGGAGACGCATGACCTTGCCTACGGCTGGGAGTCGGGAAAGGACACCGGCAAGAAGAGCATCCGGCTCAACGGCAAGCCGGTGGCCGACCGCAAGGAGCTCGTCTCGATTCTGCCGTGCATCATCTTTGCCCACGACGACATCGAGTTCGTCCAGGGCTCGCCGGATCGCCAGCGATTCTTCTTCGACCAGACGCTGAGTCTCTACGATCCCCTGTTCATAGATGTGCTCCGGCGCTACCGAAAGGTGCTGCGCGCGCGCAACATTGCGCTGAAGGACGGGCGAGGTGATCTCCTCGACGTATACGACCGCCAGCTGGCCGAGGCGGGGATGGAGCTCCTCGAGCGGCGAAGCGAGGCGACAGCCGCCTTCAACGAAACCTTCTCGGAGCTCTTCACCGGCATTTCGGGGTTCACCGAGCCGCTGCACATCGAGCACCGGCCCTCCTGGCGCGCCCGGACCGTCGGCGAGGCCGAAGCGCAGCTCTCCCGGCGCCGCGAGCATGACTTCTACATGAAAACCACGACCTCGGGGCCGCATCGCGACCGCTTCGTCTACCGGCTTGCAGGCCGCGATTTCACCAGGACGGCCTCCACCGGGCAGCTGCGCCTCGTATCGCTCATCCTCAGGGTCGCTCAGGCGCAGTTCTTCGCCGCGCGCAGCGGGCGGTCGCCGGTGCTGCTTCTCGACGATGTGCTTCTCGAGCTCGATCCAACGAGGCGCAAACGCTTTCTCGATGCGCTGCCGGGATACGAGCAGGCCTTCTTCACGTTCCTCCCCGATGAGCGCTTCGGTGACTACCGCCGCGAGAACACGTTGATCTACCGGGTTGCAGAGGGTACCATTGAGGCGTATGGAACGGGCGGGTGATCTCCTCGAGGCCTTTCTCAGGCTCCACAACATAACCGGCGGCGAAGAGTACGTCGCCTTTTTCAAGAGCTGGCATCGCATCGTCGGGACCGACATTGCAGCGCACACCCGCGTGACCGACATCAGAAACGGCGCGCTGAAGGTCGAGGTCGATCATCCGGGATGGATGCAGATGCTGCAGATGCGAAAAGACGAGATCGTGCGGAAGGTTGCGGCAAAGTACCCGCAGCTCGAGGTGAGAAACATTCATATGCGTCTTGTCGGTTCGTTCAGTGGTCCCGGTCCCGGCACCGGCGCGGCATCCGAGCGGGCGGCCCGGCAGAAGGGCGAGGCCGGGGGATCGGGAGGGGACGAGACGGATTCCCGGGGCAAGGACACGGCGCCGCCGTCGCGAGAGGACAGCAAAAACGCCCGTGAAGCCCTCGGGCGTATCGAGGACGAGGGGCTGCGGGACACGCTTTCGCGCCTGTATCGCGATCTCGAGAACAAGAACGCCGATTGACACACGGCTCGGCGCCTCTGTATACTACGTTTCCCATTCACGTGGCCGATTAATTCTCGTTTGGAGCTAGAGATATGAAACGAACCTATCAGCCGAGCAGGCGAAAGCGAAACCGTAAGTTCGGATTTCGCGCCCGCATGAAAACGCGGGGTGGCCGCGAAGTGCTCAGACGTCGTCGAGCCAAGGGCCGCAAGAAACTTTCCATCTCGGATGAGCGAAAGCCTTACTAGAGATGAACGGCTCAGACGGCGGTCGGAGATACGGCGTGTCTTCGAACATGGCAGGAATTTCAGCTGTCGGGGCCTGAGGCTCCGCACCATGGAGAATGCTCTACCGTACAACCGGGTGCTTGTTGCACCGGTCAAGAAAGCCGGGAATGCCGTGAAACGAAACAGGCTCCGGCGGGTGGGAAAAGAGGCGTACAGACGTCTCAAGCCCCGCCTCGACGGCGGTTTCGACCTCGCATTCGTGGTGTATCCCGGCGACTACAGCTTTTCCGAGCGGCTCGAACAATTCCAGCGCCTCCTCCGCGACGCCCGCGTGCTAAACGATGAGTAGGAGCTCACATGGATAAGAATACCCTCTACGCCGTCATCCTCTCGGTAGTCGTGATTACCGTCGGATTCATGGTGCAGAATATGCTCTACCCGCCGGAACCCGTTCCGCAGCAGACGCAGGAGCAGACAGAGGGCACGACACAGCCCGATGGTACGGCGGAGGCGGAGGGTCAGCAGGCTCCCGGCGCCGACGAGGCTGCCGAGCCCGAGGCGACTGCCGAGCCGGCGCGGGAGCTGGCTGCCGGTGCGATCGCACCGGTTCCCGAGGACGGCATCTCGGCGCAGACCCGGACCTACGGGAATGACCTCATTGATGTCACCTTTTCTCCCCGGGGAGCGAGCGTCAGCTCGTTCCGGCTTCTCGAACATCTCTCCGACGGTGAGCCGGTGGAGATGATCTACCGCGGCCGCGAAGATCAGGCCGCCTTCCGTCTGCACTTCGGCGGTCCCGACAGCGAGGCCGATACGGCGCTCTATCACTATCGTGATACCACCGACCCGAATACCGTGGAGTTCTACCGGGACTTCTACGTGGTGGGCAACGAAGAGCAACCCTTTCGCATCATAAAGCGTTACAATTTCCAGCCCGACGAGTACCTCTTCGAGGTCGAGGTGGAGATCGAGAACAGCGTCAACGCCTATATTCCGTTGAACTTCGACGGTACGGCGTACACGCTCGAGTTCGGTCCCCAGATCGGTCCCGAGTTCCAGGAGCTCGACCGCCGCACCGAATACCGCCGCTACTACACCTATGCCGACGGCGACCGTAACACCGTCCGCATGGGCCGCGGCGACCGCGAGACCATCACCGAACAGATCGACTGGGCGGCGATCGTCGGGAAGTACTTCAACGTGGTCGGGGTCCTCGACGCTGCGCAGTATACGACCGTCATGTCGGCCGTCCCAGAGCCGGGCCTCGACGACGCATCGAAGATCTTTTTCTCGCGCTCGACTATAGAGAGCTCGCGAAACACCGACACCTTCCGCTTTTTCATCGGCCCGAAGGTGGCGCGCGTGCTCGAGAGCTACAATGACGTCGACGACAATGCCTGGGGCATTCGCGGCCTCGACCTGCAGGAGTCGATGGATACCCGATTCCTCCTCGGCTGGCTCGAGAATCTGCTCAAGGCGATTCTCAACTTCATCGTCCGCTTCGTGCCGAACTACGGCATTGCAATCATCATCCTGACCATCCTCGTGAAGGCAATTCTGTTCCCGCTGACGCACAAGAGCTACGAGTCGACGGCGAAGATGCAGGAGCTCAGCCCGAAGATGCAGGAGGTTCGGGAGAAGTACAAAGACAACCCGCAGAAGATGAACGCCGAGATGGCGAATATGTATAAGAAGGAAGGCGTGAATCCGCTCGGCGGCTGTCTTCCGCTGATGCTGCAGCTTCCCTTCTTCATTGCCATGTTCGGATTATTCAATAATCACTTCGACCTGCGCGGCGCGACATTCATCCCCGGATGGATCAACGACCTCTCCGCCCCCGAGTCTATTCTGAACTTCGGTGACTTCACGTTGCCGCTGCTCGGGTGGAACGACCTGCGCCTGCTGCCCATCCTCTTCGTGGGGACGCAGCTCATTACCAGCAAAATCATGCAGAACCCCGGCGCATCGACGCAGCAGATGCGCATGATCACCTACATGCTGCCGATCGTGTTCTTCTTCGTTCTCTACAACATGCCGTCGGGACTGCTGGTATACTGGATCGTGACCAATGTGCTCACGGCCGCGCAGCAGTACTTCAATAACCGCAAGAAACACAGGCATGCCTGATACAGGAGCAAGACTATGGTACAAGAGTTCGAAGGACGCACCGAGAAGGAGGCCATCGATCAGGCGATAGCCGACCTCGGCATAGAGCGCGATGAGTTCGACGTGGAGGTGGTGGACACGCAGAAAGCCGGTTTCCTGGGCATGGGAAAAAAGGTGAAGATCCGTGTTCACTACGATGGTGGCCCTGTGGCAGTCAGGAGCGGCGAGGCGGAGGACGACTTCGAGCATGCACTCGTGGACTTCGTTCAGAACGTCACTGAGAAAATGGAGTATCCCGCCGAGGTGCGCATTGCGTACCGCGAGGACAACAAGATCGGACTGCGACTCGAGTCCCCGCACTCGAACATTCTTATCGGCCGCAAAGGGAAAAATCTCGATGCAATACAGTTGCTTGCAAACGTGGTTGCGGGTAAGCTGGATCATGACGACATCAAGGTGGTAGTCGACGCTGAAAACTACCGCAGTCGCCGTGAAGAGAGCCTGATTCGTCTCGCCCAGAAGGTCGGCGATGAGGTCAAGCGCTCGCACGGGTCGAAGTTGCTCGAGCCGATGAACCCGTTCGAGCGACGGCTCATTCACACCACGCTCAACGACGTGGCCGGCATTGCCACGCGGAGTGAGGGAGAGGGGCTCTACAAGCAGGTTCGGGTGTATTATCAGGGCGCGGGAGATCGATAACACCACGCTTGTGGATAATCTGTGGAGAAGCACGGTGAAAACGACCCCGTTCGCGGACGAAACACGAGCTTTTTCCCTGAATGGAGCCGAGCGGCGGCTCCGCAGTTCAAAAATCAACCGAAATTCGGGCCTTTTTGGGCATTCGATTGGCATGAGAACCGCATTACAGCACGCACGGGACAACTATCGGCGTGCGTCGATATGTGGACTGCTTGTGGATAACTTCGGCATAAATGCGACTAATCCATTGCTTTTAAAGGAAATAACCCAGATTCTGTCTACCGTTCTGCGATACGCCAAGGAGACGCAAGATGGCGGAAGATCTCAGGCGAACGGCGCTGTATTCATGGCACCGTGAACATGGCGCCCGAATGGGTCCCTTTGCCGGCTGGGACATGCCGTTGCAGTACGAAACCGGCGCGATAGCCGAGCACCGGGCAGTTCGTGAGCAGGCCGGCCTCTTCGACATTTCTCACATGGGACAGGTGGAAGTCTCCGGTCCCGACGCCGTTTCCTTCCTCGACTACACTCTTACCAACGACATACTCGGTCTTCCCGAGGGCCTCTCTACCTACTGCCTCATGTGCCGCCCCGACGGCGGCGTGGTCGACGACGTATTCGTATACCGCCTCCCCGACCGGTTCTACGTCGTGGTGAATGCCGGTAATATCGAGAAAGACGATGCGTGGCTGCGGGCCGTTGCCGCGGGCGAGGCCGCGCCGGGCGACGCGGCGGGGGCTGACGGGCCGGACGATGCGGCGGGACGCGACCGCAATGCGGGCGGCTTCGACGTGAGCATCACCAACAAGTCCTGGGATACGAGCATGTTCGCCCTTCAGGGCCCCCAGGCACTGGAGATCTTCGAGCGTGCCGCCGGCCACGGAGCCGCGGATCTTGAGCGCTTTGCCATCCGCGAGGATCGCATCGCGGGGGCCGACTGCCTGGTGAGCCGGACCGGCTACACCGGCGAGGACGGGGTGGAGATTTACATGGACAACGAGGCGGCCGCCGGGGTGTGGGAGGCGCTTCGTACCGCAGGCTCCTTCCTTCCCGAGGGTTTACTGCCGATCGGCCTGGCCGCGCGCGACAGCCTGCGCTTCGAGCCGGGCTTCGCGCTCTACGGGCACGAGCTCGACGAGGACACCACCCCGATCGAGGCGCGACTGAAGTGGGCATGCGAGCTCGAGCGGCCGTTCGTCGGGCGCGATGCGCTGCTCGCGCAGATAGAGTCCGGGGTTTCGAAAAAGCTCGCCACCATCCGGATGATCGATCGGGCGATGCTCCGGGGAGGCTACGAGGCGCGATCACCCGAGGGGGAGACCATCGGAGCTGTAGTGACGGGGATGTACTCTCCCACCCTCGAGTGGTATTACGGGAATGTCTTCGTGACGCCGGCATATGCAAAGACCGGCGCCGAGCTTGACATAGTGGTGCGTGGTCGAACGCGGCGCGCGGAAGTGGTGAAGCGTCCGCTGTATCGACCCGCATACAGATCGTGATCAGACATTTTGAGAGATGAGAAAGGAGACAGAGAATGAACTTCGATGATTCGGTGAAGTATCAGAAGTCACACGAGTGGGCACGCAAGGACGGAGATCTCGTCGTTGTCGGCATCAGTGATTATGCACAGGACAGCCTCGGGGATGTGGTGTTCGTAGAGCTTCCGGAGGTCGGCGCAACGCTCAAGCAGGGAGAAAGCTTCGGCGTGGTGGAAAGTGTGAAATCGGCAAGCGACCTCTTCATGCCGGTGGGCGGTGAGATCGCCGAGGTGAACGACAATCTCTCCGAGACTCCGGAGACGGTGAACGAATCCCCCTTCGGTGACGGCTGGATGATCAAGATCAAGCCCACCGACGTCTCCGAATACGACTCCCTCATGTCTGCCGCAGACTACGAGGAATACACCAAGACCCTCGAAGAGGAGTAGGCCCACAGCAGGAGGTCTTATGCCGTTTATCGGAAATACCGACGGCGATCGCCGCCGGATGCTCGACACCCTCGGACTGAGCGATACGGGGGAGCTCTTCACGGACATACCTGAGGATGTGCGGTATCCGGACCTCGATCTGCCCGAGCCGTTTGCCGAGCTCGAGGTCCTGCGCGAAACGGATCGTCTCGCCGCACGAAACGCTGCCTCCTGCGGGAGGCTGTCCTTTCTCGGCGGTGGCGCCTACGATCACTTCGTTCCGAGTGTTGTCGATTACCTCGCCTCCCGCGGCGAGTTCACGACCTCCTACACACCCTACCAGGCGGAAGCGAGCCAGGGTACGCTGCAGGCCATATTCGAGTATCAGAGCATGGCCGCGGAGCTCCTCGACATCGACGTGGTGAATGCCTCTCAGTACGACGGCGCCACGGCGTTTGCCGAGGCGGCCGCCATGGCCGTTCGGGCAGGCAGCTCCGGGCGGCGCAAGCTCATTGTCGCCGAGGGTACGCATCCGCAATACCTCGAGGTCCTGCGAGGCTATCTGCAGGCGACCGACGTGGAGATCGTCGAGGCGGGCACCGCTGACGTGGCCGCCTCGCAGACCGACGACGAGACCGCCGCGGTGCTCGTGCAGACCCCCGATTTCTTCGGCAGGATTCATGACCTTCGGGGCATTGCCGACAGGATCCACGACGCCGGCGCCCTGTTCGTGGTTCATACCGATCCCATCGCCGCAGCCCTTTTCCGGCCGCCGGGCGCCGACGGTGCGGACATCGTCAGCGCCGAGGGTCAACCACTCGGCATCCCCCTCTCCTACGGTGGGCCGTATCTCGGAATGCTCGGGTGCCGGCAGAAGCTCGTTCGTAAGATGCCTGGCCGTATCGTCGGTGAAACGGTGGACACCGAGGGAACGCGGGGTTTCGTGCTGACCCTGAGCACCCGTGAGCAGCATATCCGCCGGGAGAAAGCGACCAGCAACATCTGTACGAATCAGGGACTCATGGCGCTGCGGGCGGCGATCTACATGGCCGCGATGGGCCCGCGGGGCATGCAGCAGGTGGCGCGACTCTCCTATGAGAATGCCCACGAGGCGGCCTCACGCATCGACGCCCTGCCGGGATTTACGGTGCTACCGGGACTGTTCTTCAGGGAGTTTGCGGTGCAGACACCCGTTGCGGCGGCGGAGATCGTTTCCGCCGGAGATGAGGCGGGAGTCTCCCCGGGCATCGATCTCGGACGCTTCTATCCGGACAAACGGAACCAGCTGCTTGTTGCCCTGACCGAGCAACACACCGCAGCCGATATCGAGCAACTTGTTACCCTTCTCGAGAGGTGGGCCAGATGACCGACTCCAGACCGCTTCCAGAGCTCCTGTGGGAGATATCATCTCAGGGACGGAGCAAACCTCACCTGCCGCGACACTCCGCCGGCGATGGAGCCGGGCCGCCGGTCGACCTGCTGCGGGACTCCGCGCCGAATCTTCCGGAGGTGAGCGAGCTCGAGGTCGTTCGCCACTTCACCCGGCTCTCCCAGGCGAACTTCGCGATTGACACCCACTTCTATCCTCTCGGTTCCTGTACGATGAAATACAACCCGAAGGTCAACGAGCGGGCGGCCTCCGCCTCGGGCTTCACGCGACATCATCCCCTCGAGCCCGATGAGCTCTCCCAGGGGAGCCTCGAGCTCATGTGGCGGCTCCAGGATCTCCTCGAGCGAATCAGCGGATTCCGGCGGGTATCTCTGCAGCCGGCGGCCGGCGCCCAGGGTGAGCTCTCCGGGGTGCTCATGATTCGCCGCTATCATGCAGACCGCGGCGATACCGGGCGGACGAAGATGCTCATTCCAGACAGCGCCCACGGGACCAACCCGGCAAGCGTTGCCATGGCCGGCTTCGACGCGGTGCAGATTCCGAGCGATGATGACGGGAACGCCGACCTCGGGGCGGTGAAGGCTGCCTGCGGCGACGATGTCGCCGGGATCATGATCACGAATCCCAATACGCTCGGGCTCTTCGAGGCGCACATCCGTGAAATCATTGATGTGGTGCATGAGTGCGGCGGCCTCGTCTACGGCGACGGCGCCAACCTCAACGCGATTCTCGGTGTGCTGCGCCCCGCGGATCTCGACATCGACGTGATGCACTTCAACCTCCACAAGACCTTCTCCACACCGCACGGCGGCGGTGGCCCCGGGGCGGGCCCGGTAGGTGCCGGGCCCCGGCTCGCCGACTATCTGCCGGGACCGATTGTCGCCTCCCGAGAGAAAGAGGGCGG